>NZ_AKJC01000095.1 GCF_000282535.1 Pseudomonas sp. GM84 | reverse complement strand
TTGCCGGCGATAGGGCCACAAGCCACACAGCATATCTTCAGGTCGCCGGCCGAATCTCCCGGATCAACCCCTCAAGGCTATACCCCAACAGCGGCGCCAGCGCCTCGGCCCGCACCCGCACGCCCTCCAGGTCCAGTTCCTGATCCAGGTCCGCCGGCACCAGCAGGATCACATTGCCCTCCTTCACCGGCAGCTCCCAGTAATGCCGGTGGTACAACCCGCGCAGCAGCGCCGCGCCCAGGGGCCTGCCGTCATCGCTGGCCCACTGGTTGATCACCAGCCAACCGCCGGGATTGAGCTGCTTCTGGCAGTTTTCCAGAAAGGTCCAGGCCAGGTGCCCGACGCCCGGCCCGTGGTCGGTGTACAGGTCGACGAACAACAGGTCGGTCTTCTCCGCCGTGGGCAGCAGCTCCAGGGCATCGCCAATGCGCACGTACAGCCGCGGGTCGTCATCCAGGCCCAGGTATTCCATGGCCAGGCGCGGCACGTCCGCGCGCAGCTCGATCGCCTCGATGTCTTCCAGCGGCAGGAACTTCATGCAAGCCTGGGTCAGCGTACCGGCCCCCAAGCCAAGAAACAGCGCGCTCTCCGGCTGCGCATGGCACAACGCCCCGACCAGCATGGCGCGGGTGTAGTCGTACTCCAGCCAGCTGGGGTCGGCGGTAAACACGCAGCTCTGCTCGATGGCATCGCCGAACTCAAGGAAGCGGTAGTCGTCCACCTCGTACACGCTGATCACGCCAAAGGCATCCTCGACCCGGGCCAACAGCCGCTCTTCCCGCTCCGTCGCCATGTACCTGCCACCTGCCCGCGCAAAAACGCGCATTGTCCGCCAACACCCTCGATGCAACAAGCTCAGCGGCAACTGTTACCATGGCAGGCATGCCCAAACCGACAATACCGAGCCTGTGATGAACCGACCGTGGAGCCCTGACAGCTGGCGTGCCCTGCCGATCCAGCAGCAACCGACCTACCCCGATGCCGAGCACCTGCTCAAGGTCGAGCAGACCCTGGCCAGCTACCCGCCGCTGGTGTTCGCCGGGGAAGCGCGCGAGCTGCGCCGGCAGTTCGCCGAAGTCACCGAAGGCCGTGCCTTCCTGCTGCAAGGCGGCGACTGTGCAGAAAGCTTCGCCGAGTTCTCGGCAGCGAAGATCCGCGACACCTTCAAGGTGCTGCTGCAGATGGCCATTGTCATGACCTTTGCCGCGGGCTGCCCGGTGGTCAAGGTCGGGCGCATGGCCGGGCAGTTCGCCAAGCCGCGCTCCTCGGGCGACGAGACCATCGGCAACGTCACCCTGCCGGCCTACCGTGGCGATATCGTCAATGGCATCGGCTTCGACGAAAAAAGCCGCGTGCCGGACCCTGACCGCCTGCTGCAGGCCTACCACCAGGCCACTGCCAGCCTCAACCTGCTGCGCGCCTTCGCCCAGGGCGGTTTCGCCGACCTGCACCAGGTGCACAAGTGGAACCTCGACTTCATCGCCAACTCGGCGCTGGCCGACAAGTACCACCAACTGGCCATCCGCATCGACGAAACCCTGGCCTTCATGCGCGCCTGCGGCCTGGACAACGCCCCGCAACTGCGCGAAACCAGCTTCTTCACCGCCCACGAGGCGCTGCTGCTCAACTACGAAGAAGCCTTCGTGCGCCAGGACAGCCTGACCGGCGACTACTACGACTGCTCGGCGCACATGCTGTGGATCGGCGACCGCACCCGCCAGCTCGACGGCGCCCATGTCGAGTTCCTGCGCGGGGTGCACAACCCGATCGGGGTCAAGGTCGGCCCGAGCATGAACCCTGAAGAGCTGATCCGCCTGATCGACACCCTCAACCCGGACAACGACCCCGGCCGCCTCAACCTGATCGTGCGCATGGGCGCCGGCAAGGTCGGCGATCACCTGCCAGGGCTGATCCGCAGTGTCGAGCGCGAGGGACGCAAGGTGCTGTGGAGCTCCGACCCGATGCACGGCAACACCATCAAGGCCAGCAGCGGCTACAAGACCCGCGACTTCGCGCAGATCCTCGACGAAGTGAAGCAGTTCTTCCAGGTGCACCAGGCCGAGGGCAGCCATGCGGGCGGTATCCATATCGAAATGACCGGGCAGAACGTTACCGAGTGCATCGGTGGCGCCCGTCCGATCACCGAAGATGCGCTGTCAGACCGCTACCACACCCACTGCGACCCGCGCATGAACGCCGACCAGTCGCTGGAGCTGGCGTTCCTGATCGCCGAGACCCTCAAGCAAGTGCGGCGCTGAGCAACGCCCGGCGCAACTGGCTGCCCTCCTCGCGCGGGCAGTTCAGTTGCACCCGCTCAAGGCCCAGCCACCGGGCAAGGCGCAGCAACTGCGCCGCCAGCGTCTCGTACCCCACCTCGCCCAACCCGTCTGCCTCGGCATGCACGGCGTGCACCGCCAACTGCCCCAGCGCCCGCTCGGCGCGCAAATCCACACGTGCAGCGATGCGTTCATCGAACAGGAATGGCAGGACGTAGTAGCCATACACACGCTTGTGGGCGGGCGTGTAGATCTCCAACCGGTAGCGGAAATCGAACAGGCGCTCGGTGCGGTTGCGTTCCCAGACCAATGAATCGAACGGCGACAGCAAGGCGCTGGCCTCGATTCGCCGAGGGATGCGTGGCGTGCCTGCGCTATAGGCGGGTTGCTTCCAGCCCTGCACCTGGACCGCTTGCAGGCGGCCATCGGCGATGAGTTCGGCCAGCGCCGCCCTGCCCTGCGCGGGTTCCAGGCGGAAGTAGTCGCGCAGGTCGCGTTCGGTCGCCACGCCCAAGGCGGTGGCGGCGTGCAGCATCAGGCCTTGGTGTGCTTCGGCTTCGCCAGGCTGGGGCTGATCGAGGATGGCCCGTGGCAGCACGTTGTCCGGCACATCGTAGAGCCGCTCGAAGCCACGTCGCCCCGCCACTGTCACCTCGCCTGCGGCGAACAGCCATTCCAGCGCATGCTTCTCCTCGCTCCAGTCCCACCAGGGGCCGGCCCGTTCCTGGCGCGTCGACAGGCTGCCGGCGCCCAAGGCCCCTTGTTCGCGCACCGCCGCCAGCACCCGGGCGATCACGTCCTGGCGTTCGCGGCCGAATTGCGCAAGCTGGCGGTAGATGCCACGGCCGTCGGCAGCGTGGGCCATGCGCCAGCGCAGCATTGGGTAGAGACTCAGCGGCAGCAGCGAGGCCTCATGGCCCCAGTATTCGAACAGCTGGCGTTGGCGGCCGCGGCCCCAGGCGAGCTGGTCGAGCATGGCGGGAGCGTAGTCGCCCAGGCGGGAGAACAGCGGCAGGTAGTGGGAGCGGACCAGGGCGTTGACCGAGTCGATCTGCAGCACGCCCAGGCGTTGCAGCATGCGCTTGAGGGCAGGCAGCGTCGGGGGGGATGGAGGCTGCTTGCCGAAGCCTTGGGCGGATAGCGCCAGGCGACGGGCCTGGCGGGTGGACAACTCGAGAGGCAAGCCAGATCTCCTTGGGGTGAATGATCCATTGCATTCGCGGGGCAAGCCCGCTCCCACAGGTAATCCACTGTTCTCAAGGCAGTGGGGTATCTGTGGGAGCGGGCTTGTCCCGCGAAGAGGCCAGTGAGTACACAGACAAACTTAGCCTACTTGCGCAGCGGATCATCCCAGAAATGCCTATCGGCCTCTTGCTGAATATCCGCCCGGCTCAACCCCAGGTCGTGCAATGTCGCATCGCTCAGGCTGGCCAGCTCGCGGCGTTGACGGTACAGCTCGTACCAGCGCAGCGACCGCCCAAGGGCGACGTGCAAAAGATGGTTCAGGGAAAAGGCAGGATGCTGGATGCTGCTGACATGACCTTTCATCGTGAAGCCCTCCGTGTTGATGGCTCCAGTCTCACGCCAGGCTTAAGATCAATCCAACGAATGTTTCTGATGCCACCCATCTCGGAGATTGATGCAATGTCCCAGTACCAAAGCCTCGATGCCGACGTGCTGCGCACCTTCGTCGCCATCGCCGAGCAAGGCGGTTTCACCCGCGCCGGTGAAGTGGTCAACCGCACCCAGTCGGCTGTCAGCATGCAGATGAAGCGCCTGGAGGAAGACATCCTGCAGCGCCAGCTGTTCGAGCGCGACGGCCGCCAGGTGCGCCTGACCGCCGAAGGCCAGGTGCTGCTGGGCTATGCCCGGCGCATCCTCAAGCTGCATGGCGAAGTGTTCAATACCCTGCGCATGCCGCACATGGTCGGGATGGTGCGCATTGGTACACCCGACGACTACGCCATGCGCTTTCTGCCGAGCATCCTGTCCAGCTTTGCCAAGGCCTATCCGCTGGTACAGGTAGAAGTGCATTGCGATTCGTCGAAGCAGCTGATGTTGCGCCAGGACCTGGACCTGACCATCGTCACCCGCGAGCCGGGCAACGAGATAGGCCAGCTGCTGCGCCAGGAACGCCTGGTGTGGGCCGCTGCCGAAGGCTTCTGTCCGCAGGAACAACGGCCGATACCCCTGGCCCTGTTCAACACCGACTGCTTCTGCCGCGCCTGGACCTGCAATGCCCTGGAGGCCCAGGGCATCGAGTACCGCATCGCCTACACCAGCCCCAGCCTGGCGGCGATATTCGCCATCATCACCGCGGGGCTGGCGGTGACGGCGCAGTTGCAGAGCTTGATTGGCGGCAATATCCGCATCCTTGGCGAGCAGGATGGGTTGCCGCAGTTGCCGGTGGCCAATGTGATGCTGCTGCGCAATACGCAGACCCAATCGCCCATTACCGATTGCATGGCTGATTACATCGTCGAAGGGTTCCAGTGAAGCATGGGGGCGCTTCGCGCCCCAATCGCTGCGGTTCGTCGCCACGACAAGCCAGCTCCCACAGTGAGAGCACCGCTGTATCTGTAGGAGCTGGCTTGCCAGCGATTGGGCTGCGAAGCAGCCCCCTAGAGCTCAAACCCCAACATCACGGCACACACCACCAGAAACCCACAGAACATCCCCCGCAACACCTTCTCCGGCAGCGCATGCGCCAGCCGCACCCCCCAACTGATACTCAGCAGCCCCCCGACCGCCAACGGAATCCCCACACTCCAATCAACACTCTGGTGCACCCCATAGGTCAGCAACGTCACCGTGGTGCTCGGCGCCGCCAGCGCCAGCGACAGCCCCTGCGCCACCACCTGGGTCGTGCCGAATACGCTGGTCAGGATCGGCGTGGCCACCACCGCGCCGCCCACCCCGAACAAACCGCCCATGGCCCCGGCAAAGCTTCCCAACACCCCAAGCCAAGGCCAGGGATACCGCAACTCGGTGCTCGCCGGCGCCACCTTGAGAAACATCCGCGCCACGTTCCAGATCGCCAGCGCCACCAGGAAACCGACGAAGCCCAGGCGCATGGACTGGGCATCGATGCCCACCGCCCAGATCGAGCCCAACCAGGCGAACAGGAAGCTGCACAGCGCCAGCGGCAGCGCATGGCGCAGTTCGATGCGGTTGCGCTGGTGGTAGCGCCACAGCGCCAGCAGCACGTTCGGCACCACCATGACCAACGCCGTGCCCTGCGCCAACTGCTGGTCGAGCCCAAACAACACACCCAAGGCCGGGATCGCGATGAGCCCGCCGCCAATACCGAACAGCCCACCCAAGGTGCCCAGGCCAGCGCCCAAGGCGATATACAGCAACCACTCGATCATCAGGGCCTCATCCGCCTGCGTTGTTAATGCGAGCATGCTAACGATTGGGGGCTGGCACGGAAACGCACAGCCACGCACAATGGCTATGCGTTTTATGCAAAAGCGAAGTTGCCATGAACCCGGATACCCTGACCGACCAACTGAGCCTGTTCCTCGATGTACTGGAGGCCGGTAGTTTTTCTGCCGCCGCCCGTCGCCATCCGCTGACCCCGTCCGCCGTGGCGCGGCGCATCGACAACCTGGAAAACGCGGTCGGCAGCCGCCTGTTCACCCGCAGCACCCATGCGGTGCGCGCGACCCCCGCTGGCAAGGCCTTCGCCGAGCGCGCTCGGCGCATCATCGAGGAACTGCGCCTGGCCCGCGCCGAAGCGGTGTCACTGAGCAATGCCCCGGAAGGCCTGATTCGCATCGATGCGCCCGCCGCCTTCGGCCGCCGCCACCTGGCACCGGCCATCGCCGACTTCCTGGTGGCTTATCCGGGCCTGGACGTGCAACTGCGGTTGATCGACAGCTTCGTCGACCTGCATGGCAGCCACCTGGGCGAAGTCGACCTGGTGCTGCGCGCCGGCCCTCTGGCCGATACCCGACTGGTGGCCACACCGCTGGCGTACATGGTGCGCATCGCCTGCGCCAGCCCTGCCTACCTGGCCAGCCGCGGCATGCCCGATTGTCCGAGCGAACTGCCCGAGCACGACGGCCTGGACTGGGACGGCCTGGCACCGCCCTTCGCCTGGCGCTTCACGGTCGACGGCCAGCCGCGCCAGCTTCGCCCCTCGCGCATGCGCATGACCGCCAACAACGCCGAAACCTTGCTGTTCGGCGCCCTTGCCGGTCTGGGCATCGCCCACTTGCCGACCTGGCTGATCAGCGACTACCTGCTGCGCGGCGAACTGGTGCCGCTGTTCTGCCACAACGGCCTGCCCGCTGCGGAGACCAGCGGTATTTATGCGCTCCGTCTGGAACATGAAACGAACTCTCGCAGTCGCTTGCTGCTCGAATTCCTCAAGAGCCGCTTCAGTCCGATCCCTCCTTGGGACCTGGCCTTGCGCAGCGAACTACGCTGGCAATGAGCGCACTAACCATCAGCGTGCTAGATTTCTCTATCGATGACATTCAAGGACCTGCATGAACGCCGACACCCAAGCCTCTTGTGACGAGCTGCTGCTGGACAACCAGGTCTGTTTCGCCCTGCACTCCACCTCGTTGCTGATGACCAAGGTCTACAAGCCCCTGCTTCAGGCACTGGGCCTGACCTACCCGCAGTACCTGGCCATGCTCGTGCTGTGGGAGCAGGACGGCCGCACGGTGGGCGAAATCAGCCAGCACCTGCTGACCGACCCCGGTTCGCTCACGCCTCTGCTCAAGCGCCTGGAAAGCGAAGGCCTGCTCGAGCGCAACCGCAGTCGCGAGGACGAACGGGTGGTGCTGGTGCACTTGACCGACAAGGGGCGCGCCCTGCAACAGCAGGCAAAAGCGGTGCCACCGTGCATTCTCAAGGCCAGCGGACGCAGCCTTGAACGCCTGCAGCAGCTGCAGGCCGACCTGCTGGACCTGCGCGAAAACCTGCAAAAACACCTCTGAGGGCTAAGCTGTGAGATGCCCGTTCCGATGGACGGCGAGTATTTATCTTGCGCGCAAACTAATTGCGCGCTAAGTTAAATCCCGTACCCACCCGGCGCCTCTGCATCGACCAGAGCGCCCAGCACACTCGCGAGGTTCACCATGCAAAAGGTCACTCCCCTGTACATCGCAGAAGCCACCTCCACCGGCGGTCGCGACGGCAAATCCCGCTCCAGCGACGGCAAGCTGGAAGTCAAGCTGAGCACCCCCAAGGAACTGGGCGGCGCGGGCGGTGACGGCACCAACCCCGAGCAGATGTTCGCGGCCGGCTACTCGGCCTGCTTCATCGGCGCACTGAAGTTCGTCGCCGGTCAGGAGAAAAAACAGCTGCCCGCCGACGCATCGATCACCGCCAAGGTAGGCATTGGCCAGATCCCCGGTGGCTTCGGCCTGGATATCGACCTGAACATCAACCTGCCGGGGCTGGCCCAGGCCGAGGCAGAAAGTCTGGTGGAGAAAGCGCACCAGGTTTGCCCGTACTCCAACGCTACCCGCGGCAATGTGGATGTGCGGTTGAACGTAACAGTCTGAAGCCCCTGACTTTCCCTGTAGGAGCCGGCTTGCCGGCGATGAGGCCGGGGCAGGCAACTTGAATTGCCTGTCAGGGCCCTATCGCTGGCAAGCCAGCTCCTACAGGGATCGCGCAAGATTTCGGATTGTGAAATTGCAGGCACAAAAAAACCCGGCCAAGGCCGGGTTCTTTTGTGCTCATCACAAGAAGAATTACTTCTTGGAACGGCCCTTGAAGCTGTTGTCGCGAGTGTCGATGTCGATCCACTCGTCGATCTGGATGAAGTCGGCAACCTGGATCTCGGTGCCGTTCTTCAGTTTGGCAGGCTTCATGACCTTGCCGGAGGTGTCGCCGCGAGCAGCGTTCTCGGTGTAGACAACCTGACGGCTGATGGTGGTCGGCAGTTCAACCGATACCAGGCGGCCTTCGAAGAAGACGGCTTCACAGATATCTTCCATGCCTTCTTCGATGTACGGCAGAACGGCGTCGATGTCTTCGGCGTTCAGTTCGTACATGGTGTAGTCGGAGGTGTCCATGAAGGTGTACGAGTCACCGCTGATGAACGACAGGGTCGCTTCTTTGCGATCCAGGATCACGTCGTCCAGCTTGTCGTCCGCACCGTAGACGGTTTCGGTCTTGTAGCCGGTCAGCAGGTTCTTCAGCTTGGTCTTCATGATCGCGCTGTTGCGACCCGACTTGGTGAATTCGGCTTTCTGGACCAGCCACGGGTCGTTGTCGATCCGCAGTACGGTACCGGGTTTCAGTTCTTTACCAGTTTTCATTACGAAGTATCCGAATCTGGATGGATTTATAAAAATCGAGGCCGCGTATCATAGCGAATTTCGGTAAAACTGTACTAGCGCCTTGGCGAGGTCCGGCCGAGCGGCCTGCCGGGCCGCCCAGTCATGGGCATGCTGCTGCAGTTCCGCCCAGTGTTTGCGGGCTCCTTGCCAGGCCTGGCCCATGTCGTTGCCCATGTTCCACGCACGCCACAATGCCATCAGCGCCTGCGCGGCATCGTCCGACAAGCCCTGGCGATAATGGCCAAGGAACGCGTCGAGCTTTTCCCAATGGGCATTTTCCTCCTGCACATAGATGTGCCAGAGCATGGGCCGCCCGGCCCACTGCGCGCGCACGAACGAGTCTTCGCCGCGCACCGCATTGAAGTCGCAGCACCAGAGCAGGCGGTCGTAGTCGTCCTGGCTGACGAACGGCAGGATCTGCACGGTCAGCGCGCCGCGCTGGTGCAGGTCGCCCACCTTCAACCCAGGCTCGCCGAGCCACTTGCCAAGGTCGTCAAGGATACGCCCGCGCGGCACCAGCAGGTGCGTGGCGCAGGTGTCCGTGGCCAGCGCATCGAGCCAGGCGCCCAGGTGCGGGTTTTCGTAGGCGAACAGCGAAATCAGTTGCGCCTCGTCCTGCACCTGTACGCCCAGCCCCTGCAAGAATGCCGTGCGCGCCTGGGCAGACTGCTGCAACGCGTCCCGCCGCGCCAGCAACGAGGCCTCACGCAGCAGCCCACCGGTCTTGTCGGTGAAACCAGGAAAGAAAAACACCTTGCGCAGGCCATTGGGCTGGGGCGACGGCAGGCCATGGCAACCTTCGACCCAGTCCTCGGCGCTGAGGTAATCGAGGTTCAGCCACAACGGCGGCGTGGCCAGGGCGCGCATCGCGTCGATGTATTGCGCCGGTAACTGGCAGGCAAAGGCACCGATGACCACCTCGGCCGGCTGCACAGGCTGCCACGCGGCCGGCCATGCGCGCACGTCGACCCCCTCCTGCCATTGCTGCGCCGCCGCGGCGTCAGCGCCCGGGCACATCGGCACGAAGGCGTTCAGGTCGTCCACCCACAAGCGCACCGCCAGATCGTGCTCGGCCACCAGTTGCCGCGCCAGGCGCCAGGTCACACCGATATCGCCATAGTTGTCGACGACGGTGCAGAAAATGTCCCAGGTGACCTTCATGTGCCCATCCCACTGCCTGCGCCAAAACCGCGAATTCTGCGGCCAAATTGTCGCCGACAAAAGTACCGGCACTGAAATTCCGCCCGATGCCATGCGACAATGGCCCCTCGACCCGCCCTGCCAGGAGGCCGCCATGCCCCGCCATCGTGAACTGAAGATCACCCTCAAGCCACTGCAGCTTATCCTCTGCGTGGCGTTCGGCCTGTGGCTGGGGGCCGTGGCCATCGCCTTGAGCCTGTGGCTGGCCGTGCAGCAGTGGCCCGAGCAGGTGCAACCGCTGGCCCAGGCTGTCACCCCGGCCGTTGCGCGGCCCGCGCCCGCGCAACCTGCGGATGCGCAAGCCCAGATGTTCGATCGCTACAAGGACATCCTGCACAAGCAGGAGCTGCAGCAGGCCGCCGAGGCCGCTCAGGGCAACCCACGCAACCTGAACAGCCCCAAGTGCCAGTTCTGGCTGTCGCAGAACCGCACTGCACCGACCGACAAGAGCCAGGCCAACGTGCTGGAGTTCTGTTACTGATCATGGACAAGACCACCCTGCTCACCCGCATCAATGCCGCGCTGGAAGCGGATATGGAAGTCTTGCGCCGCGCCGCCCAGACTGCCTACGAAGCCGCCACCGCCAAAGAGAACGTCGCCGAGAACAAGTACGACACCCTGGGCCTGGAGGCGTCGTACCTGGCCACCGGGCAGGCCCGGCGCACGGCCGAGATTCGCCAGGCGTTGCTGACCTACCAGCAGTTGCTGTTGCGTGACTATGACCCGACGCGCGGTGTGCAGGTGAGCAACCTGGTGACGCTGGAGGATGAGGATGGCGCGCAGCGGTTGCTGTTCCTCGGGCCGGAGGCGGCCGGGTTGAAGATTGGCGAGGGCGCGGAACTGGTGACCGTCATCACCCCGCGCTCGCCGTTGGGGCAATTGCTGGTAGGCAAGAGGATCGATGATGAGGTGAGCCTGGGTACGCAGGTTTTCTTCGTCACTGAAGTTGTCTGAACCGGCCTCTTCGCGGGACAAGCCCGCACCCACAGATCCTTCACTGAATTCCGATACAGTGGTGAATCTGTGGGAGCGGGCTTGTCCCGCGAAGAGGCCGGACCAGCCAAAAGAACTCTAAGCCGGCGCCAACGCATCAAACCGCCCGGCCAACCCCCGCTCGGCAAACTGCTCCACCACAAAGTCGATGAACGCCCGGGTCTTCCCCGGCAACAGCTTGTGCCCGGCGTAGTACAGGCTGATATGCCCATCGTCCACATACCAGTCCGGCAACACCCGCTGCAGCGCCCCGCTGTCCAGGTAAGGCACGGCAAACGGCAAGCTGACCAGGGCGATGCCCAAGCCCTGCACGGCCACCGCGCAAGCCGCATCCGAATCGCTCATGGTCATCGCCTGGCGCAACAGCAATGGCTGCTGCTCCTGCCCGCGACTGGTCAGCGGCCACGAGCGCACACGCCCGGTTTGCGGTGAGCGGATCAAAATCCCGTCATGGCGCTGCAGCATCTGCGGATCTTCGATCGGCGCGTGCCGCTCCAAGTACCCAGCCGACGCCACCAAAACCCGGTGTGCCACCGTCAGCTTGCGCGCCACCACCCCGGGCGGCAGCTCGAAACCACCGCCAATGGCGGCATCGAAACCCTGGCCGATCAGGTCGACCTGGCGGTTGTCGAAATGCCAGTCCGGCGTGATCGCCGGGTAACGGCGCAGGAACTCGCCGAGCAGCGGCAGCACATAAAGCCGGCCGAACACCGTGCCCATGCTCACCCGCAACAGCCCCGCCGGCTGGCCTTCGGCACTGGCCAGGTTGGCGACCGCGTACTGGATGGTACGGAAACTGTCACTCACTTCACCGAGAAAACGCTGCCCCGCTTCGGTCAGGGTCAGCTTGCGCGTACTACGCTGGAACAGCCGCACCCCAAGGCGCGCTTCCAGCTGGGCGACATGCTTGCCCACTGCCGCCGGGGTCAGGCTCAGGCGCCTGGCCGCCTCGGCGAAACTGCCGACCTCGGCGCTGCGGATGAAACACTCGAGGGCGCTGAAGGATTCTGTGGCCATGATTACCAACCAAAGGTTCACTCTGCTGATAGTGATTGAGATCTTATCAGTTGCTAATCAACAGTCGATACTGCGCCCATCCAAGGCATTCGGCCTTGCTTCCAGCAGGAGATCAGCATGTCCAAGCAACTTACACTCGAAGGCAAAGTGGCCCTGGTCCAGGGCGGTTCGCGTGGTATTGGCGCCGCCATCGTTCGCCGCCTGGCCCGTGAAGGCGCACAGGTAGCCTTCACCTATGTCAGCTCCGAAGGCCCGGCCCAGGCCCTGGCCGAGGAAGTCCAGGCAGCCGGCGGCAAGGCCCTCGCCCTGCGCGCCGACAGTGCCGATGCCGCCGCCGTGCAGCTGGCGGTGGACGACACCGTCAAAGCCTTCGGCCGCCTCGACATCCTGGTCAACAACGCCGGCGTACTGGCGGTAGCACCGCTGGCCGAATTCGACCTGGCGGACTTCGACCGCACCCTGGCGATCAACGTGCGCAGCGTGTTCGTGGCCAGCCAGGCCGCCGCTCGTTACATGGGCCAGGGCGGGCGCATCATCAATATCGGCAGCACCAATGCCGAGCGCATGCCGTTTGCGGGCGGGGCACCGTACGCCATGAGCAAGTCGGCGCTGGTCGGCCTCACCAAAGGCATGGCACGTGACCTGGGGCCGCAGGGGATTACCGTGAACAATGTGCAACCGGGGCCGGTGGACACCGACATGAACCCGGCCAGTGGCGAATTCGCCGAGAGCCTGATCCCGCTGATGGCGATCGGGCGCTACGGGCAGGCGGACGAGATTGCCAGCTTCGTCGCCTACCTGGCAGGGCCAGAAGCCGGGTACATCACCGGGGCCAGCCTGACCGCCGACGGTGGCTTCGCAGCGTGATCGAATGGGTTGCCGCTACAGCCCTACGCAAAGGCTAGTAGCGGCATCCCCCTTTCAGCCTGCCATCAGGTGCTGCTCCAGCATCTCCAGAAACGCCCGCGCCGCGGGTGTAGGGCTGTTCGACCACACCGCATACAAATGCCGCACCGGCGCATCGGCCAGCCGCGCGACCGCTACCCCCTGGGTGCCCTGCGCAACCCGCTCGGGCACCAGCCCGACGGCCATGCCACGCTGCACGAACTTCTCTACCAGACGCATATGCCCGATCTCGAACTGCACCCGCCGCACCAGCCCCGCCGCCTGAAAGGCTTCATCGGTCTGCCGCCGCGCCCCCGTACCCTCCGGAAAGTCCACCAGCACTTCGTCGGCCAGATCGGCCAGCGCCAGCTGCGCCCTGCCCGCCAGGCGATGGCCCAGCGGCAGCAACGCCACCAATTCTTCCCGCGCCAGCAGACGGTGCTGTACGCCCTGCAGCACTTCGCCCTGCCACAAGCCGATAAAGCCCACATCCAGGCGCCGCTCACACACGTCGGCCACCAGCCACTCGCTCTTGGCGGTGAGCCAACGCACGTCCACATCCGGGTAGCGGTCGTGGAATACCGCAAGCAGCTCGACCAGGTCCAGCGCAGTGAGCGAACTGATCTCGCCAATCGACAGCCGCCCACGTACCTGGCCGCAGGCGGCGGCCACGTCATCGGCAATCCGCCCTGCGGCCTCGACGGCAGGGCGGGCGCTCAGCACGAAGGCTTCGCCAGCTGGCGTCAGGCGCACCCGGCGCGAACTACGCTCGAACAGGCTGACACCCAACCGCGCCTCCAGACGCGCCACCTGGTGGCTGAGTGCCGACTGCACCACATGGCAGCGTTCGGCCGCGCGGGTGAAGCTGCCGGTGTCGGCCACGGCCAAGGCATATTCGAGCTGCTTGAGGTTCATTGATCTATCTGCTTTCGAGATGGATAAGCTGAAAACTATACATTGGTGTCATGCCCTATCGTTCCAGATACTGATTGCCACCCCCACTGCCCGCAACGAGATTGCCATGAACGCCCCGACCTTAAGTCGTGCCCTGATCCTGCTGATGGCTACCGCCACCGGCCTGGCCGTGGCCAGCAACTACTACGCCCAACCGCTGCTGCACAGCATCGCCGAGCAGTTTGGCCTGAGCACCGCCAGCGCCGGCAGCATCATCATTGCCGCCCAGCTCAGCTACGGCGCCGGCCTTTTGTTACTGGCCCCCCTGGGTGACCTGTTCGAGCAACGCCGACTGATCGTGGTGATGACCACGATCTCCACGCTGGGCCTGGTCATCAGCGCCTGCGCACCCAGCCTGCCCTGGTTGCTGCTTGGCACGGTGCTCACCGGCCTGTTCTCGGTAGTGGCGCAAATCCTTGTGCCCCTCGCCGCGACCTTGAGCGCACCCGAGCAACGCGGCCGTGCGGTGGGCACGCTGATGAGCGGCCTGCTGCTGGGCATTTTGCTGGCTCGAACCGCCGCAGGCTTCATGGCCGAACTGGGCGGCTGGCGCAGCATCTATGTGCTGGCCGCCGCGCTCATGGCAGTGACCGCCATCGCCCTGTACCGCAGCCTGCCGCAACACAACAGCCATGCCGGACTGAAATACCCCGCGCTGATCGGCTCGGTGTTTCGCTTGTTCGCGCAAGAGACGGTGCTGCGCCTGCGTTCGCTGCTGGGCCTGCTGGCGTTCAGCCTGTTTGCCTTGTTCTGGACGCCCCTGGCATTTCTCCTGGCCAGCGAGCCCTACCACTATTCCGATGCGGTGATCGGCCTGTTCGGCCTGGCCGGTGCGGCGGGTGCGCTGTCGGCCAACTGGGCCGGGCGCCTGGCAGACCGCGGCAAGGGCTCACTGGGCACTACCGTGGGCCTGGTGGCCTTGTTGCTGGCATGGGTACCGTTGGGCTTTGCTCAGCAGTCGCTGGCGGCCTTGCTGCTGGGCGTGCTGGTGCTGGACCTGGCCGTGCAACTGGTGCACGTGAGCAACCAGAATGCCGTGATCGCGCTGCGACCTGAAGCACGCACACGCCTCAATGCCGGCTACATCACCTGTTATTTCATCGGCGGCGCGCTAGGCTCGTTGCTGGGTACGCAATTGTTCCAGCATCAGGGCTGGATGGGCATCGTGGTCGCCGGATTGTCGATCGGGGCTTTGGCACTGGTGGTGTGGGCTTGCGCCGAGCGCAAGCGCCAACGCGCCATGCAGGCTCCCGCGACATAGCACCGCTACCCTCCGTCGCCTGCTCGTTGACTTGCCTGCCCCGGCGGCGCTCAGTAGGCGCTGGTCAAAGCCCTATCACTGACAGGACGACTCAATGACAAGACTCACGGTGCAATCCGGCGATTTCTTGCAAGGTGAAGGTGAATTTCGCAACGGATCGCTCACACTCAAAACCCCGCGCAGCCCCTCGCCTGGCGAGCGGATCTCCCTGGCCCGCATCAGCGAGCTGCGCCTTGCCAGCCTGGAATTCAACCGCAGCCTGGGTACTGCCATCGGCTGGGGCGTTGCCGGCGCCCTGGTGGCCGGCCCAGTGGGCTTGCTGGCCGGGCTCTGGCTGGGCGGCAAAGAAGAAGAAGCCACCTTCCTTGCCACCTTCAAGGATGGTCGCAAGTTGATGGCGATCACCGACGGCAAGACCTGGTCGAAGATCGACGACAGCTGGCGTCAGCACCAGCGGGCCGCCAACTCGGACTGAGGCGCTTCGGGTAACATGGCGACCTTTTGACCGCACCGCGCCTTTCCTGGGAAGGCGCGATGCGGTTTTCGCCATTCAAGGACCCGGTAATGCCCCTGCCTCACCCTCGCCTGCCCCTGAGCCTGCTCAGCCTGGGCCTGGCCTTGCACTGCCCCAATGGAATGGCCGAGGACAGTATCGTGCTGGCCCCACTGCAGGTTTCCGACACCTACGGCGACGAGAGCTACCAGGCGCGTGAAGCCTCGGTGGGCGGGTTCCAGCCCACGCCGCTGCTCGATACGCCCGCGGCGGTCAGCGTGTTCAACCGGCAGCTGATCGAAGACCGCCAGGTGCGCCTGCTCAGCGAAGTCCTGCACAGCGACGCCTCGGTCGGCGAAAGCTACGCGCCCATCGGCTATTACGAGAATTTCAACGTTCGCGGCTTCGAGCTCAATGCCGCCAGCAGCTACCGCATCAATGGCCAGACCATCGCCGGCGAGCAGAACGTAGCGCTGGAAAACAAGCAGCAGGTCGAATTGCTCAAAGGCTTGTCCGGGCTGCAAAGCGGTGTGTCGGAGCCCGGCGGGCTGATCAACTACGTGACCAAGCGCGCCGAGGATGTGCACAGCGTGACGGTCTCGACCAACGAGCAGGGTGAACGCTACCTGGCCACCGACCTCGGCGGCTGGTTCGGCAGCGAGCGCCAGTTCGGTCTGCGCGCCAACCTGGCCCACGAGGACATCCGCTCCTATGTGGACCATGCCGATGGCAAGCGCGACTTCGCCTCACTGGCGTTCGACTGGCAGATCAGCCCCGCGGCCACCCTGCAGCTGGATGCCGAGTACCAGCACCGCGAGCAGCGCTCGGTGCCCGGTTATCAGCTTCTCGGCGGTACCGAGGTGCCCCACGGCATCGACCCCGATGACCGCCTGGCCTATCAGCACTGGGCCAAACCTGTGCAAAACGACTCGCTGAACCTGGGCGGGCGCTTCGAATATCGATTCAGCGATGCCTGGAGCGGCACCCTCAGTGCTTCTCGCAGCAAAGTGGTCATCGATGACTACAGCGCCTTTGCCTGGGGCAGCGAAGGCGGCTGGCAGTCGCACTTCAGCCCGGAGGGCGACTACGACATCTACGATTTCCGCAGCCCCGACGACACGCGCCGTACCGATGAAGTCCAGGCCATGCTCAACGGCCGCTTCGACGCATTCGGCGTCGGCCATGAGCTGACCGTCGGCAGCAGCGCGCAACGCCGCACCCTCGACCAGCGCCCCTATTACAACGAGCTGGTCGGCAGCGGCAATATCTACACCGGCGCACCGGCCGTGCCGCCTTCGGACAAGCCGATCGGCGCTAGCGAACGCCGCCTCGACAGCCGCCAGTACGGGCTGTTCGTCAGCGACCGTATTACGTTCAGCGAACACTGGCAGGCCGTGCTCGGCGCCCGTGAAGTGCGCCTGGACGAACAGACCTGGGACGAAAACGGTGTCGCCGGGCGCCATACCCAGCAGTACCAGCTGCTACCCAATGCCGCGCTCATCTATAAGCCGCGCCCCGACACCACCCTGTACGCCAGTTATGCCAAAGGGTTGTCGGCAGGCGGCACGGCGCCGTGGTATGCCAGCAACGCCGCTGAAATTCTCGCCCCCACCCTTTCCCACCAACTGGAGCTCGGCATCAAGCGCGATTGGCAAGGCATGAGTTTCAGCGCGGCCCTGTTCCAGATCCGTCAGGCGTACCAGTACGCGCGACCGGAAGGAGATGGCAGCTTCACCTACGTGCAGGAGGGGCAGCAGAAAAACATTGGCCTGGAACTGGGCGCCAGCGGCTGGGTGACTTCGAACCTGCAGGTGCAGGCCAGCGCCGCGGCGATCCGCGCGCGAGTCGAAAACAGCGGCACCGATGCCTACGAGGGCCATCAGGCGATCAACGTGCCGAACCTGCGTGCCGCCGTGCAGGCCGACTACAGCCTGCCGGTGCCGGGCCTTGCGTTGCTCGGCGGCGCCCGCTACAGCGCCAGCAAGTATGCGAGCCAGGCGGGTAATGTCGAGGTGGGCGGTTATACCGTGTTCGATGTCGGTAGCCGCTATCGCACACGTATCGGGGGGTATGACACGGTGCTGCGGCTGACGGTGGATAACCTGTTCGACAAGCGCTATTGGCGGGATGTGGGGGATTACCTGGGCGACAACTATCTGTTCCAGGGGGCGCCGCGTACGGCTCGGCTGTCAGCTTCGGTCGACTTCTGAGGGGGATTGTGGGAGCGGGCTTGTCCCGCGAAAAGGCCGGCCCAGGCAATGCAGATGCATGGCCAGGGCTTCGCCCTGGTTCGCGGGACAAGCCCGCTCCCACAGGCGGCGCAGCAGCCCCAGAATGCAAAAAGCCCCCGAACTTTTCAGCTCGGGGGCTCTTCGCAGAATGTGGCGGTGAAGAAGGGATTTGAACCCTTGATACGATTTCTCGTATACACACTTTCCAGGCGTGCTCCTTCGACCACTCGGACACTTCACCGTTTTCCCTTCAAGGCTTTCACCCTGTCGAGGCGCGCTAATTTAGTGGAAGAGCTTTTCTTTGGCAAGCATTTTTTTCAAATTTTTCATGCATTTAAGCCAACCCACTGAAAAACCGAGGTCGCCAGGGCAATGCTGCCAAATTCGCCTGCGCTTTTACTGGTCGTCAACACACTGCCCCGGCGCGGCAAGGCGTGGAGCCTGCGCGCTGACTGGCTGGTCAGCCTTGCTGCTTTACCTGGCCCGCGCCGCTGGGTAACGTCGTCGCCACGCCACTTAAAGGACTCTGTCATGAGCGAGCTGATTACCTACCACGCCGAAGACGGCATCGCGACCCTGACCCTGAACAACGGCAAGGTCAACGCCATCTCCCCGGATGTCATCGCTGCCTTCAATGCCGCCCTCGACCGCGCCACCCAGGAGCGGGCCGTGGTGATCATCACCGGCCAGCCGGGCATCCTGTCCGGCGGCTACGACCTCAAGGTGATGACTTCAGGCCCCCAGCAAGCAGTCAGTCTGGTCACCGCCGGCTCCACCCTGGCCCGGCGCCTGCTGTCGCACCCGTTCCCGGTGATCGTTGCCTGCCCTGGCCACGCGGTCGCCAAGGGTGCCTTCCTGCTGCTGTCGGCCGACTACCGGATCGGTGTCGAAGGCCCGTACAAGATTGGCCTGAACGAAGTGCAGATCGGCATGACCATGCACCACGCGGGCATCGAGCTGGCGCGCGACCGCCTGGGCCGTGCGGCTTTCCACCGCTCGGTGATCAATGCCGAGATGTTCGAGCCCAAGGACGCGCTGGATGCCGGCTTCCTCGACAAGGTGGTGCCGGCCGAGCAACTGCACGAAACCGCCCTGGCCGTGGCGCGCGAGCTGAAAAAGCTCAACATGCTGGCGCACAAGAACACCAAGCTGAAGGTGCGCAAAGGGCTGCTCGATGCGCTGGATGAAGCGATCGGGCTGGACCAGGGGCATATGGGCTGACCCTACCGGCCTCTTCGCGGGACAAGCCCGCTCCCACAGTTGTTCCACTGCTTTCAGATTCGGTGGGGCACCTGTGGGAGCGGGCTTGTCCCGCGAAGAGGCCAGTGCAGACACATCCTGGATGTTTGCCCCCGCCAGTGCACATCCGTACACTGCGCCGCGACTTCTGGTGTGAGTTGTACAATGCTCTACTCCCTTCGCATGCTCCTGCTGGCGCTGCACTTTTTGCTGGTAGGTTTCATCGGTCTGCTGATCGGCCTGCTGCGCCCCTTCAACCGCGACAACAGCCGCGTGTTCGCCCGCCTCTACAGCGTGCCCGCCACCTGGCTGATGCGCATCAAGGTCAAGGCCGAGGTCGGCCCGTTGTGGGACCAACCGCCCGGCTGCGTGATCGTCGCCAATCACCAATCCAACTTCGACCTGTTCATCCTTGGCCATGTGGTGCCGCAACGCACCGTTGCCATCGGCAAGAAGAGCCTCGGCTGGATTCCCCTGTTCGGGCAATTGTTCTGGCTCGGCGGCAACGTGCTGATCGATCGCAGCAACGCCTACCAGGCGCGCAAGGCCATGCAGGTGACCACGCGGATCCTGCGTGACGACACCTCGATCTGGATCTTCCCGGAAGGCACGCGCAACCCCGAGGAGCAATTGCTGGCGTTCAAGAAAGGCGCCTTCCACATGGCCATCGAGGCCGGCGTGCCGATCGTGCCGGTGTGCGTCAGCCGCTACACCCGCCGCCTGAGCCTGAACAGCTGGCGCCAGCGCACGGTGATCGTGCGCTCGCTGCCACCGATCGCCACCGCCGGACTCAGCCAACAGGACGTGCCGGCCCTGGTCGAGCAGTGCCGCACGCAGATGCAGCAGTGCATCGACCGCATGGAAAGCGAGCTGGCCAACCACTAGGTTGCTCTTGCGCCCACTACAGCCCAAGCTGTAACCCGTGTGCAACCGAACAAGTGGATCACCATGGGTCGAGTCGTGGCATCGGCGGTGTACGCCGCCGGCAGGAAGGTCACCAACATCAGCATCGATGAAGGCAGCGAGTGGGCGCGCAAGCCTGGGCATTTCGTCTGGATCGGCCTGGAAGAACCCAACGCCGAGGAACTGGCCAACCTGCAGCGCCAGTTCAACCTGCACGAACTGTCCATCGAGGACGCGCTGGAAAAACACAGTCGGCCGAAGCTGGAAACCTTCGGCGACGCGCTGTTCATCGTCACGTATTCGCCCGTGCGCCATGAGGGCAAGCTGGAGTTCATCGAAACCCACATCTTCGCCGGCAACGGTTACATCATCACCTGCCGCAATGGCCACTCGAAATCCTATGCCCTGGTGCGCCAGCGATGCGAGGCGCGGCCGTTGCTGCTCGAACATGGCGAAGATTTCGTGCTCTACGCCCTGCTCGACTTCGTCACCGAGAACTACCAGCCGGTCAGCGAAGCGATCCATGGGGAAATCGAAGAGCTGGAGCAAAGCGTGCTCGGTGGTTCGCTGCAGGAAGAAGACATCAGGCGCCTGCACAGCCTGCGCCGCGACATCCTGCGCTTGCGCCGCTACGTGGCACCGATGGTGGAAGTGAGCGAGGAACTGCAGCGGCTGAGCTTCCCGTTCATCGACAAGAACATGCGCCCGTATTTTCGCGACGTGCAAATCCACGTCACGCGGCAGATGGAGGATTTGGCCGGGATCCGCGATATCGCCAGCCAGACCATCGAGATCGGCATGCTGCTGGAGTCGTCACGGCAGAGCATCGTGCAGCGCAAGTTCGCGGCATGGGCGGCCATCCTGGCGTTTCCCACGGCGATTGCCGGGATCTACGGGATGAACTTTCAGAACATGCCGGAGCTGGGATGGCAGTACGGGTATTTCGTGGTGCTGGGGGTGATTGGGGTGGGGTGTTCGGGCTTGTATGCCAGCTTCAAGAGATCTGGCTGGCTGTAGGGCCTCTTCGCGGGACAAGCCCGCTCCCACAGGATGCCTGCAGCCTTCATGGCCTGTAGCAATCCTGTGGGAGCGGGCTTGTCCCGCGAATGGGCTGCGCAGCAGCCCCAAACATGATCAGGCCGCGCTATCGCCAGCCTTGCCCGTCTGCTGAACGAATCGCATCATCCACTCGCCCACCAGATCGCCCTGGTGCTCGCTCGCCAGGCTCGCCACCGCCTTGTGGTACACCTCGTCACCCAGGTAATCCTGACGCGCATCGAGCAGCGCCCGCGAGTAGTCATGGACGAACTCCGGATGCCCCTGGAAGCACAGCACCTGATCCCGAATGTGGTACGCCGCGTTCGGGCAGAAATCGCTCGAGGCGATCACCGTGGCACCCTCCGGCAGCTCGGTGACCTGATCCTGGTGGCTGATCAGCAGGGTCAGCTCGGACACTTCCGGGTCCATCCACGGCGCATGCGCCGCCAGCGAGTACCGGTGAATGCCCACACCCCAACCTTTGTCGGCACGTTCGGCCTTGCCCCCCAGGGTCAGCGCCAGCAGTTGATGGCCGAAGCACACACCCAGCAGCTTCTCGCCACGCTCGTACAGCTTCAAAAGGTAGGCCTTGAGCGTCTGGATCCAGGGATCGGTGCCGAACGAGTCGGCCTTGCTGCCCGTCACCAGGTAGGCATCGAAGCGCGCTTCGTCGGGGGGATAGTCGCCGTTCATCACGTTGTACACACAAAACTCGGCTGCGATCGGCTGCCGCGAGAAGAGCTGCTCGAACATCCTTCCGTAGCCCTGGTACTGCGCGGTCAACTCCGGTCGCAGGACATCGGTTTCAAGGATGCAGATGCGTAACGACATAGGGATAGTCCTGAACGACATGAGTGGGAATCTGTTGTAGAGACTGACGCGAAAGACACGTACAAGCAAGTAGGCTGCACTGACGAACGGTCACATTTTGTCGGACAACTTTACCCGCAAGTGCAGCCGTCTAGGAAGGACATGCCAGCGAGCTGGCCCTTGGCCTCATAGCAGAAAGCGATTTCAATTTTACTCAATAGAACAAAGGGTTCTGAAACAGGGATGACGTTGCCCCTACTGTTGGTTGTATATCGATTTCAAGAGGTATTCAGTACCGGCGTGCAGCACGCCACTGTGATCGACCCCCAACGTGACAGGAAGCCAAACGGGTATTCAGGAATAACAACAAGAAGGCGGTCCGCCATGTTCAGACAATCGAAACTTCGCCAAGCTGGGCTCATTCTGTTCGCCACGACTTTGCTGCTGATTCTGCCGAACCTTACACGCTTGTTCGGATGACGGTGGCTGTGGCCTTCACTGGCAATGCACAGGTAATCTGCCGGCCTTGATGGTTGGAGATTGCCTATGCGCCGTTGCCTTGCCCTGCTTGCCTTGCTCGCTAGCCTGCCGCTGTCGGCGGCGCAGTTGCACCTGGAGCTGGGCGGCGCGCCGCGCCAGCTGGACAGCGCCGAATTGCTTGCACAAGCCCAGGAAATCACCATCGAACAGGACGTTTCCTATAAGCGGCCCATGCGCTATCGCGCCGTGCCTCTGGGCACACTGCTGCAAGGCATCGATGCCGATGACCACCTGCAGGCCGTGGCACTCGATGGCTTTGCGGCCGAAATGCCCGCCGGACCGTTGCTGCAGGACGGCCCTGCACGCGCCTGGCTGGCGGTTGAAGATCCGGCCAGGCCTTGGCCAGCACTGGGCACCGGCAAACCCAGTGCCGGGCCGTTCTATCTGGTATGGACCGACCCACAGGCGAGCGGCATCCGGCCTGAGCAGTGGCCGTTCCAGATCGCCACGATCCGCCGCCTGGCCCCCGTCGAACAGCGCTTCCCGGCGCTGGTGCCGGACGCGAAACTGCCGGCCAACGACCCCGTGCGCCAAGGGTTTGCCTTGTTCCAGCAGAATTGCCTGGCCTGCCATCGGCTCAATGGCGCGGGCGATGCGCAGTTCGGGCCGGACTTGAATGTGCCGCACAACCCGACCGAGTATTTCCAGCCGGCGTTCTTGCGCCAGTACATACGTGACCCGCAAAGCTTGCGGCAATGGCCGCAGGCGCGGATGCCGGGGTTTGCCGAAAGTGTGTTGAGCGAGCAGGAGCTGGATGCCTTGTTGGCTTATCTGGGGCATATGGCCAAGCGCAAGCCTTGAGCTTGCGGTGGCCTCTTCGCGGGACAAGCCCGCTCCCACAGGTACCCCAGTGTTTTCAGATTCAGTGAAACGCCTGTGGGAGCGGGCTAGTCCCGCGAAGAAGCCACCGCAACATTCAGGCAATCGGCCGTTCGTGCTTGACGCCCCACCCTTCGACCTCTCCGCCGTAAGGTGAAACGACCTGCTCGAACCGCTCCTCGAAGTCACCGATGCCCCCGTAAGTGGCATACATGACCTTGCTCAGCTCCAGGTGCCACACGCCATCGTCCCGCTCATGCACCTGAGCATTGAGCGACTCGCCCTGAAACTGCCCAGCCGCCCGCCGCGCGTTGACTTCGTCGGGAAATACCGCGTAGAACTCGATGGGATGGATGCGGGTGAAGTCAAAACCGCCAGCTTTCATCTGGCGCAGGACATTGCTGCTGATATCGTCGTTCTGGCTGCTCATGAATCGTCCTCCCGAATAAAGCGATGGATAGACTTTCCGTGCACTACGCACCTGCCGACACATCCGGCAGATCGAGCTGATGCAAGACGCGAACTGAATGGGTGCCGCCCCGCAGAAAAGGCCGACACCTCCCACCAGCGTAGTGCCTGCCAGGGCACCACGCCAACCTGCGGGTCAGGGTGCTTCTTTGATGCTGGTGATGATCACGCCGTTCTGCTCCTTGAGCCAGCGTGCCGTGGGGGATGGGGCGCGGTCCTGGAAGTCGTTGAGGTCCAGCTCATCCATGACCGGAAACAGATGCGAACGAATGGCGCGGGCCGCCTCTTCCTCGCTGGGGCACTGTTCACCGTGCATCAGCAGCGTGGTCGGCTCGCCTTTCTGGTCGGCAAAGATGACTTCCCACTCTTTCATTGAATAGCCCTCAAGCAGAGAACACCGGGGTGATGCCTGTAATTGCTTGACCGTGGGCGGGGGGATTTGTTCAGTCAGCTGAGTTCAGTAGTAGCCCTATCGCCGGCAAGCCGGCCCCCACAGGTGCAGTATGCGCTGTACCTGTGGGAGCCGGCTTGCCGGCGATAAGGGGCACACTTACTTAGGTGTGCCGTGCACTACACCCGCGGTGTTGTCCAGCAAGCTCTTGGTCGCGGTCTGGATGTACGCCTCGAGCTTCTTGAGCATTTCCGGCTGGTCCGGGCTTTCGATCAGCTCGGCCTTGAACTCGCGACCCAACTGGTAGCGGTACATGCGCGGGCTCATGTCCTTCGACTCGATGAGGATGCGGTCACCCTCGACCAGGCCGACGATCTGCTCGCTGCCCGACGGCTTGATCATGCCAACGCCCTGGTCGCCTTCCGGCAGGTTGAGCAGGTCGCGGCCCCAGCACTGGTGGCGGGTCTCGCCACCGAGGCGGCCCATGATGGTCGGCACGATGTCGACCTGGGTACCGACGGTGTGGTTGACCGCACCGAACTTCTCCTGGATGCCCGGAGCGATCAGCAACAGCGGCACGTTGAAACGGCCCAGGTCTAGTTCGGTGACTTGCTGCTGGTTGCCGAAGCCGTGGTCGCCGACGATGACGAACAGGGTGTCCTTGAAGTACGGCTCTTTGCGCGCCTTCTCGAAGAACTGGCCCAGCGCCCAGTCGGAGTAGCGCATGGCGGTCAGGTGTTCGTCCAGGCGGCCCTGGCCTGTGACCTTCTCGACCGGCAGGTCTGCTGGCAGCGCATAGGGCGTGTGGTTGGACAGGGTCTGCAGCAGCGCGTAGATCGGCTTCTTGCCATCGTGCTTGGCCAGTTCCTCGTTGCCACGGTCGAACATGTCCTGGTCGGACACGCCCCAGGTCGGGTCGGAGAACACCGGGTTGACGAAGTCGTTACGGCCAATGAAGGTGGTCATGCCCTGGTTGCCGAAGAAACCGGACTGGTTGTCCCAGGCGAAGTCGCCGTTGTAGACGTAGACATCGTCGTAGTCGCGGGCGCTGAGCAGTGCCGGCAGGCCGGACAGCTTGTGGCCGCCCTCCGGGGTCTGCATCAGGTATTCGAAGCCTGGCAGGTTCGGGAAACAGGCCATGGTGGCGAACATGCCCTGGTGGGTATGGGTGCCGTTGGAGAAGAAGCGGTCGAACAGCAGACCCTCCTTGGCCAGCTTGTCGAAGTAAGGGGTGATGTTATTCGGGCTGCCCAGGGCACCGACCGAGTGGCCGGCGAAGCTTTCCATCAGGATCACCACGACGTTCTTGATCGGCAGGGTACGCTCGGCCGGTGGCACGAAGTCACGGCGGATGGCAGCCTCGTCGGCATCGACCAGGGTGTCGTTCGGGGTCAGCAGCTGCTCACGCACTGTCTGGGTGGCCAGGTTCTGCTCCAGCACCGGCTTCCAGATGTTGGCGCGGTCTTCGCCGAAGCGGCTCTTGGCGGCGTCGATCAGGGTCAGGGTGCCGTTCAGGCCCAACTGGTTGACGAAGTTCGAGTCGGTGGTAAAGGCATCACCCCAACGCATCGGCGGGCCCTGGCGCAGGGTGCCACGGGCGGCGACCACGGCGACCAGCAAAATCACCATGAACACTGCCAGGCGGTTGTACCAGGGGGCGATACGTTGCACGCCATTGCCCCGGGTCAGGCGGTCGATGCCCTTGAACAGCAGGCTCAGCAGCCAGGTGCCGAACAGCCAGGCGAGCAGGTAGCGAACCACCGGGAAGCCGTACCAGAGCATGCTCATCACGGTCTTCGGGTCTTCCTTGATGTACTGGAAGACCAGGCCGTTCAGACGCTGGTGGAACTCGCGGTAGAAGTCCAGCTCCATCAGGCCGAGGAACATCACCACGCTCGAGGTGATCGTCAGCCAGAAGCGGAACAGGCCACGCTGGGCCATCGCCCACGGGCTGAGGATCGCCAGCAGCAACGGAATGCTCAGGTACACCACTACCCGCAGGTCGAAGCGCAGGCCGTTGAGGAAGCCTTCGGCGACCGTGGAGTAAGGGGTGTCGCCGATCATGTCGCTGTTGTAGACCAGCAGCGCAAGGCGCACCAGGCTGAGCATCAACATGATTACCAGGCCGCTGAGCAGCGTATAGGCCAGGTGCGATTTCAAGGTCGGCGTGAAAGCTCGCGCGCCCTGTTGCTTCAAGGCATCCGTGTTAGCCATGAATGGGGAAGTCCTAGGATTGCGGTTTGCGGAGATGGCGCTGGCACTAGACCAACGCAGCATTGTGCGGGTGCGGATTCTGTTTAAACCAATGTGAAAATTTTGTCACGGACCTGTTGCGGTTTTTGTCTGCCGCGGCCTTCAAGCGCGCACATTGGCGCGCGGCCCGGCGATCGCCCAGATCACCAGCCCGATCACTGGCGCCAGCACGATCAGCAGCATCCACAGCACCTTGATCCCCACTTTGCTGCCGCTTTTAAGCACATTGAAGATGGCCCAGATGTCCAGGGCCAGGATGATCAGCCCAACCACGCAATTGAATGTCGAACCCATGTCGCCCCCCCTTGAAGTGCGCGAAACCGCGCATGATCGGCTATCAGGTCGATAGAAGGGAATCCTTGGTCACGCGAGCCGGTCTCTGGATAGACTGCTTGTATTCATCAGTTCGAGGTACCCATGCCCCCCGCCAACACCCAAAGCGCCGCCTCCCCCTCCCTGCTGAGCGCCTGGCGGCAACAAGCGATCAACACCCCGTGGCTCAGCGCCGGCCTGGGCGTGAGCCTGCTGGCGGTCATCGTGCTGCTGGCGGCCAGCTTCTGGAACGCCGTCAACGGCGACCATGCCGACAACCTGCACCTGGCGGTGCTCGGTGGCTTGTCCGGCTTCGGCGCCACGGCATTGGGGGCGGTGCTGGCCGTTGTGCTGCGCGACGTCAGCGCCCGGAGCCAGGACGTGATGCTCGGCTTTGCGGCGGGCATGATGCTCGCGGCCAGTTCCTTCTCGTTGATTCTGCCGGGCCTGGATGCCGCCCGCGAGATCACCGGCAATGGCCCGGCCGCAGCGTTCACCGTGGTGCTGGGCATGGGCCTTGGCGTGCTGCTGATGCTCGGCCTCGATCGCTTCACCCCGCATGAACATGAAAGCACCGGCCCCTGCGGCCCCGAGGCCGAACGGATCAGCCGGGTGTGGCTGTTCGTGCTGGCGATCACCTTGCACAACCTGCCCGAAGGCATGGCGATTGGTGTGAGCTTTGCCAACGGCGACATGAACATCGGCCTGCCGCTGACCAGCGCCATCGCTATCCAGGATATTC
This sequence comes from Pseudomonas sp. GM84, assembly GCF_000282535.1. Lineage (GTDB taxonomy): Bacteria > Pseudomonadota > Gammaproteobacteria > Pseudomonadales > Pseudomonadaceae > Aquipseudomonas. The sequence goes on along the minus strand of NZ_AKJC01000095.1, from coordinate 5,251 downwards.
CCGAAGGGTTGGCCGTGGCCTTGGCGTTACGCGCGACCGGGCTTTCGAATCTGAAGGCGGCGTTGGTGGCGATTGGTTCGGGATTGATGGAGCCGCTGGGCGCGGTGATCGGCCTGGGGATCTCCACCGGTTTCGCCCTCGCCTACCCGATCAGCATGGGGTTGGCGGCTGGGGCGATGATTTTCGTGGTGTCCCACGAAGTGATTCCCGAGACCCACCGCAATGGGCACCAGACGGCGGCGACCCTGGGGTTGATGGGTGGGTTTGCGGTGATGATGTTTCTGGATACTGCGCTCGGTTGATGTTTTTGCCCTGACTGTGCCGGCCTCTTCGCGGGGCAAGCCCGCTCCCACAGGTTCACCACTGATACTGAAATCAATGTGTGTCTGTGGGAGCGGGCTTGTCCCGCGAAGAGGCCAGGACCGACAACCAACGATTCAGACGTGAACCGCGACCTTCAGGGCCTCCAACGCCGGCTCCACCTTGATCCCCACTTCTGCCCCCAACTCCAGCACGCGTGCCAGGTCGTTCTGCCCCACCATCACCATCTGCAGCTCATCATCGAGCAACTGGCTGAAGTTCAGCAGCACATAACCCCCCGCTTCTTTATTCAACGCCCCCATCTGCACCTGAATACGGTTGAGCGCAGTCAGCGGCTCGGTACGCGCCAGCTGCTTGGGCTTGAGGGTGAACGGCACGCTCTTGTCGAACGAATCGCTGATGTGCTGGAACAGCTCCTGGTAGCTGTCGGCCTGGAACACCACGGTATCCGGCAGGCTGCCGAGCACGACCCACTCACCCAGGGCGATCGGGAAACTGTCGTCATAATTTATGTCCGGATTGGCGGACAGGAAGGCGGCGGGGTCGGCGTAGGCTTGGGCGGCCTCGTCGGCGATGCGCTCGATGTCTTCATCGCGCATGCAGCCGGCGGCAATGAGGCTGATGAATTCGAGCAACTGGTTTTTCATGAACGGGGGCCTGCGACGGGTGAAAAGTCGCCAAGGATAGCCGCAAACGCCCCCGAACGGTTAGCCGGCCAGCGCCTGCAGGCGTGCTGCGGCTTCCACTGCGCCCATGGTCTGCGCCGCCATCAGCGCGGTGACGCCACGGGCATCGCGGTGGGCCGGGTCGGCGCCCTGGGCCAGCAGGTAGTCGAGGATCTCGCCGCGGTTGAACATGGCTGCGAGCATCAGTGCGGTACGCCCGTCCTGTGCGGCGGCATCCACCGGCACCCCCTGCTCCAGCAGCAAGCGAATCATCGCCAGATCGCCCTTGAACGCCGCGCCGGCAATCGGCAGCTGGCCGTTGTCGTTGGCGATCAAAGGGTCGGCGCCATGGGCCAGCAGCACTTGCACCGCCTGATGCTGGCCGTGGTAGCTGGCCAGCATCAGCAAGGTGTCGCCCTTGTGGTTGCGCAGGTTGGCCGGCAGGCCGCTGGCCAACAACCGTTCAAGCATCTCGGCGTCACCCTGGCGGGCACGCTCGAACACCTGCTCGGCGAAGGCGGCGGTTTCTTCATCGGTCATGGCAGCGGGCGCATGTTGATCGGACATCTGGAACCTCCTGGCAGAAAAGATTGCCCAAGTGTTTGTCAGGCACGTGCACAGGGTCAAAGGTTCAGAATCTATAGGGCCGATAGGCGTTGCGTGACTCGTGCAAAATGCACTGTGCAAAATGCACGACCATGCAGCCTGCACGACGCCGCCTTCAGAAAAAGTTTGTAATACCTTGGATTTAAAGGATTTTTCCTAAAAAACCGTTCTGGCACGGTCACTGCAACATTCAACTCACGTCTGCCCACCAACAGTCAGGAGTTGATATGGACCTCATCCAGGAAAAGTTCGTCTCGGTGTTCCCGGCCTACCAGGTCGCCACCCAGCCCCGTCCCGATGGTGGCATCCTGCTTACCCTTCGCGCCGCTGACAGCAAAGTGACTCGCCGGGTGCTGACTTATGCGCAACTGCACAGCGCCGAACAGCTGTCCTGGGCGATCAGCGCCATTCGCCGTGACTTGGCCGAACAGGCCAGTGAACTGCCGGTGATCTCGATGCTGCAGAGCCAGCAACGGTTTGCGTTGCCGACCTATCGGTAGAGTTTGCCTGGGCCGGCCTCGCGCGGATAAATCCGCTCCTACACACAGTTGCTGCATTGCCCATAGGGATGGCGGGGCACTTGTGCAGGAGCGGATTTATCCGCGATGAGGCCCGGTCAGGCACTAACGCTCAAAGCTCATCGATGCCCAAGAACAACCGAGCCGTCTCATCACCCGTAAACCGTGGCTCTACCCCCTGCTCGTTGGCAAACAGCCGCAGCGCCACGCAGAACGGGTTATCCCCCAGCTCCACCCAGCGCCGCGTCCTGGCCGGCACTACCAGCTGGTCGCCCTTCTCGCACAACACTGCATACACGTAGTCACCCAGACGCAACCCGACCTGGGCACGGCCGCTCACCAGCGCAAACACTTCTTCGGCGTCATGCACATGCTCGTCGCGCAGGTCGACCTGCGCCGGTTGCGCGCCATCACGATCGAGTACGCGGAAGGCGGCGCTGCGGTGCGCGGTCATCAGTTGGTCGAGCAGCTCACGACAGTCGCCCAGTACCGCTTGCTCGCCCGTGCCTGGCCGCACGCGCAGCTCCAGCGGCTGGTGAATGAAACGCACACCCTGTTCGGCCAAGGTTGCAGCGATATCGTCGTGGTGGGTCAGTACCTTGTTCGGCAAGTCCGGGCTGGACGGGTGGAAAACACAGAGGATGCTCATCAGCGGCGGGTCCTGGTCGATTTCAAACGAGTGGCAATGATAACGGCTGCAGCCAGTGCTGCGGCGCTGGCCATACCAAAGGTGAAGGTCGGCCCCAGCAGTTTCCAGCTGTAGCCTGAATACAGCGCCCCCAGCGCACCGCCCGTGCCCGACAATGCCGCGTACAGGGCCTGGCCCTGGCCTTGCTGGCGGGCGCCGAAACTGGCCTGGACGAAGGCGATCGATGCCGCGTGGAAACAGCCGAAGGTGGCCGCATGCAGCACCTGGGCAAAGACCAGCACGCCTGGCTCGGATGCCAGGTTGCCCAGCAACAGCCAGCGCAGCGCCGCCAGCAGGAAGCTGACCAGCAGCACCTGCTGCACGCTGAAGCGCGCGAAGATTCGGCTCATGGCCATGAATATCAGCACTTCGGCCACCACCCCCAGCGCCCACAACAGGCCAATGGCGCCGCGGCTGTAGCCCAGGTGCTCCAGGTGCAAGGTGAGGAAGGTGTAGTACGGCCCGTGGCTGAGCTGCATCAATGCCACGCACACATAGAAGGCGATCACCCCTGGCGCCCTCAGCTGGCGCAGGAAGCCGCCGGCCCCCTCGCGCTCCCCCTGCTCCACCGGCTGAGCGTTGGGCACCCACAGGCTGGCGGCGACGATGCCGGCCATGATCGTCACCAGTGCGACCGGGTAGATGTCCAGGCTCAGCCATTCGAACAGGCGACCCAGGCCCACCACGGTGAGGATGAAGCCAATCGAGCCCCACAGCCGCACCTGGCTGTAGCGTGCGGTCTGGCCGTGCAGGTGGGCCAGGGTGATGACCTCGAACTGCGGCAGCACCGCGTGCCAGAAGAACGCATGCAGGGCCATCACCAGCGCCAGCCAGGCGTAGCTCTTGCCAAAGAAGATCAGCGAAAAGGTGGCCAGGGTCGACAGCGCGCCCAGGCGCACGATCAGCAGCCGCTGGCCGCTGCGGTCGCCCAGCCAGCCCCACAGGTTGGGGGCGATGCAGCGCATCAGCATGGGGATCGCCACCAGCTCGCCGATGCGCGCCGGAGGGAAGCCAAGGTGGTCGAAATACAGGGCCAGGAACGGGGCCGTGGAGCCCAGCAGGGCGAAGTAGAACAGGTAGAAGCTGGACAGGCGCCAGTAGGGGATCGGGGGCATGAAATGGGCCTTTTCGGTGTCTGTACCGGCCTCTTCGCGGGACAAGCCCGCTCCCACAGGGCCAATCCCACAGGTAGAGTCAGCTGTGAAATTGATCCTGTGGGAGCGGGCTTGTCCCGCGAAGGGGCCGGTAAAGACGAATCAGAGCTGGCCCAGTACCGGAGTCGTGACCTTCACCTCGGCATTCTGCCCACGGTGACGCAGCAGGTGATCCATCAGCACGATGGCCATCATCGCTTCGGCGATCGGTGTCGCACGAATGCCCACGCAAGGGTCGTGGCGGCCTTTGGTAACGACCTCGACCGGGTTGCCATGAACGTCGATGGAACGGCCCGGCACGGTGATGCTGGAGGTTGGCTTGAGCGCCAGGTGGGCGACGATCGGCTGGCCCGAACTGATACCGCCGAGAATGCCGCCGGCGTTGTTGCTCAGGAAGCCTGCCGGGGTCAGCTCGTCACGGTGCTCGGTGCCGCGCTGGGCGACGCTGGCGAAGCCTGCGCCGATTTCCACGCCCTTGACCGCATTGATGCTCATCAGCGCATGGGCAAGCTCGGCATCGAGGCGGTCGAAGATCGGTTCGCCCAGGCCCGGCATCACGCCTTCGGCAACCACGGTGATCTTCGCCCCGACCGAGTCCTGGTCGCGGCGCAGCTGGTCCATGTAGGCCTCCAGCTCCGGCACCTTGTCCGGGTCGGGGCTGAAGAAGGCGTTGTTTTCCACCGACTCCCAGCCCTTGAACGGAATTTCGATCGGGCCCAGCTGGCTCATGTAGCCACGCACCTGGATACCCTGGGTGGCCAGGTACTTCTTGGCGATGGCGCCGGCCGCCACGCGCATGGCCGTTTCACGGGCCGAGCTGCGGCCACCGCCGCGGTAGTCGCGCTCGCCGTACTTGTGGTGGTAGGTGTAGTCGGCGTGGGCCGGGCGGAACAGGTCCTTGATCGCCGAGTAGTCCTTGGACTTCTGGTCGGTGTTGCGGATCAGCAGGCCGATCGAGCAGCCCGTGGTGCGGCCCTCGAAGACGCCGGAAAGGATCTCAACTTCGTCGGCTTCCTGGCGCTGGGTGGTGTGCCGGCTGGTGCCGGGCTTGCGCCGGTCGAGGTCGTGCTGCAGGTCGGCGAGGGAAATTTCCAGGCCCGGTGGGCAGCCATCGACAATGGCGACCAACGCCGGGCCATGGCTTTCGCCAGCGGTGGTGACAGTGAACAGCTTGCCGTAGGTATTGCCGGACATGGACGCTCCGCGAGTCTGCCTGATGTGAACGAAAGCGGCAGTATACGGAAAATTTCACCAGGAATGCTCGCCTGTACCGGCCTCATCGCCGGCAAGCCCGCTCCC
>NZ_AKJC01000094.1 GCF_000282535.1 Pseudomonas sp. GM84 | reverse complement strand
AGCGTGGCGTTGTACAAGGCGTTGGAGGTGGTTGGCGGGTCGGGCAGTGAGGGGGTTGTCACAACATCTTTGGTGTTTATGAGATCGAGCGCCACATTCGTCCCGCCAGACACTCAAATCCCCCGCTGCACCACCTTCAGATTGCGTGCATACCACGGCCGCTGGGGCACTTTCGGCTTCAACCTGGCAAACAGATCGTCATCACCAAAAACGATACGCAACGCCAGCTTCATGGTTTCCGGATCCATCTCCACACTGCGCCCCGGCCGCAGCCCTGGCACCGTCGAGCAGCCATGGGTATCCGGCCCCAGCCACGGGTCGGCAACCTCGACCCAGGGCCCCTGCGCGAACCACGGCACGCCGTTGACTTCGGCGCGCCGCACCTGGCCTGGGTGCATGCGCTCGTGGGCCCGAAACCAGTCCTCGATTCGATCATCGATCCACCCGTGAAAATGCCAGAACACCGGGTTCACATGGGACGAGAAAGGATCACCCAGAAAATCGTTCTGCGCCTCGAACCAGCGCGCGGCGAAGTCTTCCGGGGCGCGTGCGAACGGCACCGGCATGCCATTGGACGGGTCACGCGGCACCGAGGCCCAGCGCATATGCAGCCAGTCATGCAGGCCCAGCTCCATTTCCGAACCAAACTGGCCAAGCGTGAGCGTGCTCAGGTAGTGCGGGTCGCTGTAGCGCGACTCCCAGACCTGGAAGTTGCCGTGGTAGGTATCGGGCGTCTTGATGTCGCGCACCCACTGGGTGTACTGCGCATCGCTCGGGGCCAGCCAGGTGGGCGGCAGGGCATTGCCATCCTGGTTGTCGAAATAGCGCACGAAACCGGCCCGGTCGCGTTCCAGCTCCGGCTGCGGCAGCGGAAAGCGCGGCCACGCCGGCAGGTCCTGCACGGCACGGGCGGCGCGCAGCATGTGCCGGTGCATGAAGAAAAAGTCGATACCCGAACCGTTGCGATCCTTGTGCCGGCCACGCGCATCACGCTCCTGGTCACGTGGCCCTGGCTGCCAGCCCAGGCCGCGCAGTGCCGCCTGCTTGTCCTTGTCCAGCTTGTGCCACTTGTCGCGCGAGGCATGCCACAGCTGGTGGAACAAGCGGTGCTCCGGCGCGACCAACATGGCCAGCAAGGCCGGTGACAACGGAGTGCGCTCGCGGGGCTCGGGGAAGGTGCGCTTGACCGCCAGAAACTGGTTGTCCTGCACCGGCAGGGTCAGGGCCCGGTCGAGCCGGGCGATGCGCCCACTGAGGCTGGCCGGCCCGGCATTGCCAAGCCCGCCCCAGACTTCGTCGAGCACCACCAGGCATTCGTAGTGCGCCTGCGAGTCACCTGCCTGGGTGGAAAACAGCCGCCAGCGCAACGTCCCCGGTTTTTCCGTCAACAGGTCGCCTAGCACCCGATATCGCGGCTCTTGCTCACCACGCAGGCGCTCTGGCGTGTCCAGGAAGCCGCGCAAGCCACGGCCACTCGGGGCGACGTCGAGCAACAGCTCCAGTTCACCCTCGGGCAACCCGTGCAAGCCGGCATCCTCGCCATGCAAGGTCCAGCGCCAGATGCCACGCAGGGTATCGCCCAACTGCTGCAGCGTTGCATCGGCCAGTTCGACCACCGCCTCGCCCGGGGTTTCCGGGAACTGCTCGTCGAACTGCTGGCGCTGCACATGCCGCGCATACAGCGCACCGGGTACTACCACGCCCGTCAATGCCACACCGGCGATGAACCCGCGTCGTGAAATCGTCATTGCCACTACCTGAGCATTCGTTGCGGCCATGGAGCACGGCCTGTCCAAGGCTAGAACGTTGCCCGCGCGGCGAAATTTAGCGCCCCGGCCCCTGCAGCACCGACGATAAATTTGCCCCGCCGTCGTTCGTCCAACCTGATACCCAAGCCCTGGCCGCGCCACAGCCGCTGCGGCGCAAGGCCCACCCGATCAACGCGCAACGAGATGGCAATGACCAAGACCCGCTCCCGCAAAGCCCTGTACATCGGCCTGCCCCTGGCCCTGACGGTCGCCCTGGGGAGTGCCGCCGGCTACTTCTACTGGCGGCACCTGCACGCTGGCTACCCGCTGAAGATCGTCCAGCAGGCCGACGCGCTGCACGATCACATGCTCTCGTTCGACAGCCACCTCACCGTGCCGCTGGCGCTGGGCAGCGCCGGCCACGAAGCGGACAAGGACGGTCCCGGCCAGTTCGACCTGGTCAAGGCCAACCGCGGTCGCCTCTCGGGCGCGGCGCTGACGGTGTTCGGCTGGCCGGAAATCTGGAACGGCCCCAATGCCCCGCACCGCCCAACGCCGGGCTTCGTGGACGCCGCCCGACAAGAGCAGGAGGCGCGTTACAAGATCATCACCGGCATGGTCCGCGACTTCCCCAACCAGGTCGGCATCGCCTACACCCCCGACGACTTCCGGCGCCTCAACGGCGAAGGCAAGTTCGCCATCTTCATCAGCATGCTCAACGCCTACCCGCTGGGCCACGACCTGTCGCAACTCGACCTGTGGGCCGCGCGCGGCATGCGCATGTTCGGCTTCAGCTATGTCGGCAACAACGACTGGGCCGACTCCTCGCGGCCGCTGCCGTTCTTCAACGACAGCGCCGATGCCCTCGGCGGCCTGTCACCGATGGGCGAACAGGCCGTGAAGCGTTTGAACGACCTGGGCGTGATCATCGACGTCTCGCAGATGTCCACCCTGGCGCTGGAAGACGTCGCCCGCCTGTCGCGCGCGCCCCTGGTCGCTTCCCATTCGGCGCCCCGGGCATTGGTGGATATCCCGCGCAACCTCTCGGACAAGGAGATGCAGCTGATCAAGGCCAGCGGCGGGGTGATCCAGGTGGTCGGCTTCGGCCAGTACCTCAAGCCCCTGACCCAGCCGGTGGTGGACAAGCTCGACGCCCTGCGCGCGCGCTTCGACCTGCAGCCCCTGCAGGGCCTGGCCAATGCCCTGATGCCGGGCGATGCGGTGATTGCCATCTGGCCGGAAGCGCGCTTCGGCGAGTACGCCAGCTCCCTCTACAGCATCCTCGACGAAGAGCCCAAGGCCACCCTCAAGCAGTATGTCGACGCCATCGACTACACGGTGAAGAAGGTCGGCATCGACCACGTCGGCATCGCCTCGGACTTCAACGACGGCGGCGGCCTGGACGGCTGGAAGGACGTCAGCGAAATCCGCAACGTCACCGCCGAGCTGCTCACCCGTGGCTACAGCGAAGCCGACATCGCCAAGCTCTGGGCCGGCAACTTCCTGCGCGCCTGGGCCCAGGTGCAAAAAGCCGCCCTTCCCGTCGCCACCCGTTGAAGCGAGCCCGCCCCACCATGAGCAACCGCCGCACGTTTCTCAAACAGGCAGGCCTGCTGGCCGCCAGCCTGCCCATGCTGCCCGAGGCCCTGGCCAGCACCGACACGCCGCTCACGGGCGCAGACAAATGGCGCAACCTGCGCACGCTGTTCCCGCTCGACCCGCAGATCGCGCATTTCGCCAACTTCCTGGTCACCGCCCACCCGCGCCCGGTGCAGGCGGCCATCGATCGCCACCGCGCCGACCTCGACCGCAACCCCGCCGCCCTGATGGACTGGGAAAGCCAGTACGAATGGAAACGCGAGGACGAAGTGCGCGAATGGGCCGGCCGCTACCTGCAAGTGCAGCCACGCCAGATCGCCCTGACCGGCAGCACCACCGAAGGCCTGGCAATGATTTATGGCGGCCTCAAGGTAGGCGCCGACCAGGAGATCCTGGTCACCGAGCATGAGCACTACTCCGCCCACAAGGCACTGGCCTTCCGCACCCAGCGCCAAGGCACCACGGTGCGCAAGATCCGCCTGTTCGACGACCCCTGGACGGTTTCCACCGACCAGGTGCTGAGCACCCTGGACAAGGCCATCGGCCCGCAGACCCGCGTACTGGGCATGACCTGGGTGCACTCGGGCAGTGGCGTCAAGCTGCCGGTGGGCGAGATCGGCGAGCTGGTGCGCCAGCACAACCGCAACCGCAGCGACGCCGAGCGCCTCCTCTACGTGGTCGATGGCGTACACGGTTTCGGCGTGGAGAACGCGCGCTTCGCCGACTTCAACTGCGACTACTTCATCGCCGGCACCCACAAGTGGATGTTCGGCCCGCGCGGCACCGGCATCATCTGCGCCGCCTCCACCGGCATGGAGCACCTCACGCCGACCTTCGCCACCTTCTCCCGCGACGAAGACTTCGCCACCATCATGACCCCGGGCGGCTACCACGCCTTCGAGCACCGCTGGGCCGCCGGCGAAGCCTTCAAGCTGCACCTGGAGCTGGGCAAGGCCGAGGTGCAGCAACGCATCCACCAGCTCAACAGCCTGCTCAAGGAGCGGCTCGCCGAGCACCGCCAGATCCAGCTGGTGACCCCGCGCAGCGAGCGCTACTCGGCAGGCTTCACCTTCTTCCGTATCAAGGACCGCGACGCCGACGCCGTGGCCGCCGGCCTCACCGCCAACAAGGTGATGTGCGACGCCGTGTACCGCGACGTCGGCCCGGTGATTCGCCTGGCCCCCAGCCTGCTCAACGACGAGCAGCAGATCGATCGGGCCATGGCCCTGATCACTCGAAACCTGTGAACAAGGCATGCCCATGACCGCTTCCCTGTACCGCCTGACCCTGGCCGCCCTGCTGGCCGCCTGCAGCCTGCCGGCCCTGGCCGCGCCAGGCACCGACACCCCTGGCACGGTGTTCCGTGACTGCGACAAGCTCTGCCCGGAAATGGTGGTGCTGCCCGCCGGCACCTTCACCATGGGCACCCCGGCCGACGAAATGGGCCGCCAGGACGACGAAGGCCCGCAGCACCCGGGGACCTTCGCCAAGCCCTTCGCCATCAGCCGCTTCCAGGTCACTGCCGGCGAATGGGATGCCTACCTCAAGGCCACCGGCACGCGCATCGAAGATGGCGACGACCGCCCCGGCCGCCGCTGCACCGCCAGCAAGCCCAGCTACAAGCAAGGCCCTCGGCAACCGGCGGTGTGCATGAGCTACCACGATGTGCAGGACTACGTGGCCTGGCTGTCGAAGAAGACCGGCAAGCACTACCGCATGGTCAGCGAAGCCGAGCGCGAGTACGCCGCCCGTGGCGGCAGCACGGGCATGTTCCCTTTCCCCGTCGACCCAAACAGCACCCTGGAAATCAGCCAGCACGCCAACGTCTACGGCCCCAGGGACGGCTTCAGCTTCAGCTCGCCGGTGGGCAGCTACCCGGCCAATGCCTTCGGCGTGTACGACATGCACGGCAATGTCTATGAATGGGTCGCCGACTGCTACCACGACAGCTACCAGGGCGCGCCTGCCGACGGCAGCGCCTGGGGCCAGGCCAGCCGTGCCGGCGACAGCTGCAAGGTGGTGAGCATCCGCGGCAACGACTGGGGCGAGGCGCCGGTGTTCTCCCGCTCGGGCAACCGCAACACCAACACCCCGGGCCGCCTGGGCGACTGGCTGGGCTTCCGGGTGGTCCGCGAACTGTGAAGGCCCGCGGTTAAATTGCCTTTCGGGCCACTCGTCCTATCGGTGTACTCACGCCTCTGATCCAGGAATCCAACATGACCTCCAAACCCCGCGGGGCCCTGAGCGAGCTGTTCACCCTGCTCAAACCCTTCTGGCCGATCGTCACCCTGTCGATTGTCATGGGCATGGTCGGTGGCCTCAGCGTCACCGCGCTGCTGGCCACCATCAACAGCGGCCTGCACGCCGAAGGTGGCCTGAGCAACAGCGTGGTGCTGGGCTTTGCCGGGCTGTGCGCGCTGGCCCTGGCCAGCTCGATCTGCTCGGACATCGGCACCAACTACGTCGGCCAGCACATCATCGCCAAGCTGCGCAAAGCCCTGGGCGAGAAAGTGCTGTCCGCGCCCATCGAGCAGATCGAACGCTTTCGCAGCCACCGCCTGATCCCGGTGCTGACCCACGACGTCGACACCATCAGCGACTTCGCCTTCGCCTTCGCGCCCCTGGCCATCTCGCTGACCGTGACCCTCGGCTGCCTGGGCTACCTGGCCACGCTGTCGCTGCCGATGTTCCTGATGATGCTGCTGGCGATCGGGATCGGCAGCGTCATCCAGTTCATTGCCCGCGGCCGTGGCATCAAGGGCTTCATGGCCGCGCGCGATGCCGAAGACCGCCTGCAGAAGCACTACCACGCCGTGGCCGAAGGCGCCAAGGAACTGCGCATCCACCGCCCACGGCGCCAGCGCATGTTCCGCCAGGGCATCCAGGACACCGCCGACGAGATCTGCGCCACCCAGGTACGCTCGATCAACACTTTCGTGATCGCCAAGAGCTTCGGCTCGATGCTGTTCTTCGTGGTCATCGGCCTGGGCCTGACCCTGCAGTTCCTCTGGCCGAGTGCCGACCCCAAGGCGATCAGCGGCTTCGTCCTGGTGCTGCTGTACATGAAAGGCCCGCTGGAGCACCTGATCGGCACCCTGCCGGTGGTCAGCCGCGCGCAGATCGCCTTTCGCCGCATCGCCGAGCTGTCCGAGCAGTTCTCCTCGCCCGAGCCGCACCTGTTGCTGGAAGACCACGGCAGCAAACCGGTAGCGGTCGACAGCCTGGAGCTGCGCGAGGTGAGCTACGCCTACCAGCCAAGCCCCGGCGCCCAGGCGTTCCAGGTAGGGCCGGTGAACCTGCGCATCGCCCAAGGGGATATCGTCTTCGTGGTCGGCGAGAACGGCTGCGGCAAGACCACCCTGATCAAGCTGTTGCTCGGTCTGTACCCGCCGCAGCACGGGCAGATCCTGCTCAATGGCCAGGTCATCGACGCCGCCGTGCGCGACGACTACCGCCAGCTGTTCACTACGGTGTTCGCCGACTACTACCTGTTCGATGACGTGGTGCAGGGCGACACGCACATCCCGGAGGATGCCAACCGCTACCTCGAACGCCTGGAGATCGCCCACAAGGTCAAGGTGCAGGACGGCGCCTTCAGCACCACCGACCTGTCCACCGGCCAGCGCAAGCGCCTGGCGCTGATCAACGCCTGGCTGGAAGAGCGCCCGGTGCTGGTGTTCGACGAATGGGCGGCCGACCAGGACCCGACCTTCCGACGCATCTTCTACACCGAGCTGTTGCCCGACCTCAAGCGCCTGGGCAAGACCATCATCGTCATCTCCCACGACGACCGTTACTTCGACGTCGCCGATCAGCTGGTACGCCTGCAGGCTGGCAAAGTGCTGGTCGAAGCCGCGCCCGCCCTCGCCTGATACCCACCTGGCGCGCCCCTGTGCGCGCCAGGTGCGGCTGTTGCACCGCCCGCCTAAATCACCCCCGTGCCCTTTCGTCTCTCTCAGTACGCTTAATTCTCCAGTGATGGCGAGACCGAGATGACATCCCACGATCAATCCACCGATGACGCGCTGCTGGCCCTGCTCTGCGAGCTCGACGAGCCCACCGCCACTCCCGCCGGCATCGTTGCCCTGGGCGAAGGCGACGCCCCCCTGTCCTTCGCCCAGGAGCAGCTGTGGCTGCTCGCCCAGCTCGACCCCGACGCCGCCACCTACAACCAGCCGCGCGCCTTCCTGCTGCACGGCGAGTTGCGCGCCGCCGACCTGCAGCAGGCGCTGGACCGGGTCATCGATCGGCATGACATTTTGCGTTCGCGCATCACCGAAGTGCAGGGCCAGCCCCGCCTGCTGGTCGAGCACGAGGCCCGCCTGAACCTGTGCAGCGTCGACCTGCGCGGCCAGCCGCAAGAGGTGCTGCAAGCGGCCCTGGAAGCAGACGCCGCCACCCCGTTCGATCTCGCCCAGGCACCGCTGCTGCGCGCCTGCCTGTACCAACTGGACAGCCATCGCCACGTCCTGACGCTGACCAGCCACCACAGCATCAGCGACGCCTGGTCCAACCCGCTGCTGCTGCGCGACCTGGCGCAGGCCTACGCCAGCGGGCAAAGCCTGCCGCGCCCGGCCGTGCAGTACCACGACTACGCCCACTGGCAGCGCGGCGCCTACCTGACCAGCCCGGCGCAGGCCCAGGCAGCGGCTTACTGGCGCGAGTATCTGCAAGGCGGCATCACCCTGCTCGAAATGCCCACCGACCACCCGCGTGACAGCCGCCCGCCCGTGGCCGCCGGTGCCTGTGAACTGACCGTCGAGCCGGCCCTGTTCGAGCAGCTGCAGGCCGCCTGCCGCACCCATGGCCTGACCCCGTTCATGGTGCTGCTGGCCGCCTGGCAAGTGGTACTCGGCCGCCACAGCGGCCAGAGCGACTTCATCCTCGGCGTGCCCAACGCCGGGCGCAACCAGGCCCAGGTCCAGGAGCTGATCGGCTACTTCGTCAACAGCCAGATCCACCGCGCCCGCCTCGACCCGCGACAGACCGTCGCCGGCCTGCTCGACCAGGTGCGTCGCCACGCCCTGGCCTGCCTGGAGCACGCCGACCATCCGCTGGAGCAGGTGCTTGGCCAGCAGCGCCAGGGCGCCAGCGGCGCGCTGTTCCACTGCCTGTTCAACTGGACCAGCGACAACGCCGAGCAGGCCGCGCCTGGCTTCGCCGGCCTGCGCATCGAGCCGCTGCCCAGCGCGCCCGCCAAAGCCAAGTTCGACCTCAGCCTCAACGTCCAGGCCGGGCGCGAACAGTTGCGCATCACCCTGGAATACGACGCCGCGCTGTTCGAAGCCGCCAGCGCCCAACGCCTGGGCCAGGACTGGCTGGCGCTGCTGCAGGCCATGCTCGACAACCCACACTGCGCGCTCGGCGAACTGCAGCTGCAGTCCACCGCCCAGTGCCAGCAGCTGCAGGCGCACTGGAACGCCACCGCCCACGCGTACCCCGCCGCGCCGTCGATCCATGCCCTGGTCGAAGCCCAGGCACGCAGCACCCCCGACGCCACCGCGCTGCTGTTCGGTGAAGCCACGCTGACCTACGCCCAGCTCAACCGCCAGGCCAACCAGTTGGCCCATGCCCTGATCGCCCAAGGCGTGCGTCAGGACACCCCGGTCGGCATCGCCGCCGAGCGCAGCCTGGAGCTGGTCGTTGGCCTGCTGGCAATCCTCAAGGCCGGCGGCGCCTAGTGCCGCTGGACCCTGAATACCCTGCCGAGCGCCTGAGCTACATGTTCGAGGACAGCGGAATCGGCCTGCTGCTGACCCAGTCGCACCTGCTTGAACGCCTGCCGCTGCCGGCGGGCCTCGCGGTGCACCTGCTCGACCAGGCGCCAGTCGCGCAGTCCGAGCACGACCCGCAACTGCCCTGCACACCCGAGCAACTGGCCTACGTCATCTACACCTCCGGCTCCACCGGCCGCCCCAAGGGCGCCGGCAACAGCCACCATGCGCTGGCCAACCGTCTGCAGTGGATGCAGGCGGCCTACGGCCTGGGTGCCAGCGACACGGTGCTGCAGAAGACCCCGTTCAGCTTCGACGTATCGGTGTGGGAGTTCTTCTGGCCGCTGATCACCGGCGCCCGCCTGGCCATCGCCGCGCCCGGCGACCACCGCGACCCGGCGCGCCTGGTGCAGCTGATCGAACGGCACCAGGTCACCACCCTGCACTTCGTGCCCTCGATGCTGCAGGCATTCCTGCTCGAAGGTCAGACGGCACGCTGCACTAGCCTGCAGCGCATCGTCTGCAGCGGCGAGGCGCTGGCGGTGGACGCCCAGTTGCAGGTGTTCGAGCACTTGCCGCAGGCACGCCTGTACAACCTCTACGGCCCCACCGAAGCGGCCATCGACGTCACCCACTGGACCTGCCGCGACGAAGGCAAAACCAGCGTGCCGATCGGCACGCCCATCGCCAACCTGGGCTGCTGGATCCTCGATGCCGGCCTGCAGCCGCAGGCGGCCGGGGTGATCGGTGAGCTGTACCTCAGCGGCGAGGGCCTGGCCCGCGGCTACCACCAACGTCCGGCGCTGACCGCCGAACGCTTCGTGGCCTGCCCGTTCCAGCCCGGTGCGCGCATGTACCGCACCGGCGACCTGGCGCGCTACCGCGCCGACGGCGTGATCGAGTACTGCGGGCGTATCGATCATCAAGTGAAAATCCGCGGCCTGCGCATCGAGCTCGGCGAGATCGAGGCGCGCCTGATGGAGCACCCGGCCATCCACGAAGCCGCCGTGCTGGCGGTGGACAACCAGCTGGTTGCCTACCTGGTGGCCAAGGCCGGCGAACCGGCGCCACAGCGCCAGCAACTGAGCCAGGCGCTGCTGGCCCACCTGCCCGACTACATGGTCCCCAACCACTGGCTGTTCCTCGACAGCATGCCGCTGAGCCCCAACGGCAAGCTCGACCGCAAGGCCCTGCCGGCGGTGGGCTCACCGCTTCAGCAGGCGGAATACCTGGCGCCGACCAGCGCCCTGCAACAGCATGTCGCGGCCACCTGGGCCGAGCTGCTCAAGGCCGAGCGTGTGGGGTTGACGGACGACTTCTTCGCCCTCGGCGGTCACTCGCTTCTGGTTGCCCGGGTGGTCTCGCGCCTGCGCCACGAGCTGGCCCTGGAGTTTCCCCTGCTCCTGCTGTTCGACCAGCCCTGCCTGGGCGATTTCTGCCAGGCGCTGGCCAACCTGCAAAGCGCCAGGCCCAGCGGCATCCAGGCTCAGGCTTCGCGCGAGCAGCTGCCGTTGTCCTTCGCCCAGGAACGCCAGTGGCTGTTGTGGAAGCTCGACCCGACCAGCAGCGCCTACCACATCCCCAGTGTGCTGCGCCTGCATGGCCCGCTGGACGTCGCCGCGCTGAACCATGCCTTCGACCAGCTGATCGCCCGCCACGAAACCCTGCGCACCGCCTTCACCCTCGACGGCGAGCAGCCGCGCCAGCAGATCCTCGCCCCATGGTCGCTGAACCTGCAGGCGCAGGGCCTGGATGAAGCCGCGCGCGAGGCCTTCGTCAGCGGCCTGCTCGGCCAGCCGTTCGACCTGGCCAGCGGTCGCCTGCTGCGCGTGGGCCTGGTGCGCATGGCCGCCGATGAACACCTGCTGGTGCTGGTGCAGCACCACATCGTCTCCGACGCCTGGTCGATGCAGGTGATGGTTCGCGAACTGTGCGCGCTCTACCAGGGCCACGCCCTGCCGCCACTGACGTTGCAATACGCCGACTTCGCCGCCTGGCAACGCGACTGGCTCGAAGCCGGCGAGCGCGAGCGCCAGCTGGCCTACTGGCGCACGCGCCTGGCCGGTGAGCAACCGGTGCTTGAGCTGCCTTATGACCACTCACGCCGCGACGGCTCGCAACGCCCGGCCGGGCGTTTGCTGCTGGCCTTGCCGACAGCGTTGGGCGAGGCCCTGCAGCGCTTCGCCAGTGACCGCCAGGCGACCTTGCCGATGATCCTGCTGGCCGCCTGGCAAGCCGTGCTGCACCGCTACACCGGCCAGGCGGACATCCGCATCGGTGTGCCGGTGGCCAACCGCAACCGCCTGGAAACCGAGCAGTTGATCGGCTTCTTCGTCAACACCCTGGTGCTGCGCGCCGACTGTAGCGCCGACCTGTCCTTCGCCGGGCTGCTGGCACAAACACGACAGGCGATGATCGAGGCCCAGGACCACCAGGACCTGCCCTACGAGCAGCTGCTCGAAGCGCTGCTGCCCCAGCGTGGCGCGCAGCAGTCGCTGTTCCAGGTGCTGTACAACCACCATCAGGCAACTGACGCCGCCGAGCTCGGCGCCTTGCGCCTGGAAGCCGTCGACAGCCAGCCGCAGCAGGCCCAGTTCGACCTGGCACTAAGCACAGCCCAGGGTGACCATGGCCTCAGCGCCGCCTTCACCTACGACCGTGACCTGTTCGACGCCGCCACCCTGCAACGCCTGGCCCAACACTGGCTGAACGTGCTCGAACAGGCTTTGGCCCACCCCGAACTGCCACTCGCCCGCCTGGCCATGCTGGACCCGACCGAGCGCCTGCAGGCCCAGCAAGCGTGGAATGGCGAAGCTGTCTCGCACCCACAGACGCAGCCCCTGGCCGCCCGCATCGAAGCCCAGGCACAGCGCCTGCCACAGGCCACCGCCTTGCGTTATCAAGGGCAGTCCCTCAGCTACGCCGAGCTCAACCTGCGCGCCAACCGCCTGGCCCATCGCCTGATCGCCGCAGGTGTGGGCGCCGATGTGCCGGTGGGCCTGGCGGCCGAGCGCGGCTTCGAGATGATCGTCGGCCTGCTGGCGATCCTCAAGGCCGGCGGCGCCTACGTCCCGCTCGACCCGGCACACCCGGCCGAGCGCCTGGCCTTCGTGGTGGCCGACAGCGGCATCCAGGTGCTGCTCGCCCAGCCCGGCCTGCTGACCGAGCTGCCAGGGCGCGATGGCCTGCTGCGCCTGGACCTCGACGCCAGTTACGCCGACCTGCCCGAGCACAACCCGCCGACGCGAAGCGGCGTCGATAACCTCGCCTACATCATCTACACCTCCGGCTCCACCGGCCTGCCCAAGGGCACCCTGCTCAGCCAGCGCAACGTGCTGCGGCTGTTCACCGCCTGCGACCGCTGGTTCCGCTTCGACCACGAAGATGTCTGGACCCTGTTCCACTCCTTCGCCTTCGATTTCTCGGTGTGGGAAATCTTCGGCGCCCTGTTGCACGGCGGCCGTCTGGTGATCGTTCCGCAAACCCTGAGCCGCGACCCTCAGGGCTTCCTGCAACTGTTGGTGGACGAGCGCGTCAGCGTGCTCAACCAGACGCCTTCCGCGTTCAAGCCGCTGACCCAGGCCGCCTGCGCCAGCGCCTCGCCGGACCTCGCCCTGCGCCTGGTGATCTTTGGCGGTGAAGCCCTCGACGTGGCGGCCCTGCGCCCCTGGTTCGAGCGCTTTGGCGACCAGCGCCCGCAGTTGGTGAACATGTACGGCATCACCGAAACCACCGTGCACGTCACCTACCGCCCCATCGGCCTTGACGACCTCACGCGCAGCGTCAGCCCGATCGGCGAACTGATCGACGACCTCAGCGGCTACCTGCTCGACGGCGAACTCGAACCGGTGCCACTCGGCTGCGTCGGCGAGCTGTACATCGGCCAGGCAGGCCTGGCCCGCGGCTACCTCAACCGCGCCGGGCTCAGCGCCACGCGCTTCATCGCCAACCCGTTCGCCAGCGAACCCGGCAGCCGCCTGTACCGCACCGGTGACCTGGCGCGCCGGCGCGGCGACGGCACCCTCGAATACATCGGGCGGATCGACCAGCAGGTGAAGATCCGCGGCTTCCGTATCGAGCTCGGCGAGATCGAGGCCCGGCTGCTGGCGCAACCGGCGGTGGCCCAGGCCGTGGTGATCGCCGACCAGGGCCCGGCCGGCACCCGCCTGCTGGCGTATCTGGTGGCCCATCCCGGCCAGACCCAGGACAGCGCAGCCCTGCGTATCACGCTCAAGGCGCAGATGCCCGACTACATGGTCCCGGCGCAGTGCGTATGGCTCGACCAGCTGCCGCTGACCGTCAACGGCAAGCTCGACCGCAAGGCCCTGCCGGCACCGCCCGACAGCAATGCCGAACGCCCCTTCCGCGCCCCGCAGACGCCACTGCAACAGCAGTTGGCAGGTGTCTGGCAGCAGGTGCTGGGGGTTCAGGCCGTTGGCCTGGACGACGACTTCTTCGAGCTGGGCGGCCACTCGCTGCTGGTGATCAACGCCGTCTCGCGCATCCAGCTGGAACTGGGCCGGGAACTCACCCCGCAGGCCCTGTTCCAGCACCCGACCCTCGAAGCGCTGGCGCTTCACCTGGACACCACGACAACCGCGGTCGATGAAAACAAGCTCGACACCCTCGAAGCCTGGCTCGACGAAATGGAGGAACACTGATGGACAGCACTACCGCTTCGAGGATTGCCAAGCGCTTCGTATTGCTGGCGCTGGAAAAGCGCCGGCAGTACCTGTTGAAAATGCGCGAGGAAGGCCTGTCGCTGGCCAGCCTGCCCATCCCGCGGGTGCGCGAGGAATTCGTGCGCCTGCCCTTGTCCTATGCCCAGCAGCGCCAGTGGTTCCTGTGGCAGTTCGACCGCCAGTCCAGCGCCTACCACATCCCTTGCGCCCTGCGCCTGCGCGGCAGGTTGGATCAGGCCGCCTTGCAGGCCAGCCTGGAACAACTGGTGCGTCGTCATGACAGCCTGCGCACTCGCTTCGTCGAGGATGAGCTGGGTGTCGCGCAGCAGGTTGCAGCAGCAGAACACCTGCCGTTGAAGGTGACCACGCTCGACGAGGCGGCCCTGCAGGGCTACATCCAGGACCGCGTGCGCGAACCCTTCGACTTGGCCAGCGGCGCCTTGCTACGGGCCGAACTGCTGCAACTGGGCAGCGACGACCATGTCCTGTTGCTGGTGCAGCACCACATTGTCAGCGATGGCCGCTCGATGCAAGTGATGGTCAAGGAACTGACCCACGGCTACGCCCACTTCAGCCAGGGCCTGCCCAGCCCGTTGGCCGAGCTGCCGCTGCAGTACGCCGACTACGCCATCTGGCAACGCCACTGGATGGAAGCGGGCGAACAGGAGCGCCAGCTCGACTACTGGCGCCAGCGCCTGGGCAACGAAGTGCCTGTGCTGGAGCTGCCGTTGGACCGCCCGCGCCCCAGCGTGCAACGTTTCGAAGGGGCGCGCCTGCCACTGGCCATCTCGCCTGACCTGGCCCAGGCCGTGCGCCAGCTCGCCCAGGCGCGCCAGGCCACGCCGTTCATGGTGCTGCTGGCCTCGTTCATGGCCTTGCTGCACCGCTACACGCGCCAGCAGGACATCCGCATCGGCGTGCCCAGCGCCAACCGCAACCGGGTCGAAGTCGAAGACCTGATCGGTTACTTCGTCAACACGCTGGTCATCGATGGCCAATGCCAGCCGACCCTGTCGTTCAACCAGCTGCTCGACCAGGTCAAGGCCACCACCCTGCAGGCCCAGGCGCACCAGGACCTGCCGTTCGAGCAACTGGTCGAGGCGCTGCAACCGGAGCGCAACCTCAGCCACAACCCGCTGTTCCAGGTGATGTTCAACCACCAGGTGGGGGCGCCCCAACAGCACCAGGTGCCGCGCGACCACGGCCTGGACATCGAGCCGGTGGCACTCGCCGGCGAGACTGCGCAACTGGACCTGACCCTCAACACCCACGAGGATGCACAGGGGCTTGGCGCCAGTCTCACCTACGCCACCGCGCTGTTCGACCACGCCACCGTCGAGCGTCTGGGCCAGCACTGGCTGCGCCTGCTGGAGCACATGATCACCGCGCCTGACCAGGCCATTGGCGATGCCGACCTGCTGGCCACCGAAGAACGCCAGCAACTGCTCGAACAGTGGAACGACACCGCCCACAACTACCCGCAAACGCCTTCGATCCATGCCCTGTTCGAAGCGCAGGCCCGCCGTTCGCCGGACGCGACCGCGCTGCTGTTCGGCGAAGCCACGCTGACCTACGCC
>NZ_AKJC01000093.1 GCF_000282535.1 Pseudomonas sp. GM84 | reverse complement strand
CGGCGATTGGGCTGCAAAGCAGCCCCTCACTGCATCAACTCCCCACACTGCGCTTCCCGCTGCATCGACTCCAGGTTGCGCTCGATCGTTTCGCAAATCGTATCCATCTGAATCTGGTGCTCGCTGAAGCGAAACGGGCTTTGCAGGTCGGTGCCGATCCGCTCGATCGCCAGCAGCATGAACCCGACCACCGTGGACGCCAGCGGTGTGAACCAACCCAGCGACTCCACCAGCCCCACCGGCACGATCAGGCAGAACAGGGTGATGAACAGCCGCGGAAAATACACATAAGGGTAGGGCAGTGGCGTGTTGGCGATCCGCTCCATGCCGCCCTGGGCGTTGGACAGGTCCACCAGCGTCGACTCCAGCCGCGCCAGGCGAATACTGTCCAGCCGCCCGGCCTGGTACTCGCGCGCGAGCAGTGCCGCCGAGCCACCGAGAATGTCGTTGGCGAAGTTGTTCGAACGGTTGCGCCGCTCGAATTCGGCCGGAGGAATGAACGCCATCAGTTCATCCGGGCAGGCTTGGCCCTTGAGGTGTGCCGCCAGGCAGTTCACGTAGGCGATATGCCGGCGCAGCAAGGTGGCCTTGACCGGGTTCAGCCCGTCATCCGGGTCGTCGATCAGCGTCAGCGTCTGCCGGGCGAAGCTGCGTGAGCTGTTCACCAGCGCGCCCCACAATGTGCGCGCCTCCCACCAGCGGTTGTAGGCGCTGCTGTTGCGAAAGCTCACCAGTACCACCAGCGACGAACCGAGCAAGGTCAGCGGGATCAGCGGCAGGGTGAACTTGCTGTTGAAGAACAGCATGAAGTCGATGGTGACCAGCACGTCCCAGAGCAGCAGCCAGAACAGCGACCAGCCGATGTAGCCGAAGGTCTTCACCATCAGGCGGTATTTGCGGGCGATGATGTCTTTCACGCGGGGTGCCTCGAAACGGGGGCGATGCAGGATCGGACGTCGAGGGGCCTCGAAGGTTCGGCGTTGGATGTTGCAAGAGATTTTGTAGCTATCGCTGTGAAGACAATGCTGACGCAGATAACGGACGCGGCCGAATTTCTATTCTCGGCGAGCGTCGCCAGAGTGGAATCACTTCCAAATCTTGCTAGTTCGTATCCATACGGATACGATTAGGGTGTCCACATGATCTGTGTTGTTGAGCAAACTGAGAGCTTCGCCTGCTGGTTGGCTGGCTTGAAAGATCTCAGAGCCAAAGTGGCCGTCGGCCGCAGGCTCGAGCGAGCGGCGATGGGGAATCTTGGCGATTTCAAGGCACTTGGAGGAGGTATCAGCGAGCTTCGCGTTGATGTTGCCGCCGGGTACCGGATCTATTTCACGCGTAAGGAAAATCGTCTGATTGTCTTGCTTGTCGGAGGAGACAAGTCTTCTCAGGCCGCCGATATCCTGAAGGCCAGAAAGCTGGCGAAGGAACTGAAATGAACGAAAAACTCATTCCCTTTGACATGGCAACATTGTTAGACAGCGACGAGGCTATCAGCGAGTATCTGAGCCAGGTTCTGGCTGATGGTGATACAGATGAAATCATCCGTGCGCTCGGACATATCGCCCGAGCGCGGGGGATGTCTCAGATAGCGGCAGCGAGCGGTTTGGGTCGGGAAAGCCTCTACAAAGCGCTCAGTCCTGGAGCGAAGCCCCGTTTTGACACTGTATTGAAGGTCATTCGTGCACTGGGCGTCGACCTCTTCGCTCAGCCTCACATTACGACGCGGTGAGCATTCAGATTTTTCCTTGCTGAACGCACCAGCCTGGATTCAAGGCTTGCCCGCAACAGCCACATACCCCTTGACCGGGACAGGCGTGCCGCTGGGTTTGTTCTTCTGCGCCAGGTACTGAAAGCGCCGCCATTCCTTGTCGATCTCGCTGTACGACAGGAACACGCTGACGCGCGCCTTGTCAGCCAGATCGGGCCGGTTGCGCCTGTCGATTTCATCCTTGGGGATGAATGCGACATTGATCCCGACCACCTTGCCGTCCTCGGCGAACACCGGGCCACCGGACATGCCTTTGACCATCGGGCCGTCGTGCACCGAATAGAAGACACTGCCAGGCGTCCCTTCCAGGCGCACCAGCGAATCCAGGGTACGGCCCTTGCCCTGCACAGGCATCATCAGGCTGTTGAAACCGACCGCTGTCACCGACTCGCCCGGCACGTACTGGCGCCAGAGGGGTACCTGGGTGGCCTTGTGCTTGAAGAACACCACGTCACCGAGGCCTTCGTGGACCACGTTGCGCAGGAAGGGCGTGTGTTTGGCGGTGACGGCGTAGTCTTCGTTCCACTGGATGGCAGTGGCCATCAGCAGCATCGGCAGCGGGGCGCCAGAGGTGACTACGAAAGCCTGGTCGTAGACAGGGTTCGATACATAAGCGGTCGGCATTCCATTGCACCCACTCAGCAGCATCATTGCCGCCAGACAGGGCACGGTTGGTTTCATGATCTGCACAGGGGGTGAGAAGTGGGGTCGCAAGCATGGCTAAGCGCCATCATGCCGGCAATACTTTCTGTGTATATCAGATGAGTGACATCTTAAGTATTGGCTGGAGTGACGGCCAATAGATTGCACCCATTGCAGGAGAGGGCAGGGGCGATGGGCTGGCGTCAAGTAAACCGCCTCCCATCGACACCAAAATCGCAGGCACAAAAAAACCGACCATAAGGTCGGTTTTTTCTGGATCTTGGTGCCCCGAGGGAGACTCGAACTCCCACTCCTTTCGAAAACGGATTTTGAATCCGCCGCGTCTACCAATTCCGCCATCAGGGCTTGTGGCGCGCAGTATAGAGAGGTGCCTTCGGTCGGTCAATCGGCTTTCATGGTCAATTTTCACGCATTGGGCTAAACTTCCCGGCCCTGCCGAACCCGAACATCATCATGCGCGTCGCCGATTTTTCTTTCGAACTCCCCGATTCCCTGATCGCCCGCCACCCACTGGCCGAGCGCCATGGCAGCCGACTGCTGGTCCTCGATGGGCCGAGCGGGGCGCTGGCGCACAAGCAGTTCACCGACCTGCTCGACTTCCTGCGCCCTGGCGACCTGATGGTGTTCAACAACACCCGGGTGATCCCGGCACGGCTGTTTGGCCAGAAAGCCTCCGGCGGCAAGCTGGAAGTGCTGGTCGAACGCGTGCTCGACAGCCACCGCGTGCTCGCCCATGTGCGTGCCAGCAAGGCGCCCAAAGAGGGCGCGATGATCCTCATCGACGGCGGTGGCGAGGCCGAGATGGTCGCGCGCCACGACACGCTGTTCGAGCTGCGCTTCACCGAAGAGGTGCTGCCGCTGCTTGAACGTGTCGGCCACATGCCGCTGCCGCCGTACATCGACCGCCCCGACGAGGGCGCCGACCGCGAGCGCTACCAGACGGTGTACGCCGAACGTGCTGGCGCCGTGGCAGCCCCGACTGCCGGCCTGCACTTCGACGAGGCGCTGCTGGAGAAGATCGCCGCCAAGGGCGTCGAGCGCGCCTTCGTCACCCTGCACGTGGGCGCCGGCACCTTCCAGCCGGTGCGGGTCGACAAGATCGAAGACCACCACATGCATAAAGAGTGGCTCGAAGTGAGCCAGGACGTGGTCGACGCCATTGCCGCCTGCCGCGCCCGAGGCGGGCGCGTGGTCGCGGTCGGCACCACCAGCGTGCGTTCGCTGGAGAGTGCGGCCCGCGATGGCGTACTCAAGGCCTTCAGTGGTGACACCGACATCTTCATCTACCCGGGCCGACCGTTCCACGTGGTCGACGCCCTGGTCACCAACTTCCACCTGCCGGAGTCCACGCTGCTGATGCTGGTCTCGGCTTTCGCCGGTTACCCCGAAACCATGGCTGCCTACGCGGCGGCGGTCGACAACGGTTACCGCTTCTTCAGTTACGGTGATGCCATGTTCATCACCCGCAATCCGGCGCCGCGCGGCCCCGAGGATCAAGCATGAGTCGCACCTGTCGAATGTCCTTCGAACTGCTGGCCACCGACGGCAAGGCCCGTCGTGGCCGCCTGACCTTCCCCCGTGGCACGGTCGAGACCCCGGCATTCATGCCGGTGGGTACCTATGGCACGGTCAAGGGCATGCTGCCGCGTGACATCGAGGCCATCGGTGCCGAGATCATCCTCGGCAACACCTTCCACCTGTGGCTGCGCCCGGGCACCGAGGTGATCAAGAAGCACAATGGCCTGCACGATTTCATGCAGTGGAAAGGCCCGATCCTGACCGACTCCGGTGGTTTCCAGGTGTTCAGCCTGGGCGCGATGCGCAAGATCAAGGAAGAGGGCGTGACCTTCGCCTCGCCGGTCGATGGCTCCAAGGTGTTCATGGGCCCCGAAGAGTCCATGCAGGTGCAGCGCGACCTGGGTTCGGACATCGTGATGATCTTCGACGAATGCACGCCGTACCCGGCCGAGCATGACGTGGCGCGCACCTCCATGGAGCTGTCGCTGCGCTGGGCACAGCGTTCGAAGAACGCCCACGGTGACAACACTGCGGCGCTGTTCGGCATCGTCCAGGGCGGTATGTACGAAGACCTGCGCATGCGCTCGCTGGAGGCGCTGGTCAACATCGACTTCGACGGCCTGGCCATCGGCGGCCTGTCGGTGGGCGAACCCAAGCATGAAATGATCAAGGTGCTGGATTACCTGCCGGCGCAGATGCCTGCTGACAAACCTCGTTACCTTATGGGGGTAGGCAAACCGGAAGATCTCGTTGAGGGTGTGCGCCGCGGCGTCGACATGTTCGACTGCGTGATGCCTACGCGCAATGCGCGCAACGGCCATCTGTTCGTCGATACAGGGGTGATCAAGATCCGCAATGCGTTCCATCGCCACGATGATTCGCCGCTGGATCCGACCTGTGATTGCTACACCTGCACAAACTTCTCCCGCGCCTACCTGCATCACCTGGACAAGTGCGGCGAAATGCTGAGCAGCATGCTGAATACCATCCACAACTTGCGCCATTACCAGCGCTTGATGGCCGGTTTACGCGAGGCTATTCAACAGGGTAAATTGGCCGCCTTTGTCGACGCCTTCTACGCCAAGCGCGGGCTTCCCGTGCCGCCCTTGGACTGACTGTTCGCACTAATCTATTAGAACTTTACAACTGGAGTGCCCAATGAGCTTCTTGATCCCCGCCGCCTATGCGGACGCTGCTGCACCCGCCGCTGGCCCTGCCGGCACCGGCTTCGAGTGGATTTTCCTGGTTGGTTTCCTGGTCATCTTCTACTTGATGATCTGGCGTCCACAGGCCAAACGCGCCAAAGAGCAGAAGAACCTGCTGAGCAACTTGCAAAAAGGTGACGAAGTTGTCACCAACGGCGGCATCGCTGGCAAGATCGTCAAGGTTTCCGATGATTTCGTGGTGCTGGAAGTTTCCGACACTGTCGAGCTGAAGTTCCAGAAGGGCGCCATTGCCGCGACCCTGCCAAAAGGTACGCTCAAGGCTATCTGAGTTACCGGTTTTTCTTTCCAGTCGGGGCGCGCAACGCGCCCCGCGTCTTGAACGGGCGGCGTGATGCTGAACAAATACCCTCTGTGGAAATACGCACTGATCGTGTTGGTACTGGCGATCGGTTTTATTTATTCCGCTCCCAACCTCTACCCGGATGATCCTGCGGTGCAGATCAGCGGTGCCAGCTCGGCGCTGCATGTGAGCCAGTCCGAGCTCGATCGCGTCACCAAGGCGCTGACCGATGCCGGTATCACCGTCAAGGGCGCGAGCCTGGGCGAGAAGGGCAGCGGGCTGGTACGCCTGACCAACCAGGAAGACCAGTTGCCAGCCAAGGATGTAGTGCGCAAGGCACTGGGCGATGATTACGTCGTGGCCCTGAACCTGGCCCAGACCACTCCGCAATGGCTGCGTAACCTGGGTGCAAGCCCGATGAAACTGGGCCTGGACCTGTCCGGTGGTGTGCACTTCCTGCTGGAAGTGGACATGGACAAGGCCATGAGCGCCCGCATGAAAGTCTACGAAGGCGAGGTCAAGACCTTGCTGCGCAAAGAGCGCATCCGCTACCGCAGCCTGCCACAGCAGGATGGCGGCATCATGCTGGGCTTCGCTGACGATGCTACCCGCGAGCAGGCACGTGCCCTGATCCGCAAGAATTTCAGTGATTTCGACCTGACCACCACCGAGCGCAACGAGCTCGCCGTGCTGCGTCTGGCGCTGACCCAGGCGAAAGTCGCCGAGATCCGCGAATACTCGATCAAGCAGAACCTCACCACCGTGCGCAACCGGGTCAACGAGCTGGGCGTGGCCGAGCCGCTGGTACAGCGCCAGGGCGCCAACCGCATCGTGGTCGAGCTGCCAGGCGTGCAGGACACTGCCGAAGCCAAGCGCATCCTCGGCAAGACCGCCAACCTGGAGTTCCGCTTCGGTGCCGAGCCGGGTGCCTCCAAGGCCACTACCGAAGTCTTCGAGTTCCGTGAAGGCGGCCGTTCCGCCCAGGTCGAGCGTGGCCTGATCATCACCGGTGACCAGGTCACCGACGCCCAGGCCAGCTTCGACGAGCACGGTCGCCCGCAGGTGAACATTCGCCTCGATGGCCATGGTGGCGAGCTGATGAGTCGCGCCACGCGCAGCAACGTCGGGCGCAGCATGGCGGTGATCTTCATCGAGCAGAAGCCGGTCACCCGCTACGTCAAGCAGACCGTCGACGGTGTCGAGAAGGAAGTGCCGGTACAAAGCTTCCAGGAAGAGAAGAAGATCATCAGCCTGGCGACCATCCAGTCGCCGCTGGGCAGCCAGTTCCGCATCACCGGCCTCAACGGCCAGGGCGAATCGTCCGAACTGGCCCTGCTGCTGCGTGCCGGTGGTCTGGCCGCACCGATGTACTTCGCCGAAGAACGTACCATCGGCCCGAGCCTGGGTGCCGACAACATCACCAAGGGTATCGATGCGTCGCTGTGGGGCATGCTGTTCGTCTCGCTGTTCATCATCGCCATCTACCGCGCCTTCGGCGTGATCGCCACCGTGGCCCTGGCTGGCAACATGGTGCTGCTGCTGGCGCTGATGTCGCTGCTGGGTGCGACCCTGACCCTGCCGGGTATTGCCGGTATCGTGTTGACCATGGGTATGGCGGTGGACGCCAACGTGCTGATCTTCTCGCGTATCCGCGAGGAGCTTAACGCCGGCATGTCGGTGCAGCGCGCCATTCATGAAGGTTTCAATCGTGCCTACACCGCGATCATCGACGCCAACCTGACCAGCCTGCTGGTCGGCGGGATCCTGTTCGCCATGGGTACCGGCCCGGTCAAGGGCTTCGCGGTGACCATGTCCCTCGGGATTTTCACCTCGATGTTCACCGCCGTCATGGTGACCCGTGCAATGGTCAACCTGACCTGCGGCGGGCGTGACATCAAGAAGCTGTGGGTTTGAGGGAGCTGCGATGAAAACCATCAATTTCATGGGCGTGCGCAATGTCGCGTTCGCCATTACCGTGCTCCTTACCGTGCTGGCGTTGTTCAGCTGGTGGCAGAAAGGCCTTAACTTCGGCCTGGACTTCACCGGCGGTACGCTGATCGAGCTGACTTACGAGCGGCCTGCCGATCTGCAGACCGTGCGTAGCGAGCTGGTCAAGTCCGGCTTCCACGAGGCCATCGTGCAGAGCTTTGGCGCTACCACCGACCTGCTGGTGCGTATGCCGGGCGACGATCCACAGCTGGGCAACCGCGTGGCCGAAGCACTGCAGAAGATCGGTGGCGACAACCCGGCGACGCTCAAGCGCGTCGAGTTCGTCGGCCCGCAGGTGGGTGAAGAGCTGCGCGACCAGGGCGGCCTCGGCATGCTCCTGGCGCTGGGCGGCATCCTCATCTACCTGGCCTTCCGCTTCCAGTGGAAGTTCGCGGTCGGCGCCATCGTTTCGCTGATCCACGACGTGGTGGTGACCCTGGGCATCCTGTCGTTCTTCCAGATCACCTTCGACCTGACGGTGCTGGCGGCGGTGCTGGCGATCATCGGTTACTCGCTCAACGACACCATCGTGGTGTTCGACCGGGTGCGTGAGAACTTCCGCGTCATGCGCAAGGCCTCGCTGATCGAGAACATCAACGTCTCGACCACCCAGACCCTGCTGCGCACCATCGCCACCTCGGTATCGACCCTGCTGGCGATCGCCGCGCTGCTGTTCTTCGGTGGTGACAACCTGTTCGGCTTCTCGCTGGCACTGTTCATCGGCGTCATGGCCGGTACCTACTCGTCGATCTACATCGCCAACGTGGTACTGATCTGGCTCAACCTGAACAGCGAAGACCTGATCCCGCCAGTCAAGAACGAGGGTGTGGATGAGCGCCCGTAAGGGCTGATTCCTGACCGTTCGGTAGGACAAAAGGCGCGAGTGTTGAACTCGCGCCTTTTTTTTCGCTCCAAGGCAGGGAGAAGGCGGGTTGAACCCCGCAGGTACGATCAGGAGGTTCAAGTGAACAAATCAATGCTGGTGGGTGCGGTACTGGGTGCTGTCGGTGTAACTGCCGGAGGTGCTGTGGCGACCTACAGCTTGGTGAACAAAGGGCCTGAATACGCCCAGGTCACCGACGTGCAGCCGATCAAGCAGCAGGTGAAGACGCCGCGTGAGGTCTGCAAGGATGTCGCCGTGACCCGTCAGGCGCCGGTCAAGGACCAGCACCAGATCGCCGGTACCGTGGTGGGCGCCATCGCCGGCGGCCTGCTGGGCAACCAGATCGGTGGCGGCACGGGCAAGAAGATCGCTACCGTGGCCGGTGCGGTCGGTGGTGGTTATGCCGGTAACAAGGTGCAGGAAGGCATGCAGGAGCGTGACACCTACACCACCACGCAAACCCGCTGCAACACGGTCAATGACATCAGCGAGAAGGTTGTCGGATATAACGTCACCTATTCCATCGGTGACCAGGTGGGCAAGGTGAAGATGGATCGCGAGCCGGGCCAGACCATTCCGCTGGACAAGAATGGCAAGCTGATCCTCAGCGAAGCTGAGCAGTGAATTGATGTCGCTTGTGCCGGCCTCATCGCTGGCAAGCCAGCTCCCACAGTTGAAGGCAGCGCAGCCCCTGTGGGAGCCGGCTTGCCGGCGATGAGGCCGGTACAGGCAACACAAAATGCAGGCATAAAAAAAGCACCCTCGAAGGGTGCTTTTTTGTGCCTGCAATCGGCGCTTAGCGCTTCATGTGCTCTGGCAGGTGCGGCTGGATAGCGGTCAGCACGGCCTTGAAGCACTTGATGTTGCCGGCGACGATGTGGCCTTTGTCGAGGAAGTCGTGGCCACCGTTGAAGTCGCTCACCAGGCCACCCGCTTCCTGGATCAGCAGCACGCCGGCTGCCATGTCCCACTCGGACAGGCCCGACTCCCAGAAGGCGTCGAAGCGGCCGGCAGCGACGTAGGCCAGGTCCAGGCTGGCGGAACCGGCGCGGCGGATGCCGGCGGTCTGGCCGGTCAGGGCGCGGAACATGCCGAGGTAGTTGTCCATGTCAGCCATCTGGTTGTCACGGAACGGGAAACCGGTGCCGAGCAGGGCGCCGTCCAGGCTGGTGCGCGAGCTGACGCGCAGGCGGCGGCCATTGAGCTGGGCGCCACGGCCGCGGCTGGCGGTGAATTCTTCCTGGCGCACAGGGTCGATGATGACCGCATGCTCAAGGCGACCGCGGTATTTGCAGGCGATGCTGACAGCGAAGTGAGGAATGCCGCGCAGGAAGTTGGTGGTGCCGTCCAGCGGATCGATGATCCACAGGTAGTCCTTGCCTTCTTCGCCGGTGCCCGCGTGCAGGCCGGTTTCCTCGCCCTGGATGGAGTGGTTCGGGTAGGCCTTGCGCAGGGCGTTGACGATGCTCTGTTCGGCGGCGCGATCGACCTCGGAAACGTAGTCCTTGGCCTCTTTCTCGTCGACCTTGATGGTATCCAGGCGTTCGATGGAGCGGAAGATCAGTTCACTGGCGCTGCGAGCGGCGCGCAGGGCGATATTCAGCATAGGCTGCATGGGCGGGTCACCTGGAGATGTTAAAGAAGAAAGCCGAACATTCTAGCAGAAAAGTTTGGCGGCAGAAGTGTCACATTTGCTTTCATAGCGTTACGCTGGTCGGTTCTGTAAGATCGAAACCTCTAAATCCTGCCTCTGTGAGCACAACACCTTGCTGCAAAATATTCGTGTTGTTCTGGTCAATACCAGCCACCCCGGCAACATCGGCGGCGCTGCGCGTGCCATGAAAAACATGGGCTTGTCGCGTCTGGTGCTGGTGCAGCCAAAAGAGTTTCCGGCCGCTGACGCCAGTGCGCGCGCCTCGGGTGCCGACGACGTGCTGGCCAATGCCCAGGTGGTCGACAGCCTCGAAGACGCATTGGTCGGCTGCAACCTTGTGATGGGTACCAGCGCCCGTGAGCGCAGCATCCCCTGGCCGCTGATCGACCCCCGTGAATGTGGGGCCAAGGCCGTGGAGCACGGCATCGGCGGCGAAGAGATCGCTCTGGTGTTCGGGCGCGAGCACGCCGGCCTGACCAACGAAGAATTGCAGCGATGTCACTTCCATGTGCACATTCCCTCGAATCCCGACTTCAGTTCGCTGAACCTTGCCGCCGCAGTCCAGGTGCTCTCCTATGAGGTGCGCATGGCCTGGTTGGCAGCTGAAGGTTCGGCGCCGCAAGCCGAGAGGGTCGACGCCAGCGAGCTGGCGACCATGGACGAAATGGAGCTGTTCTATGAACACCTGGAGAAAACCCTGGTGGACATCGGCTTCCTTGATCCCGAGAAACCCAAGCACCTGATGGCGCGCCTGCGCCGTTTGTATGGGCGAAGCTCGGTCGAGCGTCCGGAAATGAGCATTTTGCGCGGCATCCTCACCGAGACCCAGAAGGTCGCACGGGGCGAGCCGCATAAACGGAAGGACTGACAGATGTTCGAGCGTCTGCGTGAAGATATCCAGAGCGTTTTCCATCGTGACCCGGCGGCGCGCAACGCCTTCGAGGTATTGACCTGCTACCCGGGCATGCACGCGATCTGGCTGCATCGCCTGGGCAACGCGCTGTGGAAACGCGACTTCAAATGGCTGGCGCGGCTGGTGTCCAACTTCGGGCGCTGGATGACCGGCATCGAGATCCATCCCGGCGCCACCATCGGCCGGCGCTTCTTCATTGACCACGGCATGGGTATCGTCATCGGCGAAACCGCCGAGATCGGTGACGATGTCACCCTTTATCAGGGCGTGACCCTGGGCGGCACCAGCTGGAACAAAGGCAAGCGTCACCCAACCCTGGAAAACGGCGTGGTGGTCGGTGCCGGGGCGAAGGTGCTGGGGCCGTTCACCGTGGGTGCCGGCGCCAAGATCGGTTCCAACGCGGTGGTCACCAAGGCGGTGCCGGCCGGTGCCACAGCGGTGGGTATTCCGGGGCGGATCATCGTCAAGAGCGAAGACAGCGAGCTTGAGGCCAAGCGCAAGGCCATGGCCGAGAAGATCGGTTTCGATGCCTATGGCGTCAGCGGCGACATGCCCGACCCGGTGGCCCGAGCCATTGGCCAGATGCTCGATCACCTGCAGGCGGTCGACGAGCGCCTTGAAGGCATGTGCGGCGCGCTGACCAAGATGGGCAGCGACTACTGTGCCAAGGAGCTGCCGGCACTGCCGGAAGACGACTTCAGCGAAGTGGCCCAGGAAGTTCGGCGCGACACTCAGTCGCATTGAAAACGCCCCGCTGACCCCGTGCTGACATATGGGGCGTGTGCTCACGCCCCTTTGCTGCTACAATCGCGCCCGCCTCCCAGATGCCAAACCCGACTAAAGCAGTAGGTCTAATAGTTGACTTAAATGCTCGGGAATCGCATACTCGCACACATCCTGTAACTCCCGTGGTACCCATTAGCCATGCGACTGACTACCAAAGGCCGATACGCCGTGACCGCCATGCTCGACCTGGCGTTGCACGCGCAGCATGGGCCTGTGTCTTTGGCCGACATTTCCGAGCGCCAGGGCATATCCCTCTCTTATCTGGAACAGCTGTTCGCCAAGCTGCGCCGTAGCAGCCTGGTCTCCAGCGTGCGCGGTCCGGGTGGTGGCTATCAGCTGTCGCGCGGCATGGAAACCATCCAGGTGGCCCAGGTCATCGACGCGGTCAACGAATCGGTCGATGCCACCCGTTGCCAGGGCCTCGGGGATTGCCATGCCGGTGACACCTGCCTGACCCACCACCTGTGGTGCGACCTCAGCCAGCAGATCCATGAATTCCTCAGCGGCATCAGCCTGGCTGACCTCGTCATGCGCCGTGAGGTGCAGGAAGTCGCCCAGCGCCAGGACCTGCGTCGTGTCGCAGGCCGTACTGCCCAGCTGGACAAGATTGAGACGTCCGCCGTCGACTGACCCTTTATTAACAGTGACGACGAGCGACGCCACCGCCTGATAGGAGATACTCAATGAAGTTGCCGATCTACCTCGATTACTCCGCGACCACACCGGTCGATCCCCGCGTCGCCCAGAAGATGGCCGACTGCCTGCTGGTCGACGGAAACTTCGGTAACCCGGCCTCGCGTTCCCACGTGTTCGGCTGGAAGGCCGAGGAAGCGGTCGAGAATGGCCGTCGCCAGGTGGCCGAGCTGATCAACGCCGACCCGCGCGAGATCGTCTGGACCAGCGGTGCCACCGAGTCCGACAACCTCGCCCTGAAAGGCGTGGCGCACTTCTATCAGACCAAGGGCAAGCACATCATCACCTCCAAGATCGAGCACAAGGCGGTCCTGGATACCGCTCGCCAGCTGGAGCGTGAAGGTTTCGAAGTCACCTACCTCGAGCCAGGCGAAGACGGCATCGTCACCCCGGCCCAGGTCGAGGCGGCGCTGCGCGACGACACCATCCTGGTCTCGCTGATGCACGTGAACAACGAAGTCGGCTCGATCAACGACATCGCCGCCATCGGTGAACTGACCCGTTCGCGCGGCGTGCTGTTCCATGTCGACGCCGCCCAGTCGGCCGGCAAGGTCGAAATCGACCTGCAGAAGCTGAAAGTCGACCTGATGTCGTTCTCCGCTCACAAGGTCTACGGTCCGAAAGGTATCGGCGCGCTGTACGTCAGCCGCAAGCCGCGTGTGCGTCTGGAAGCGATCATTCACGGCGGTGGCCATGAGCGCGGCATGCGCTCGGGCACTCTGCCGACCCACCAGATCGTCGGCATGGGCGAAGCCTTCGCCATCGCCAAGCAGGATATGGCCGCTGAGAACGTACGCATCAAGGCCCTGAGCGACCGCTTCTTCCAGCAGGTCTCGGACCTCGAAGAGCTGTACGTCAACGGCAGCCGCACCGCACGCGTGCCGCACAACCTGAACCTGAGCTTCAACTACGTCGAAGGCGAGTCGCTGCTGATGTCGCTGAAAGACATCGCCGTATCGTCCGGTTCGGCCTGTACCTCCGCTTCGCTCGAGCCGTCGTATGTACTGCGCGCGCTGGGCCGTAACGACGAGCTGGCGCACAGCTCGATCCGCTTCTCCTTCGGTCGTTTCACCACCGAAGAAGAAGTCGACTACGCCGCGCAGAAAGTCTGCGAGGCGGTGAACAAACTGCGTGAGTTGTCGCCACTCTGGGACATGTACAAAGACGGCGTCGACATCTCCAAGATCGAGTGGGCCGCCCACTAAGCAGTCGCCGGCAAGAGCGGCTCCCTGATGAGGAAGGAATTGCACCATGGCATACAGTGAAAAGGTCATCGACCACTACGAAAACCCACGCAACGTCGGCAAGATGAATGCCGAGGACCCGGATGTCGGTACCGGCATGGTCGGCGCCCCTGCGTGCGGTGACGTGATGCGTCTGCAGATCAAGGTCAACGAGCAAGGCATCATCGAAGATGCCAAGTTCAAGACCTACGGCTGCGGTTCGGCCATCGCTTCCAGCTCCCTCGCCACCGAGTGGATGAAGGGCAAGACCCTGGACGAAGCCGAAACCATCAAGAACACCCAGCTGGCGGAAGAACTGGCATTGCCGCCAGTGAAAATCCACTGCTCGGTTCTCGCCGAGGATGCCATCAAGGCAGCCGTGCGCGATTACAAGCAGAAGAAAGGCTTGATCTAAGTCGCCTGCAGGGCAAGAGCTAAGGAGTTCCGATGGCTATCAGCATGACAGAAGCCGCCGCCAACCACGTGCGGCGATCCCTCGAAGGGCGCGGCAAGGGCGAGGGCATCCGCCTGGGCGTGCGCACCACCGGTTGCTCGGGTCTGGCCTACGTGCTGGAGTTCGTCGACGAACTGGCGGACGAAGACACCGTGTTCGAGAACCATGGCGTCAAGGTGATCATCGATCCCAAGAGCCTGGTCTACCTTGACGGCACCGAGCTGGACTTCGTCAAGGAAGGGTTGAACGAAGGCTTCAAGTTCAACAACCCCAACGTGCGCGGTGAGTGTGGCTGCGGCGAAAGCTTCAACGTCTGAGGCTGGCTGTGGGTACTCCTTGTCATTACGCTCTGTTTGATCTCCAGCCGTGCTTTCGTCTGGACCTCGACAAGCTGGCCACTCGCTACCGCGAGTTGGCCCGTGAGGTCCATCCTGACCGTTTTGCCGACGCCTCCGAGCGCGAGCAACGGGTAGCGCTGGAGAAGTCCGCGGCCCTCAACGACGCCTACCAGACACTGCGCAGTGCGCCTCGCCGTGCCCGCTATCTGCTGGCCATCGGTGGCCACGAAGTGCCCCAGGAAGTCACGGTCCACGACCCCGACTTCCTGTTGCAGCAGATGCAGTGGCGCGAAGAGCTTGAAGAGCTGCAGGACGAAGCCGACCTCGACGGTGTTGCCGTGTTCAAGAAGCGCCTCAAAGGTGCCCAGGACACGCTGAACGAGGATTTCGCCGCCTGCTGGGATGTGCCTGCCGAGCGTGATCAGGCCGAGCGCCTGATGCGCCGCATGCAGTTCCTCGACAAGCTCGCCCAAGAAGTGCGCCAACTGGAAGAGCGCCTCGACGATTAACCCGGCGCCTCCCGTGATGACGCCTAAGGTAATTAGATAAGCATGGCCCTACTGCAGATCGCCGAACCCGGTCAAAGCCCTCAGCCGCACCAGCGCCGCCTGGCGGTTGGCATCGACTTGGGTACCACCAATTCTCTGGTCGCTGCCTTGCGCAGCGGTCGCAGCGAGCCCCTGCCCGATGCGCAGGGCAACGTCATCCTGCCCTCGGCAGTGCGCTACCTGGCTGGCCACAGTGAAGTCGGCCTGGCGGCGCGCGAGGCAGCTTCCAGCGACCCGCTGAACACCGTGCTGTCGGTCAAGCGCCTGATGGGGCGCGGCCTGGCCGACGTCAAGCAGCTTGGCGAGCAGCTGCCGTACCGCTTCATTGGTGGCGAGTCGCACATGCCGTTCATCGACACTGTCCAGGGGCCGAAGAGCCCGGTGGAAGTGTCTGCCGACATTCTCAAGGTGCTGCGCGAGCGTGCCGAACAGACCTTGGGCGGTGAACTGGTAGGTGCGGTGATCAC
Source organism: Pseudomonas sp. GM84 (assembly GCF_000282535.1). GTDB lineage: Bacteria > Pseudomonadota > Gammaproteobacteria > Pseudomonadales > Pseudomonadaceae > Aquipseudomonas. Next base: position 11,355 of record NZ_AKJC01000093.1, on the reverse strand, counting down.
CGTGCCGGCTTACTTCGATGACGCCCAGCGCCAGGCGACCAAGGATGCGGCCAAGCTGGCCGGCCTGAATGTGCTGCGCCTGCTCAACGAGCCGACCGCTGCAGCCGTGGCCTACGGCCTGGACCAGAATGCCGAAGGCCTGGTGGCCATCTATGACCTGGGTGGCGGTACGTTCGACATTTCCATCCTGCGCCTGACCGCCGGCGTGTTCGAAGTGCTGGCCACCGGTGGCGACACTGCCCTGGGCGGTGACGACTTCGACCACGCCATTGCCGGCTGGATCATCGAGCAGGCGGGTCTGTCCGCCGACCTCGATCCGGCGACCCAGCGCCAGCTGCTGCAAGCCGCCTGCGCCGCCAAGGAAGCCCTGACCGACGCCGACGTGGTCAGTGTCCGCCATGGCGCCTGGCAGGGCGAGCTGAGCCGTGCTGCTTTCGAGGCCATGATCGAGCCGATGATCGCCCGCAGCCTCAAGGCCTGCCGCCGCGCGGTGCGCGACAGCGGTATCGAGCTGGAAGAAGTGGGTGCGGTGGTGATGGTCGGTGGTTCGACCCGTGTACCGCGTGTACGTGAGGCTGTCGGCACGCTGTTCGGCCGTACCCCGCTGACCTCGATCGATCCTGACCAGGTGGTGGCCATTGGCGCCGCGATCCAGGCCGATACCCTGGCTGGCAATCGTCGCGAAGGTGGCGAACTGTTGCTGCTCGACGTCATCCCGCTGTCCCTGGGCCTTGAGACCATGGGCGGGTTGATGGAGAAGGTGATCCCGCGCAACACCACCATTCCGGTGGCCCGCGCCCAGGAATTCACCACTTACAAAGACGGCCAGTCGGCCATGATGATCCACGTCCTGCAGGGCGAGCGCGAGCTGATCAGCGACTGCCGCTCCCTGGCGCGCTTCGAGCTGCGCGGCATTCCGGCCATGGTCGCTGGTGCGGCGAAGATCCGCGTCACCTTCCAGGTCGATGCCGACGGTCTGCTCAGCGTCGCGGCCCGCGAACTGGGCTCGGGCGTTGAAGCCAGCATCCAGGTCAAGCCGTCCTACGGCCTGACCGACGGCGAGATCGCCCGTATGCTCAAGGACTCCTTCGAGCACGCCGGCTCCGACAAGCAGGCCCGCCAGTTGCGTGAGCACCAGGTCGATGGCGAGCGTCTGCTTGAAGCGGTACAGGGCGCCCTGGACGCCGATGGCGAGCGCCTGCTCAGCAGCGAAGAGCGCGAAGCCATCGAATTCCAGATGCAAGAACTACGTGATTTGCTGACCGGCACCGATGGCCCAGCCATCGAGCAACAGACCAAGCGTCTGTCGCAGGTGACCGATGCATTTGCCGCCCGTCGCCTTGATTCGACGGTCAAAGCCGCACTGGCCGGGCGCAACCTGAATGAGATCGAGGAGTAACCGATGCCGCTGGTGACATTCCTGCCGCACGAGAAGTTCTGCCCCGAAGGGCTGACCGTGGAAGTCGAGCCCGGGACCAACATCCTGGAGCTGGCCCACGACCATCACATCGAGATGGAAAGCGCTTGCGGTGGCGTCAAGGCCTGCACCACCTGCCACTGCATCGTCCGCAAGGGCTTCGATTCGCTCGAAGAAGCCGACGAGCTGGAGGAAGACATGCTGGACAAGGCCTGGGGCCTGGAGGCTCAATCGCGCCTCGGCTGCCAGGTGGTGGTCGCCGACCAGGACCTGACCATCGAGATACCCAAGTATTCGCTCAACCACGCTGCCGAAGCGCCGCACTGAGGTTTGCCCCGATGAGCCTGAAATGGATTGATGTACTTGAGATCGCCATCCAGCTTGCGGAAAGCAAGCCGGAAGTCGATCCTCGTTATGTGAATTTCGTCGATCTGCACCGCTGGGTGCTGGCCTTGCCAGACTTCAGCGACGATCCGTCACGTGGCGGTGAGAAAGTGCTCGAGGCCATCCAGGCGGCCTGGATTGATGAAGCCGACTAAGCGCGACGCTGCAGGTTAGGCAATCCCCTGGAACCCGCGTATAATTCGCGGGTTTAATTTTTCGTAACACTCATATTCTGGAGTTTTCCATGGCTGTTCAACGTACTTTCTCGATCATCAAGCCTGACGCCGTTGCCAAGAACGTAATCGGCAAGATCACCACTCGCTTCGAAGAAGCTGGCCTGAAAATCGTTGCTTCGAAAATCAAGCAACTGTCCAAAGCCGAAGCCGAAGGCTTCTACGCCGAGCACAGCGCTCGTGGCTTCTTCGGTGACCTGGTTGCCTTCATGACTTCCGGTCCGGTTGTCGTTCAGGTTCTGGAAGGTGAAAACGCTATCGCTCTGAACCGTGAGCTGATGGGCGCTACCAACCCTAAAGAAGCTGCTGCCGGCACCATCCGTGCTGACTTCGCCGAGTCGATCGACGCCAACGCCGTACACGGTTCGGACTCCGAAGCTGCTGCTGCTCGCGAAATCGCTTACTTCTTCGCTGCTACCGAGGTAACCACTCGCTAAGCGAAAGCTTACGGGTGAGGGTGAATCCATGACGACATCTACTGGCAAAATCAACCTGTTGGGTCTGACCCAGCCGGAAATGGAAAAATTCTTCGACTCTATCGGGGAGAAGCGCTTCCGTGCCGGCCAGGTGATGAAATGGATTCACCATTTTGGCGTCGATGATTTCGCCGCCATGACGAACGTCGGCAAGGCCTTGCGCGAAAAGCTCGAGGCTGTTGCCGAAATTCGCCCTCCGGAAGTGGTCAGTGAAGACATTTCCGCCGACGGCACCCGCAAGTGGGTGATCCGCGTTGCCTCCGGCAGCTGCGTCGAAACCGTCTACATCCCGACCGACGACCGCGGCACCCTGTGCGTCTCGTCGCAAGCCGGCTGCGCCCTGGACTGCAGTTTCTGCTCCACCGGCAAGCAAGGCTTCAACAGCAACCTCACCGCCGCCGAAGTGATCGGCCAGGTGTGGCTTGCGAACAAATCCTTCGGCACCGTCCCGGCCAAGATCGACCGCGCGATTACCAACGTGGTGATGATGGGCATGGGCGAGCCACTGCTGAATTTCGACAATGTCATCGCCGCCATGAAGATCATGATGGATGATCTGGGCTATGGCATTTCCAAGCGTCGCGTCACCCTGTCCACCTCGGGCGTGGTGCCGATGATCGACGAGTTGGCCAAGCACATCGACGTGTCGCTGGCCCTGTCGCTGCACGCCCCGAACGACGAACTGCGCAACCAGCTGGTACCGATCAACAAGAAGTACCCGCTCAAGGTGTTGCTGGAGTCCTGCATGGGCTACATGGCTACCCTCGGTGGCAAGCGCGTGCTGACCGTCGAGTACACCCTGCTCAAGGACGTCAACGACCAGCCCGAGCACGCCGCGCAGATGATCGAACTGCTGCGCGACGTACCGTGCAAGATCAACCTGATCCCGTTCAACCCCTTCCCTCATTCGGGTTACGAGCGGCCTAGCAACAACGCTATCCGCCGCTTCCAGGACCTGCTGCACCACGGTGGCTTCAACGTCACCACCCGTACCACCCGCGGCGAGGACATCGACGCCGCCTGTGGTCAGCTGGTCGGCCAGGTCAACGACCGTACCCGCCGCAGCGAGCGCTACATCGCGGTACGTCAGCTCTCTGCCGACGCTGAGCTTTCAGACAGCGCCGTGCGCCACTGAGACCGGCCCTCGCCATGAGCCTGCGCGCCGCGCTGTCGATCCTCGCGCTTTTGCTGCTGGCCGGCTGCGTGTCGGGCGGCGCGAGCGACCCCCTGGCCAACCGCCAGGGCAGGGCGCAGGCAGGGCAGGCCTACGTACAGCTTGGGCTGGGCTATTTGCAACAAGGTTTGACCGAGCATGCCAAGGTCCCCCTGGGCAAGGCCCTGGCTCTGAATGCCAGTGACGCTGATGCCCACGCGGCCTTGGCGCTGGTGTTTCAGGCCGAAGGCGAACCCGCGCTGGCTGAGAGCCACTTCAAAAAAGCGCTGGCAGCGCGTCCGGGCGATACGCGAATTCGCAACAACTACGGCAGTTTCCTATATGCTCAGCAACGTTTTGCCGAAGCCGAGCAGATGTTTCGCCTGGCCAGCGCCGATAGTCTGTATCCTGAACGTTCGCGGGTATACGAGAACCTTGGCCTGACGGCCCTGAAGCTGGACAATCGCGACCAGGCCGGTGCGTATCTGTCCAAGGCCCTGCAACTCAACCAGCGGCAGCCCAGGGCGCTGCTGGAAATGGCTGAGTTGTCCTACGAAAACAGGCATTATGTGCCGGCCCGGGACTACTACGATCGTTTCAGCCAGTTGAGCGACCACAGCGCCCGCAGCCTCCTGCTGGGCAGTCGTCTTGCCCGGGTGTTCGACGAGCAGGGCACACTGGCCGAGATGGGCCAGCAATTACAACGACTTTATCCCGGTACGCCGGAATATCAGCAATACCTGTCGGAGCAACGATGAAAGCCGCGCATTCCGAAGTAGCAGCAGCGACCGGCCAGAACCCCGGTGAGCTGTTGCGCCAGGCCCGCGAAAAACGGGAGTGGTCGCAAGCCGAGGTGGCCCGCAAGCTCAACCTCACCGTAAGTTCGCTGAACCACGTGGAAACCGGCGCCTTCGACAAGCTGCCAGGTCATACTTTCGCCCGTGGCTACATTCGCGCCTACGCCAAACTCATGGACCTGGACCAGGCACCGCTGGTCGAGGCCTTCGACCAGTACACCGGTACCCATGCCAAGGGCAGCGAAGTGCATTCGCTTGGCCGTATCGAGGAACCGGTGCGCCTGTCGCATAACATCCTGCGCGGCGTCAGCCTGTTGCTGCTGGTTGCCGTCGTTGGCGGCAGCTTCATCTGGTGGCAAGACCAGGGCAGCCTGCGTGGCAAGGACCTGGCCAAGATCGCTCTGGAACACGTCGAGGTCGAGAGCGCTGACGGCACCACCCAGATTCACCCGCTGGACGAGCCTGAAGACCAGGCCGTGAGCGCCAGCCAGCAGGCAGAGAGCGCACCGCTGCCATTGGAGCAGGCCCCGGCCGAGCAGGCCACCGAGACTGCCGCCGAAGCCGCGCCTGCGGTACCTGCTCCGGCGCCGGCTCAGCAAGCACCCGCAGCGTCGACGCCTGCAGTATCGGCTCCGGCTGTGCCGGCCGCCCCTGCAGCGCCCACCGCCCCTGTAGCACCGGTGGCCAGCGTGCCGGCTGTAGCCGCCGCAGCGCCCGCCGCCGTACCGGCCGGCAGCGCCAAGGTCGCCATCCAGTTCACCGCCGATTGCTGGACCCAGGTCACTGATGGCAACGGCAAGGTGCTGTTCAGCGCCGTCAAGCGCAAGGGTGACAACCTCGAACTGACCGGCAAGCCACCGTTCGCGGTGCGCCTGGGCTTTGCCCGTGGCGCCCAGGTCAGCTACAACGGCCAGGCCGTCGATGTTGCTCCGTTCACCAGTGGCGAGACCGCTCGCCTGAAGTTGGGACAGTAAGTCATGCACGGCGAATCTCCGATCAAACGTCGCGAATCCCGCAAAATCTGGGTCGGCAATGTGCCGGTGGGTGGCGATGCCCCCATCGCGGTGCAGAGCATGACCAACACCGACACCAACGATGTCGCGGCCACCGTGGCGCAGATCCAGCGCCTGGTCGACGCCGGCGTCGACATCGTGCGCGTCTCGGTGCCCGACATGGACGCCGCCGAGGCGTTCGGCAAGATCAAGCAGTTGGTCAGCGTGCCGCTGGTCGCCGATATCCACTTCGACTACAAGATCGCCTTGCGCGTGGCCGAACTGGGTGTCGACTGCCTGCGCATCAACCCGGGCAACATCGGCCGTGAAGACCGTGTGCGCGCGGTGGTCGATGCCGCCCGTGACCGGGGTATCCCGATCCGTATCGGCGTCAACGCCGGGTCCCTGGAAAAAGACCTGCAGAAGAAGTACGGCGAGCCGACCCCGGCCGCGCTGGTCGAGTCGGCCCTGCGTCACGTCGAGCACCTCGATCGCCTGGATTTCCAGGATTTCAAGGTCAGCGTAAAAGCCTCCGACGTGTTCATGGCCGTCGAAGCCTACCGCCTGCTGGCCAAGCAGATCATCCAGCCGCTGCACCTGGGCATCACCGAAGCCGGTGGCCTGCGCTCGGGGACGGTGAAATCCGCTGTCGGCCTCGGTATGCTGCTGGCCGAGGGTATCGGCGATACCATCCGCATTTCGCTGGCGGCCGACCCGGTCGAAGAAGTGAAGGTCGGCTACGACATCCTCAAGTCGCTGCACCTGCGTTCGCGTGGCATCAACTTCATCGCCTGCCCGAGCTGCTCGCGGCAGAACTTCGATGTGGTCAAGACCATGAACGAGCTGGAAGGGCGCCTGGAAGACCTGCTGGTCCCGCTGGACGTGGCGGTGATCGGTTGCGTGGTCAACGGCCCCGGCGAAGCCAAGGAAGCCCACGTGGGGCTGACCGGCGGCACGCCGAACCTGATCTACATCGATGGCAAGCCGGCGCAGAAGCTGACCAATGACAACCTGGTCGATGAGCTGGAAAAGCTTATCCGCCAGAAAGCGGCCGAAAAGGTCGAGGCTGACGCGGCGCTGATCGCCCGCAGCTGACACACAGATTCGTAAGGACTTTTCGTGAGCAAATCGCTGCAAGCCATCCGTGGCATGAACGACATCCTGCCAGAGCAGTCGCCGCTGTGGCGCTACTTTGAAAGCACCGTTGCCGGCCTGCTGGACACCTACGGGTACAGCCAGATCCGCACGCCGATCGTCGAGTTCACCGAGCTGTTCAAGCGCTCCATTGGTGAAGTCACCGACATCGTCGAAAAAGAGATGTACACCTTCGAGGACCGCAACGGCGATTCGCTGACCCTGCGCCCCGAAGGCACCGCTGCCTGCGTGCGCGCTGTGCTGGAGCACGGCATCACCGGCAACGGCCAGGTGCAGAAACTCTGGTACATCGGCCAGATGTTCCGCCATGAGCGCCCGCAGAAAGGCCGCTACCGCCAGTTCCACCAGATCGGCGTGGAAGTGTTCAACCTGGACGGTCCGGACATCGACGCCGAACTGATCATGCTGACCTGGCGCCTGTGGGGCCTGCTGGGCATCCAGGACGCGGTCAAGCTCGAGCTGAACAGCCTGGGCACCAGCGAAGCCCGTGCCCGCTACCGTGACGCGCTGGTCGAGTTCCTCTCGGCGCGCCTGGAGCAGCTCGATGAAGACAGTCAGCGTCGCCTGAAGAGCAACCCGCTGCGCATCCTCGACAGCAAGGACCAGGGCACCCAGGCGGTGCTGGTCGGCGCGCCGAAGCTTGAAGATTATCTGGACGAAGATTCCCGCGTGCACTTCGAGGGCCTCAAGGCACGCCTCGACGCCGCCGGTATCCCGTTCGTGATCAACACCAAGCTGGTGCGAGGCCTGGACTACTACAGCAAGACCGTGTTCGAGTGGGTCACCGACAAGCTCGGCGCCCAGGGCACCGTCTGCGCCGGTGGCCGCTATGACGGCCTGGTCGAGCAGATGGGCGGCAAGCCGACCCCGGGCGTGGGTTTTGCCATGGGTATCGAGCGTCTGATCCTGCTGCTGGAAACCCTCGAGAAGGTACCGGAGTCCATCAACCGTCAGATCGACGTCTACCTGTGCGCCTTCGGCGAACAGGCCGAGATTGCCGGCCTGCGCCTGTCTGAAGGCTTGCGTGATCGCTTGCCGGGCCTGCGTCTGGCAGTCAACGCCGGTGGTGGCAGCTTCAAGAGCCAGTTCAAGAAGGCTGACAAGAGCGGCGCGCTGTTCGCCCTGATTCTGGGCGACGACGAGCTGGCCAAGCAAGAGATCGGCCTGAAGCCCCTGCGTGGTCAGGGCGAACAACAGAACATTGCCTGGGATGCTCTGGCTGAGCACCTGGAAACCGCGATCGCACAGGCGTAACGCGGTTCAACAAGCGAATAGGCGAAAAGGAGTATTGGGGTGTCGAGTACCGATGATGATGACCTGGCAGGGGTCAAGGACTGGTGGAACCGTAACGGCAAGCCGCTGCTGACCGGCGCGTTGCTGGCCGGTGTGGTGGTGCTGGGCTGGAACACCTGGCACAAGTACCAGAACAACCAGTCGCAAGGCGCCTCGCAGCTGTACCAGGCCCTGCTGGAAACCAGCCTGACGCCGAGCGGCCAGCCTGACGCGACCAAGGTCGCGGAACTGGCCGGCAAGCTCAAGAGCGAGTTCGGCGGTACCGCCTACGCCCAGTACGGCAGCCTGTTCGTGGCCAAGGTCGCGGTCGAGAGCGGCAAGCTCGACGACGCCGCTGCCGAGCTCAAGGGTGTGCTGGACAAGCCGGCCGACGTGACCCTGGGCGAAATCGCACGCCAGCGCCTGGCGCGCGTGCTGGCCGCCCAGAACAAGGCCGATGACGCCCTGAAACTGCTCGACGGCGACGCCGACAAGGCGTTCCTGGCCAGCCGTGAAGAATTGAAGGGCGACCTGCTGGTACAGCTGGGTCGCGCCGACGATGCCCACAGCGCATACGAAAAAGCCAAGGCCGCGCTGTCCGATGACGCCGCAGTCGGTGGCTTGCAACTGAAGCTGGATGACCTGGCCAAAGGGGACGCGTGACGTGACCGGTTGGAAACAAGCAGCAGTGCTGACCCTGGCCGTACTGGCCGCAGGTTGCAGCAGCAACAGCAAGAAGGAACTGCCTCCGGCCGAGCTGACCAAGTTCACCGAAGAAGTGGTGCTGAAGAAACAGTGGAGCCGCTCGATCGGTGACGGCCAGGGCGAGACGTACAACACCCTGGTACCGGCCATCGAAAACGACCGTATCTACGCCTCCGACGTCAACGGCGAAGTCTTCGCCCTCGACCGCAACACCGGTGACGTGGTGTGGAAGAAGGACCTGGACAAGCCGGTTTCCGGCGCAGTCGGTGTCGGCTACGGCCTGGTCATGCTGGGCACCCTCAAGGGCGAAGTGATTGCCCTGGACTCCAGCACCGGTGAGGAGCGCTGGAAAGCGCGTGTGACCAGTGAAGTGCTGGCGCCGCCTGCCAACAACGGTGACGTTGTGGTGGTGCAGACCCAGGACGACCGCCTGATCGGCCTGGATGCCGCCACGGGCGACCGCCGCTGGATCTACGAGAACACCCCGGCCGTACTGACCCTGCGTGGCACCGGTGCACCGATCGCGACCAACCGCCTGGCCGTCGCCGGCCTGTCCACCGGCAAGGTGGTCGCGGTGGACATCAACAACGGCGTGCCGGTGTGGGAGAGCCGTGTGGCCATCCCGCAGGGCCGTTCCGAGCTGGACCGCGTGGTCGATATCGACGGCGGCCTGCTGCTGTCGGGTGGTACCCTGTACGTCAGCACCTATCAGGGCCGCGTCGCGGGCCTGGACCTGGAAAGCGGCCGCGTGCTCTGGCAGCGTGATGCTTCCAGCTACGTGGGTGTCGCCCAAGGCTTTGGCAACGTCTACGTCAGCCAAGCCTCGGGTACTGTCGAGAGCGTCGACGAGCGCTCTTCCAGCGCCCTGTGGACCAACGACTCGATGGCTCGCCGTCAGTTGTCGGCACCAGAGGTTTATTCCAGCTACGTGGCAGTCGGTGATTTCGAGGGTTACCTGCACCTGCTCAGCCAGGTCGATGGCCGTTTCGTCGGCCGTGAACGTATCGACAGCGATGGCTTGCGTGCCCGACCCCTGGTGGTCGGCGACACCATCTACGTCTTTGGCAACAGCGGCAAGCTCGAGGCACTGACGCTGCGCTGAAGCTATGCTCAAGACCGCTATGGGTCTTGAGTTGCGGCGTAGGACACGCCGCCCGAACTCCGGCCGCTGCCTTGCAGCGGCCTTTGCATTTTCAAGAATTCAAGAGTGGAGAGCCGCATGGTTCCCGTAATCGCCCTGGTGGGCCGGCCGAACGTCGGCAAATCCACCATGTTCAACCGCCTGACCAAGACCCGCGATGCCATCGTCGGTGACCTGTCGGGTCTGACCCGTGACCGCCAGTATGGTGATGCCAGCTGGCAGGGTCGTTCGTACATCCTGATCGACACCGGTGGTATCACCGGTGACGAAGTGGGCATGGACGAGAAGATGGCCGAGCAGTCGCTGATGGCCATCGAAGAAGCTGACTATGTGCTGTTCCTGGTGGACGCCCGCGCCGGCATGACCGCTGCCGACCAGATGATTGCCGAGCACCTGCGCAAGCGCAACAAGTCGGCCATCCTGGTTGCCAACAAGATCGACAACATCGATGCCGACGTCGCCCGCGCCGAGTTCTCGCCGCTGGGCATGGGCAACGCCATTCCGGTGGCCGGCTCCCAGGGCCGCGGTATCAATCAGTTGATGGAGTCGGTACTGGGTCATATTCCTCGCGATGCCGAGGAAGAAGCCCTGGACCAGGAAGTCGCCGAAGGCGAGGAAGCGGTACGCATCCCTGGCCCGAGCGAAAAAGATGGCATCAAGATCGCCATCATCGGCCGCCCCAACGTGGGCAAGTCGACCCTGGTCAACCGCATGCTCGGCGAAGAGCGCGTGGTGGTCTACGACCAGCCGGGCACTACCCGTGACAGTATCTACATCCCGTTCGAGCGCGATGGCGAGAAGTACACCTTCATCGACACCGCCGGGGTGCGCAAGCGCGGCAAGATCCACGAGGAAGTCGAAAAGTTCTCGGTGGTGAAGACGCTGCAGGCGATCAAGGACGCCAACGTGGTGATCTTCGTCATGGACGCCCGCGAAGGTGTGGTCGACCACGACCTCAACCTGCTGGGCTTCGCCCTCGAGGCCGGCCGTGCCATCGTCATCGCCCTGAACAAGTGGGACGGCATGGAGCCGGGTGAGCGCGACTACGTGAAGACAGAGCTGGAGCGCCGGCTGTTCTTCGTCGACTTCGCCGACATCCACTTCATCTCGGCGCTGCACGGCACTGGCGTGGGCAACCTGTACAAGTCGGTGCAGGCCGCGTTCAAGTCGGCGGTAACCCGCTGGCCGACCAGCCGCCTGACGCAGATCCTCGAAGATGCGGTCAGCGAGCACCAGCCGCCGCTGGTCAACGGCCGTCGCATCAAGCTGCGTTATGCCCACCTGGGTGGGGCCAACCCACCGCTGATCGTGATCCACGGCAACCAGACCGAGAAGATTCCGAAGTCGTACTCGCGTTACCTGGAAAACACCTACCGCCGCGTGCTCAAGCTGGTCGGTACGCCGATCCGTATCGAGTACAAGGGCGGTGAGAACCCGTACGAGGGCAAGAAGAACACCCTCACCGATCGCCAGGTCAACAAGAAGCGCCGCTTGATGTCGCACCACAAGAAGGCCGAGAAGAAGCGCCGCGACAAGCGCTGATACCGGGCTGGATTCATCGCCGGCAAGCCGGCTCCCACAGGTAAGCCACCGAGCTCAAGAGCGGTGGAGCCCCTGTGGGAGCCGGCTT
>NZ_AKJC01000092.1 GCF_000282535.1 Pseudomonas sp. GM84 | reverse complement strand
GCCCCGCGAAGAGGCCAGCACGCATTGCATAAACCCTGAGGCATTATCCGCAATCCGGGATTTTTGCACGATGCAAAAATCACGAGTCAAGCTAACACCTTGAATTTGTTGGAAGTCATTTTTTGACACATTTGGCACAGCCTCTGCAGCGGTCATGGTGCGACTGGTCCTGTTGCTCACAACAAAGGCGAAAATCCCATGATCCCCTCTGCCGACTACCCCTATGCCGATGCTCAGTCACGCTCAGGCGTGTCCTGGGCGGCCATCTTTGCCGGTGCCGCTGCTGCGGCGTCCCTTTCCCTGATCCTGGTGGTGCTCGGTGCAGGTCTTGGCTTTGCCGCGACCTCCCCTTGGGCCAATGAAGGTGCCAGCGCCAAGGCGTTGGGCATTTCAACGATCGTCTGGTTGCTGTTGACCCAGATCCTGGCTTCCGGCCTGGGTGGCTACATTGCCGGTCGGCTGCGGGTGAAATGGGCCAACCTGCATGGAGACGAAGTGTATTTCCGCGATACGGCACACGGTTTCCTCGCCTGGGCGGTGGCAACGCTGGTGGCGGCCATGCTGATCGTCAGTACCGCCGGTGGCCTTGCCAGTGCCGGTGTGCAGGCCGGGGCGAGCGCCGTAGGGGCTGCCGCCAGCATGGCGCCCAAGCCTGACCCTAACGCCTATTTCGTTGACAGCCTGTTCCGTGGCGACGCCTCCGCGCCGGTGAGTGATGACGCCGCCAACGGTGTTGCGGCGCGCATCATCGCCAGGTCCATCGCCCAAGGAACGCTCGCCGAGGGTGACCGCACCTACCTGGCACAACTGGTGGCGCAACGTACTGGGATGAGCCAGCCCGAAGCCGAGGCACGGGTGGACCAGGTATTCGCTCAAGTGCAGCAAGCCAAAGTGCAGGCACAGCAAGCGGCCGATACCGCAGCCAAAGTGGCGGCATGGACCGCACTGTGGACCTTCGTTGCGCTGTTGTGCGGGGCGTTCTTTGCCAGCGTGGCCGCGTTGTTCGGTGGCCGTCAGCGTGACCGTGTGCTGTGGCTGGAAGGGGAAGGGGTGGATTACACCGCGCGTCGTACTGTTCAACGTTGAGGAAGGAGAAACGTCATGCGCTCATTACTGCTGTGGATGCTTGGGGTGCCGATTCCGGTGATCATCCTGATCGCGATATTCATGCATTGAGTCAAGGGCCGCTTTGCGGCCCATCGCCGGCAAGCCGGCTCCCACAGGTATTGCACAAGGCTTGAGGCCTGTGGCGATCCCTGTGGGAGCCGGCTTGCCGGCGATGAAGGCTACATCGATCTAGAGAAACTGCTCGGCATAATGGCAGGCGACTTGCCGAGTGCCCACCTGTCGAAACGCCGGCACCTCCTTGGCACACCGCTCCGTCGCATACGGGCAGCGCTTGTGAAACGCGCACCCATCTGGCGGATTCAGCGGATTGGGCAACTCCCCGGCAATGCGAATCTTCGGCTTCAGCGGGTCCGGGTGAATCGCCGGCGTGGCCGACAACAGCGCCTGGGTATACGGGTGCAGCGGCTTCTCGTAGATATCCTCCTTCGGCCCCATCTCCGCCGGCCGTCCCAGGTACATCACCAGCACCTGGTCCGCCACATGGCGCACCACCGCCAGGTTGTGGGAGATGAACACATACGCCGTGTTGAACTCTTTCTGCAGGTCCATGAACAGGTTCAGCACCTGCGCCTGGATCGACACGTCCAAGGCCGAAGTCGGCTCGTCGGCCACCAGCACCTTCGGTTGCAGCATCATCGCCCGAGCCAGGGCGATACGCTGGCGCTGGCCACCGGAGAACATGTGCGGATAACGCTGGTAGTGCTCGGGGCGCAGGCCCACCTGCTCCATCATCTTCTGCACTTTCTCGCGCCGTTCGGCCTTGCTCAGCGAGGTATTGATCAACAGCGGCTCGGCCAACTGGTCGCCGATCTTCTGCCGGGGGTTGAGCGAGGCGTAGGGGCTCTGGAACACCATCTGCACATCGCGGCGCAGCTGCTTGCGCTCGACCTTGCTGGCGCCCTTGACCTCGGTGCCGGCGATTTGCAGCGACCCCGAGGAAGGCTCTTCGATCAGGGTCAGGGCGCGCGCCAGGGTCGACTTGCCGCAGCCGGACTCACCGACCACGGCCAGGGTCTTGCCGGCCTCCAGCTCGAACGACACGCCATTGAGCGCGCGTACCAGGGCGTGGCCCTTGAACAGCCCACGTGAAACCTCGTAATGCCGGGTCAGCTCCCGGGCACAAAGAACCACGGCCATCACGCCACCTCCTGGTTCAGCGGGTAGAAACAACGCACCAGGCTATGGGCCTGGGGATCGAGGGGCGGGCGCTGGCGCCGGCAGTTGTCCTGCACATACGGGCAGCGCGGCGACAGCAGGCAGCCGTCGGGGCGGTCGTAGCGGCCGGGGACGATGCCGGGCAGGGTGGCCAGGCGTTCGGCACCGATGCTGTGCTCGGGGATCGCCGCCAGCAGCGCTTCGCTGTAGGGGTGGGCCGGGACGTCGAACAGCTCCGGCACCTGGCCCACTTCCACGGCTTGCCCGGCATACATCACGCACACGCGCCTGGCCGTTTCGGCGACCACGGCCAGGTCGTGGGTGATCAGGATGAGCGCCATGTTGCGCTCTTTCTGCAGGTTCACCAGCAGCTCCATGATCTGCGCCTGGATGGTTACATCGAGCGCCGTGGTCGGTTCGTCAGCGATCAGCAGCTTGGGTTCGCCGGCAATCGCCATGGCGATCGCCACGCGCTGGCTCATGCCGCCCGACAGCTGGTGCGGGTAAGCGTCCAGGCGGCTTTCGGCGGCCGGGATTTCGACTTTTTTCAGCAGCTCCAGGGCGCGCTGGCGAGCGGCCTTGCCCTTCAGGCCCAGGTGCTGGCGCAGTACCTCCTCGATCTGGAAACCCACGGTGTAGCTGGGGTTGAGCGCGGTCATCGGGTCCTGGAAGACCATGGCGATGTCCTTGCCCACCACCTTGCGCCGCTGGCGACCGCTGAGCTTGAGCATGTCGGTGCCGTCGAAGCTGAGGGTATCGGCGGTGATTCGCCCAGGGGCGTCGATCAGGCCCATCAGGGCCATCATGGTCACCGACTTGCCCGAGCCGGACTCGCCGACGATGGCCAGGATCTCGCCGGCGTCCACCGCCAGGTCCAGGCCGTCCACCACAGGCACGGCATTGGCGTCGCCGAAGCGCACGTTCAGGTTGTTGATCTGCAACAGTGACATGGCGCTCTCCTCAGGCGGCGTTCTTGAGTTTCGGGTCCAGCGCATCGCGCAGGCCGTCGCCCATCAGGTTGATTGCCAGGACACTGAGCAGAATCGTCAGGCCGGGCAGGCTCACCACCCACCAGGCGCGCTCGATGTAGTCACGCGCCGACGCCAGCATGGTGCCCCATTCCGGGGTCGGCGGTTGCACGCCCAGGCCTAGGAAGCCCAGCGCAGCGGCGTCGAGGATGGCCGAGGAGAAACTCAAGGTGGCCTGCACGATCAAAGGTGCCATGCAGTTGGGCAGCACGGTGACGAACATCAGCCGCGGCAGGCCGGCACCGGCCAGGCGCGCGGCGGTGACGTAGTCGCGGTTGAGTTCACCCATCACTGCGGCGCGGGTCAGGCGCACGTAGGAAGGCAAGGAGACGATGGCGATGGCGATCACCGTGTTGATCAGGCCTGGGCCGAGGATGGCGACGATTGCCACTGCCAGCAGCAGCGACGGCAGGGCCAGCATCACGTCCATCAGGCGCATGATCGACGGGCCGAGAAGGTGCGGGAAGAAGCCGGCCAGAAGGCCCAGCAGGATGCCGGGAATCAGCGACATCACCACCGACGACAGGCCGATCAGCAAGGACAGTCGGGCACCCTGGATCAACCGCGAGAGCAGGTCGCGGCCCAGCTCGTCGGTGCCGAGGATGAATTGCCAGGTACCGCCTTCGAGCCACACCGGTGGCGTGAGCAGGAAGTCGCGGTACTGCTCGCTCGGGTCGTGCGGGGCGACCCACGGCGCAAACAGTGCGCAGAACACCACCAGGCACATGAAGGCCAGGCCCATCACCGCGCCCTTGTTGCGCGAGAAGGCATGCCAGAACTCTTTGTACGGCGAAGGGTAGAGCAGGCTCTGGTCCACCGGGCTGGCCGGTGTGACGGATTTCGGAATCGGGCTAGTCATGACGAGGGCCTCAGCGCTGATGACGGATGCGTGGGTTGGCCAGGCCGTAGAGGATATCCACGACGAAGTTGACCAGGATCACCAGGCAGGCGATCAACAGGATGCCGTTCTGGACCACGGGGTAGTCACGGGCACCGATGGCTTCGATCAGCCACTTGCCGACGCCCGGCCAGGAAAAGATGGTTTCGGTGAGCACGGCCCCGGCAAGCAGGGTGCCGACCTGCAGGCCGAACACGGTCAGCACCGGGATCAGCGCGTTGCGCAGGCCGTGCACGAACACCACGCGGGCCGGCGACAGGCCCTTGGCACGCGCGGTACGGATGTAGTCCTCGCGCAGCACTTCGAGCATCGACGAGCGGGTCATGCGGGCGATCACCGCCAGGGGGATGGTGCCCAGCACGATGGCCGGCAGGATCAGGTGCATCACCGCATCCTTGAACGCACCTTCTTCGTCGCTGAGCAAGGTGTCGATGAGCATGAAGCCGGTTTTCGGCTCGATGTCGTAGAGCAGGTCGATGCGCCCGGAGACGGGCGTCCAGCCGAGGCTGACCGAGAAGAACATGATCAGGATCAGGCCCCACCAGAAGATCGGCATGGAATAGCCGGCCAGCGATATGCCCATGACCCCGTGGTCGAACAGCGAGCCGCGCTTGAGCGCGGCGATCACCCCGGCCAGCAGGCCGACGGTACCGGCGAACAGCAAGGCCGCGAACGACAGCTCCAGGGTGGCCGGGAACAGCGTGAGGAACTCGGTCCACACGCTCTCGCGGGTGCGCAGGGACTCGCCCAGGTCACCCTGGGCCAGCTTGCCGACGTAGTCCAGGTACTGGACCGGCAGTGGCTTGTTCAGGCCCAGGCGCTCCATGGCCTGGGCATGCATTTCGGGGTCGACCCTGCGCTCGCCCATCATCACTTCCACCGGGTCGCCGGGGATCAGGCGTATGAGCGCGAAGGTCAGCAAGGTGATGCCGAAGAAAGTCGGAATCAGCAAGCCCAGGCGCCGGGCAATAAAACTCAACATTGTCGGGGTTACCTCATCGGCCGTTGTACGGCAGTGCCGCCGGTGCCCGTGTGGGTTGCCGGCGATCGTTGTTGTTCTACTTCACCTTGGTGGTGGCGAAGTTGTTGTTGGTCAGAGGGTTGATCACGTAACCCTCCACGTTTGCACGCATGGCGGTGAACATCTTCGGATGGGCCATGCTGATCCAGGGCTGATCGTCATCGTACACCTTCAATGCCTCGGCATAGAGCCTTGCGCGTTCGTCGTTGTCGATCACTTCGCGGGCGCGGGTGATCAGTTCCTGGAATTTCGAGTTGCACCAGCGGGCGTAGTTCTCGCCGGTCTTGGCGGCATCGCAGCTGAGCAGGGGACTGAGGAAGTTGTCCGGGTCGCCGTTGTCGCCGGCCCAGCCGGTGGACACCAGGTCGGCCTCGCCTTTCTTGGCTCGGCGCAGCATCTCGGCCCACTCCATCACGCGGATATCCAGCTTCAGGCCGATCTGCTTCAGGTCGGCCTGGAGCATTTCGGCGGACAGGCGCGGGTTGGGGTTGGTCGCGCCACCGCCGTTGCGGGTGAACAGGGTGATCACCGTACCTTCCGGCACGCCAGCTTCCTTGAGCAGTTCGCGCGCCTTGGCCAGGTCGCGGGGCGGGTTCTGGTTGTCGCTGTTGTAGCCGATCATGGTCGGCGGATACGGGTTCACGCCAACCAGCGCGTTGCCCTTGCCGAACAGCTGGTCGACGTGGGTCTGACGGTCGAAGGCCATGTTGATGGCCTTGCGCACGCGCACGTCGCTCAGGTACTTGTGCTCGGTGTTCATGGCGATATAGCCGGTGACCAGGGCTTCGATCTCGGCCACCTTGAGCCTGGGGTCGGCCTTCATCGACGGTACGTCGTCCGGCTTGGGGTACAGCGCCACCTGGCATTCGTTGGCGCGCAGTTTCTGCAGGCGTACGTTGCTGTCGGTGGCGATGGCGAAGATCAGGGCATCGCTTGGCGGCTTGCCACGGAAGTAGTCCGGGTTGGGCTTGTAGCGCACCTGGGCGTCCTTGTTGTAGCGCTGGAAGATGAACGGACCGGTGCCGATCGGCTTGCTGTTGAGCTCGCCAGTGGTGCCGGCCTTGAGCAGCTGGTCGCCATATTCGGCGGAGTAGATCGAGGTGAAGCCCATGGCCATGTCCCGCAGGAAGGGCGCTTCCGGGCGAGTGAGGGTGATGACCACGGTGTGCTCGTCGGTCTTTTCCACCGACTTGAGCAGGTCCTTGAAGGCCATGCTCTCGAAATACGGGTAGCCGACGCTGGTCTTGGCGTGCCACGGGTGGTTCGGGTCGAGCTGACGGTTCAGGCTCCACAGCACATCGTCGGCGTTGAAATCGCGGGTTGGCGTGAAGTAGTCGGTGGTGTGGAACTTCACACCTTGGCGCAGGTGGAAGGTGTAGGTCAGGCCGTCAGGCGAGATGTCCCAGCGTTCGGCCAGGGCCGGCTGGATGTCGGTGGTGCCCGGCCTGAAATCGACCAGGCGGTTGAACACCGTCTCGGCCGTGGCGTCGAAGGTGACCGCGGTCGTGTACTGGACCACGTCGAAGCCTTCCGGGCTGGCTTCGGTGCACACCACCAAAGGCTTGGCCGCCAGTTGCCCGGCAGTGCCCAGGATGATCGCGGCCAGGGCCGCGCGCAGTGCTAGCGATGTCATGGAACCTCCCTGCATGCATTGATTCCAGCGTAGCCGCCACGGCCCGGTTCGAAGCGGGCCGTGGCGTCAACGGTCAGAGGATGTTGAACGGAATGGTGGTGACGATGCGCAGTTCGTCCAGGCTGCCATCGCCCTGGGCCTTGCTGGCGCGGTGCGCGGTGTAGGTGGCGCGGATGCTGGTGTCCTTCAGCGGCCCGCTCTGCACCGCGTAGCTGGTGCCGATGCCCCACTCGTAGTGGTTCTCGCCATCGAGGCCGTTCACGTCATAGGCCGTGCCACGGTAGTGGGTGCCGTCGATGCCCCAGCCACGGGCGTTGTACAGGTTGAACTTGAGGCCCGGCACGCCGTAGGGCGCCATGTTCAGCACATAGGAAAGCTGCACGGATTTCTCGTTGGGGCCGTTGAAGTCCGACAGCAGCGAGTTGGCCAGGTAGATGCCATTGGTTTCGTGCAGGTAGTCGAAGTATTCGTTGCCGTTGACCTGCTGCCACGAGGCCGTGAGGGTGTGCGCCTGGTGGGTCAGGCCGAGCGAGAGGCTGTAGGTGTCGTTGTCGATCTCGCCCATCTTCTTGCTGCCTTCGTCCACGGTCTTGTAGTAGTTCAGACCGGTGCTCAGGCTCAGTACCGCGCTGTCGCCCAGTACGTGATTGGCGCCGAAGTAGTACTGGTTCCAGAAGTCGTCGACCTTGCTGGCATAGAGACTGGTGGTCAGGCTCTTGAACGGCTGGTAGTTGATCCCGGTCGTGCTGGCGCGGTCGGTTTCCACGCCAGTGGCGCTGTATTCGCTGCGGAACTTGCTCAGGCTTTGTTCGGTACGCGGCGAGACGCGGTCGAAGGTGCCCAGGTCGAATGACAGGTTGTCGAATTCGGCGCTGTGCAGGAACGCACCCTGGAAGCTCGACGGCAGGGCACGGTTGCCGATGTAGGCGATCATCGGTGTGTCCACCGATTGGCGGCCCACGGTCAGGGTGGTGTTGGATACCCGCGTCTTGACGTTGGCCAGGCCCATCTTGCTCCACTGGCCGATGGGGTCGCCGTCGCTGTGGGTCAGTGTGCGGTTGTTCGGCCCGGCCACGGCGGCGCGGCCTTGTTCCAGGGCGATGGCGTTGTAGCCGGCGGCTTCCACGGCAAAGCCCACGGTGCCCTGGGTAAAGCCCGAGCTGTAGTTGAGGATGGTGCCCTGCACCCAGTTGTCGCGGCTGTGGGTGTCGTGGCGGGTGCCGTCGCTCTTGTAGTACTTCCACAGCGGCGCGCGGGTGGCGCGTTCGCGGGCGTACCAGTTGCGGGTGCTGCCGGACAGGCTCTGGCCGTCGATGAAGCCGTTGGCCTGTTCTTGCTCGCTGGCGGCTTTGAGGCTGAACGGGACGTAGTCCTGGCTTTGGGTGTCGGCCTGGGCCGTGGCGCAATAGGTGCTGATGGCCAAGGCCAGTGCGGTGAGAGTGAAAAGTCTCAAGGTTAAAGCTCCCTTTCTGTTTTTGTAGTTATTGCCTGGCCTTGTGGGCCGGGTGTTTGCTGCGGTGTTGCCAGGGTTGCCACGGGATCGCCGGGCAAATCGGGGGAGGTGTGTTGGTTGTGCTGGCCTCTTCGCGGGGCAAGCCCGCTCCCACAGGTACTCCTCCCGCTCAAGGTGTCTGCATTACCTGTGGGAGCGGGCTTGTCCCGCGAAGAGGCCGGAACGGGTCAGAACCTAATCAACACTCACACCGGAAAAGTCATTGCGGCCAAAGGGGCTCACCTTGAAATCGGCCACCTTGACGCTGATCGGCTGGTTCACCGTGGAATGCGCCACCGGGGTGATCGGCACCTGTTGCTTGAGGCGCTGCTGGGCCTGCTGGTACAGGGCGGTGCGCTGGGCCGGGTCGGTGACTTGCTTGGCCTGCTTGACCAGGCTGTCGTACTGTGGGTCGCACCACAGCGAGTAGTTGTTGCTGCCAATGGCGTCGCAGTTGTAGAGCGTGCCCAGCCAGTTGTCCGGGTCGCCGTTGTCACCCGTCCAGCCAATCAGCGCGATGTCGTGCTCGCCGCTTTTCATGCGCTTGAGGTATTCGCCCCACTCGTAGCTGACGATCCGCACCTTGAAGCCAAGCTTGTTCCAGTCGGCCTGGAGCATCTCGGCCATCAGCTTGGCGTTGGGGTTGTAGGGGCGCTGCACGGGCATGGCCCACAGGGTGACCTCAGTGCCTGGCTTGACCCCGGCTTGTTCGAGCAGCTGTTTGGCTTTTTCCGGGTCGAAGGGGGCGTCCTTGAGGCTGTCGTCGTAGGACCACTGGGTCGGCGGCATGGCATTGACCGCCAACTGCCCGGAGTCCTGGTACACCGCCTGCAGAATCGCCTGCTTGTTCACCGCCATGTCCATGGCCTGGCGCACCTCCAGGCGGTCGAACGGCGGGTGCTGGGTGTTGTAGGCGATGTAGCCGAGGTTGAAGCCCGGTTGCTGCAGCACCTGCAGCTTGCTGTCGGCGCGCAGCGCCGGCAGGTCGGCCGGACGCGGGTGCAGGGTGACCTGGCACTCGTTGCGGCGCAGCTTCTGGATGCGTACCGAAGGGTCGGTATTGATCGAGAACACCAGGTTGTCGATCTTCACCTCGTCGGGCGCCCAGTAGTCCTTGTTGCCCTTGAAGCGGATCTGCGAGTCCTTCTGGTAGCGCTGGAACACGAAGGGACCGGTGCCAATCGGTTGCTGGTTGATATCGCTGGGCCGGCCGCTGGCCAGCAGTTGTTCGGCGTACTCGGCAGACAGGATCGAGGCGAAACTCATGGCCAGGTTCTGCACGAAGGCGGCGTCGACCTTGTTGAGGGTGAACACCACGGTCAGCGGGTCGGTCTTTTCGACGGCGGCAATGTTCTTGTCCAGGCCCATGCTGACGAAGTAGGGAAACTCGGCGGGGTAGGCCTGACGGAACGGGTGGGCTTTGTCGAGCATGCGGTTGAAGGTGAACAGCACGTCGTCGGCGTTGAAGTCACGGCTCGGAGTGAAGGCTTTGCTGGCGTGGAACTTCACGCCTTGGCGCAGGTGGAAGGTGTAGCGCAGGCCGTCGTCGGTCACCTCCCACTTGGTTGCCAGCGCGGGGTGCACGGCGGTGCCGCCGCGCTCGAATTCCACCAGGCGGTTGTAGATCGGTTCGGCTGCGTCGTTGTCGGTGGCGCTGGTGTACTGGGCCGTGTCGAAGCCAGCCGGGCTGCCCTCGGAGCAGAACACCAGGTTGTTGGCCAGCAGGGCAGGGGCCTGGCCCATGAGGCCGAGGCCGAGCAGGCTGGAAAGCAGTGTGATGTGGCGCATGTGCAGGTCCTTCTCCGTCTGTTTTCGCCGCCTCGGGGTACGAATGGCGGCAACAGGGGCCCATCCCCGACGCGGGTAGCGTCGGGGTGGGTGTGGTTTACGGGAATGGGTGAGGGTGGCTCGGTGCTACTTGTCCACGCTGACGCCGTAGAACGCGTTCAATGCGAACGGACTGATCTTGAAGTCCTTCACCTTGGTGCTCATGGGCTGGTACACGGTGGAGTGGGCGATCGGGGTGATCGGCACCTGCTCTTTGAGGATGTGCTGCGCCTTCTGGTACAGCTCGGTGCGCTTGGCCTGGTCGGAGGTGGCCTTGGCCTGCTTGATCAGGTCGTCGTAGGGCTTGTAGCACCACTTGGAGAAGTTGTTGCCGTCAACGGCATCGCAACCGTACAGGGTGCCCAGCCAGTTGTCCGGGTCACCGTTGTCACCGCTCCAGCCGATCAGCATGGCGCCCTGTTCACCGCCTTTGGAGCGCTTGATGTACTCGCCCCACTCGTAGCTGACGATCTTGGCCTTGATGCCGATCTTGGCCCAGTCCGATTGCAGCATCTCGGCCATCAGCTTGGCGTTGGGGTTGTACGGGCGTTGCACGGGCATGGCCCACAGGGTGATCTCGGTGCCTTCCTTGATGCCGGCCTGCTGGAGCAGCTGCTTGGCCTTTTCCGGGTCGTAGGCGGCGTCCTTGATGCTGTCGTCGTAGGACCACTGGGTCGGCGGCATGCCATTGACGGCGAGCTGGCCGGCGCCCTGGTACACCGACTCGATGATCTTCTTCTTGTCGACGGCCATGTCCAGTGCCTGGCGCACTTCCAGCTTGGCCATCGGGTTGGGCTCGTTGCTGCCCTTGATCTTGTCCATCACGTTGTAGGCGATGTAGCCGAGGTTGAAGCCGGCCTGCTGCGGCATCTGCAGGTTCTTGTCGGCCTTGAGCGGCTCGATGTCGGCCGGTCGCGGGAACAGGGTGACCTGGCACTCGTTCTTCTTCAGCTTCTGCATGCGCACCGAGGCATCGGTGGTGATGGCGAAGATCAGGTTGTCGATCTTCACGTCTTCGGGCTTCCAGTAGTCCTTGTTGCCCTTGAAGCGGATCTGCGCGTCCTTCTGGTACTTGCTGAAGACGAATGGGCCGGTGCCGATCGGCTTCTGGTTGATGTCGGCGGCCTTGCCGCCCTTGAGCAGCTGGTCGGCGTACTCGGCCGACTGGATCGAGGCGAAGCTCATCGCCAGGTTCTGGATGAACGCGGCGTCCACTTCGTTGAGGGTGAACTTCACCGTGTGCTCGTCGAGCTTCTCCACCTTGGCGATGTTCTTGTCCATGCCCATGTCGGTGAAGTAGGGGAATTCGGTGGGGTAGGCCTTACGGAACGGGTGGTTCTTGTCGAGCATGCGGTCGAAGGTGAACAGCACGTCGTCGGCGTTGAATTCGCGGCTGGGCTTGAAGTAGTCGGTGGTGTGGAACTTCACGCCTTCGCGCAGGTGGAAGGTGTAGGTCTTGCCGTCGTCGGACACGTCCCACTTGGTCGCCAGGCCCGGGATGACGGCGGTGCCGCCCCGTTCGAACTGGGTCAGGCGGTTGAACACGGTCTCGGCCGAGGCGTCGAAGTCGGTTCCGGTGGTGTACTGCCCCGGGTCGAAGCCCGCCGGGCTGCCTTCGGAGCAGAACACCAGGTTGGATGCGGCATGGGCTAGCGGTGCGCCGGCTAGCAAGCCTGCACCGAGCAGGAACGGAATGACTGCGTGTTTGAGCATGGTGGCCTCATTGTTGTCATTTTTGGTTTGAGGTGGCCTCGTGAGCCGACCTGCGGATACTTATGCAGGGGATATTCCCAATGCAACCACCAGAAGGATAGTTGGCGTCAGAAAAGTAGTACGAGCGTACATGGATGTCGCATTCGTATAAATTTCGATGAAGTTGAACGTTTGCGCGGGCAAAATGATGGCTTTTTGCAGAATATTTCGAAGCGGGGGATTTTGTAGGGCGCACTTAAATAGTGCGTAGGAAAAGTCTGTAACAGCTGTGCGCGAGTGCATGTGGGAGCGGGCTTGCCCCGCGAACACCGGCAACGCCGGTGCCATTCACCGCGTCGCTTTCTTCGCGGGGCAAGCCCGCTCCCACAGGGCCCCTTGTCGTCGCTTAAGGCATCAGCACTTCGATCTGCCCATCGGCATTCATGCTGACTTCGCTGGTGCCCGCTTCGATATCCGGCGCAGGCGCCGCTTCATCGGCGCCCATGGCCTTCATCGCCATCGGTGCACTGCGCAGGTACGGACGGGGATAGCCGCTGCTGTTGAGGTTCAGGCTGACCACTTTATAGCCTTTGCCACCCAGGGCCTCGGTGGCCAACTGGGCACGGGCCTTGAAAGCGTCGACCGCATCCTTGAGCAGCGCATCTTCGCTGGCCTTGCGCGTGGCGGGTGCAATGGAGAAGTCCATGCCGCCCATTTTCAGGTCCTGCAGCAGCTCGGCGGTGAGCTGGGACAAGGCCGGGAAGTCGGCAGCTTCAAGGCGCAACTCGGCGCGCTCGCGCCAGCCGGTGATCTTCTGGCCCTTGCTGTCATAGATCGGGTAGCTGTTGCGGCTGCCCTGGCTGATCTTCACATCCTTGACCTGGCGCGCCTGCTGCACGGCCTTGTTCATGGTCTCGGTGATCTGCTTGGCGAGCTTGCCGGGGTCGCTGTCCTGCGCTTCGCTGTACAGGGTCACGACCATCAGGTCGCGCGGCACTTCCTTGCTGACTTCGGCGCGCAGCGATACCTGGTTGAAGCGTGGCTCATCGGCTGCCAGCGCGGGCAGGCTGGCGAGCATGCCGCAAGACAGGATCAGAGCCGCGCTGCGACGTGGGATTTGCATGGGTTACTCCTTGGCATCAAAAGGCGTGGGGTCTGGCCATCCATTCCACGCATGGCCGATCAGACCGAATCCAGTGTAGTGGGTTCAAAAGTGCCATCATGAACCTGTGTCAAAGTGTGGCGGTTTGCCGCATCACTGCAGTGAAGGGCCTGGCTTCGGTATACTCCAGCCGATTTTTCTGGAGCACTCATCAGGAGAGCTCATGCTCGCCGCCGCACAACCGCTTTCCGCTACACGCCAGAATCTCTGGCGCCTGACCGTCATTCGCGTTCTGGTCCTCGCCGCTCAGGCTGGCTCCGTGGGCGTGGCCTACTGGACCGAACTGCTGCCGCTGCCGTGGCTCTCGCTGGCCGCAACCCTGGCGCTGTCGTCCTTGCTGTGTGCCTTCACGGCGCTGCGCCTGCGCCTGTCGCTGCCGGTCACCGAACTCGAATACGCCCTGCAGCTGGCCTGCGATCTGTTGATCCACAGTGCCTTGCTTTATTACTCCGGCGGGTCGACCAACCCGTTCGTGTCCTACTACCTGGTGCCGCTGGCGATTGCCGCGGTGACCTTGCCGTGGCTGTATTCGCTGATTCTCTCGGGCATCGCGCTGACCGCCTACAGCCTGTTGCTGGTGCAGTTCTATCCGCTCGAAGGGCTGCCGATGGCGCGGGACAAGATGCAGGTCTACGGCATGTGGCTGAGCATCGCCCTGGCGGCTGCGGTCATCACCTTCTTCGCCGCGCGCATGGCCGAGGAGTTGCGCCGTCAGGAGCAATTGCGTTCCGAGCGGCGCGAAGAAAGCCTGCGCGATGAACAGCTGCTGGCCGTGGCGACCCAGGCCGCCGGTGCTGCCCATGAGCTGGGGACGCCGCTGGCGACCATGAGCGTGCTGCTCAACGAAATGCGCCAGGACCATAAAGACCCGCTGTTGCAGGAAGACCTGCAGATCCTTCAGGACCAGGTCAAGCTGTGCAAGGAAACCCTGCAGCAGCTGGTGCGCGCCGCCGAGGCCAATCGCCGCCTGGCGGTGGTCGAGCAGGACGTCACCGCCTGGCTCGATGAGTCGCTCGACCGCTGGCACCTGATGCGCCCGGAGGCCAGCTACCGCTTCCAGCGCCTGCGCGACGGCCAGGTGCCGCGCCTGACGCCGCCGCCCGACTTGACCCAGGCGCTGCTCAACCTGCTGAACAATGCCGCCGATGCCTGCCCCGATGACCTGCAAGTGCAGCTGGACTGGGATGCCCACGACATCGTCATCAGCATCCGTGACCATGGCCCGGGCGTACCGCCGGCCATTGCCGAAGCGATCGGCAAACCCTTCATTACCACCAAGGGCAAAGGCTTCGGCCTGGGCCTGTTCTTGAGCAAGGCCAGCGTGACCCGTGCGGGCGGTTCGGTGAAACTCTATAGTCATGAACAGGGTGGCACCCTGACCGAATTGCGCCTGCCCCATGGCAAGCGAGGAGATGAATGATGAGCGAAGAAAACCAGGTCGAAAGCGAAGAGCTGCCGCACCTGCTGCTGGTGGATGACGATGCCACCTTCACCCGGGTCATGGCCCGGGCCATGAGCCGTCGCGGTTTCCGCGTGAGCACGGCGAGCTCCGCCGAGGAGGGGCTGATCCTGGCCCAGCAGGACCTGCCGGACTACGCCACGCTGGACCTGAAGATGGAAGGCGACTCGGGCCTTGTGCTGCTGCCCAAGCTGCTGGAGCTGGACCCGGAAATGCGCGTGGTGATCCTGACCGGTTATTCGAGCATTGCCACCGCGGTCGAAGCGGTCAAGCGCGGTGCCTGCAACTACCTGTGCAAGCCGGCGGACGCCGATGATGTACTGGCGGCGTTGCTGTCGGAGCACACCGACCTGGACTCCCTGGTGCCGGAAAACCCGATGTCGGTGGACCGCCTGCAGTGGGAGCACATTCAGCGCGTGCTGAACGAGCACGAGGGCAATATTTCCGCCACTGCGCGGGCGCTGGGCATGCACCGGCGCACCTTGCAGCGCAAGCTGCAGAAGCGACCGGTTCGGCGCTGAATCGGCGTCGGCTTCTTCGCGGGACAAGCCCGCTCCCACAGGTACAGCGCTGTTCAGGCGAGCGACGCTGTACCTGTGGGAGCGGGCTTGTCCCGCGAAAGGGCCGGTACTGTCAGACACTTTCCTTTATCGCATCCTGATCCCCGCAACTCGCAGCCGTTGACGTATCATTAGCCGCCTAACGGCAACCCTCCCAGGATCGCTTGCGCATGCTCGCCCTTCTCATCCAGACGCTGAACATCACGGCGCCCGTCTTCGCCATGCTGTTCATGGGCGTGCTGCTCAAACGCATCCACCTGATCGACGACAACTTCAACCGGGTCGCCTCGCAGCTGGTGTTCAACGTGTGCATGCCGGCGCTGCTGTTCCTCGGCATCTACCACGCCGACCTGGCCACCGCCGTCAAACCTGGCGTCCTCCTCTATTTCATCGCCGCCACCCTGGTCGGTTTCGCCGCGGCCTGGGGCATGGCCATCTGGCGCAGTCCGGTGGCCGACCGTGGCATCTACACCCAAGGGGCGTTTCGCGGCAACAACGGCGTGATCGGCCTGGCCCTGGCCGCCAGCCTGTATGGCGACTACGGCATCTCGCTGGGCGCGGTGCTCGCCGGCCTGGTGATCCTCATGTACAACTCGCTGTCGGCCGTGGTGCTGGCGGTGTACAGCCCCGACCTCAAGTCCGACCCGTGGAGCATCTGCAAGAGCATCCTCAGCAACCCGCTGATCATCAGCGTGCTGGTGGCAACGCCCATGGCCTACGGCCAGGTGCCGCTGCCCAACTGGTTGCTCACCTCGGGCGACTACCTGGCGCAGATGACCCTGCCCCTGGCGCTGATCTGCATTGGCGGCACCCTGTCGCTGGCGGCGCTGCGCGATTGCGGCAAGCTGGCCATCGATGCCAGCCTGGTGAAGATGGTCTGGCTGCCGCTGGTCGGTACCTTGGGTGCCTGGCTCTGCGGCTTTCGCGGGGCCGAGTTGGGTATCCTGTTCCTGTACATCGGCAGCCCGACGGCTGCGGCCAGCTATGTCATGGCGCGTGCCGCCAACGGCAATCACGAGCTGGCCGCTTCGATCATCGTGATTACTACGCTAATGGCGGCGATCACCACCAATATTGGGATTTTCATCTTGCAGTGGGGCGGATGGATCTAGATCCTTGACTGCAAACAACACAAAAACACTGCCTCACTGAGCTAAAGGACACTTCATGCAAGACCAGAGCACGCCCGAGCGCTTGCAGCGCGGGCTGAAGAACCGCCATATCCAGCTGATCGCGCTGGGTGGGGCCATTGGCACCGGGTTGTTCCTGGGCATCGCCCAGACCATCCAGCTGGCCGGTCCCTCCGTTTTGCTGGGCTACGCCATTGCCGGCCTGATGGCCTTCCTGATCATGCGCCAGCTTGGCGAAATGGTGGTCGAAGAGCCGGTGGCCGGCAGTTTCAGCCACTTCGCCCACCAGTACTGGAGCGAGTTCGCAGGCTTCGTTTCGGGCTGGAACTACTGGGTGGTATACGTGCTGGTCGGCATGGCCGAACTCACCGCCGTGGGCATCTATGTGCAGTACTGGTGGCCGGAGTTCCCGACCTGGGCGACGGCGGCGATCTTCTTCGTGGTGATCAACCTCATCAACCTGACCCAGGTGAAGGTCTACGGCGAAATGGAGTTCTGGTTCGCCCTGGTCAAGGTGGTGGCCATCGTCAGCATGATCGGCTTCGGTGCCTGGTTGCTGGGCAGTGGCCACGGTGGCCCGGATGCCAGTGTGGCCAACCTGTGGCAATACGGCGGGTTCTTCCCCAATGGCGTCACCGGACTGGTGATGGCCCTGGCGGTGATCATGTTCTCCTTTGGCGGCCTGGAGTTGGTGGGCATCACCGCGGCCGAGGCGGACAACCCACGCCACAGCATTCCCAAGGCCACCAACCAGGTGGTGTACCGCATCCTGATCTTCTACATCGGTGCCCTGGCGGTACTGCTGTCGCTGTACCCGTGGCAGAAAGTGGTGCAGGGCGGCAGCCCGTTCGTGATGATCTTCCACGAACTGGACAGCGACCTGGTGGCGACCATCCTCAATATCGTGGTGCTGACCGCCGCGCTGTCGGTCTACAACAGCTGCGTCTACGCCAACAGCCGCATGCTGTTCGGCCTGGCCAGCCAGGGCGATGCGCCGCGCCAGCTGCTCAAGGTCAGCCGCAGCGGTGTGCCGTTGACCGCGCTGGGGGTATCGGCATTCGCCACGGGCATGTGCGTGCTGATCAACTACCTGATGCCGGGTGAGGCGTTCGGCCTGCTGATGGCGTTGGCGGTGTCGGCGCTGGTGATCAACTGGGCGAGCATCAGCATCACTCACCTGAAGTTCCGCACGGCCAAGCTGGCGGCAGGTATTACGCCGTTCTATCGCAGCTTGTGGCACCCGTTCTCCAATTACCTGTGCCTGGCGTTCATCGTGCTGATTCTGGTGGTGATGTACCTGACACCGCCGATTCGCATTTCGGTGATGCTGATTCCGGCGTGGATTGCCGTGCTTTATGTGGCGTTCCGCCTGAAGAAGGCCCGGCAGGCCAAGGGCTGAGCCTGCACTGGCCTCATCGCCGGCACCCCCGCATACACCGCGCAATGCAGCAGCGCCTCGCGAATCTCCTCCACCGTACAGCCATTGTTCAATGCCCCGCGCACATGCCCCTTGAGCTCCTGCGGGCACTTGAGCGCCGTCAGCGTAGCCAGGGTAATCAGGCTGCGGGTTTTCAGCGGCAGGCCGTCACGCGCCCAGACACTGCCCCAGGCGTGTTGGTTGACGAAGTCCTGCAGCGGTTGAGTGAAGTCGGTGGCGTTGCCCAGGGCGCGGTCGACGAACGCATCCCCCATTACCTGGCGGCGAATCTGTTCGCCGGTCTTGCTTTCAGCCATGTTGTTTTCCTTAGTGTTGGCGGCGCCAGGCGCGAACCGTGGTGAACAGCAACACCACGCCGAGCACTGGCAGGACATAGAACAGCATCAACCGCTCCAGGCGGCCGGCCAGGGGCATGCCGGTGGTGAATGCCACCACGTGCAGGCCGTAGGCCAGGTACAGGCACAGGAACACCAGCCCTTCGGCGCGGGTGATCCGGTAGCCGGAGTAGAACACCGGCAGGCTCAGGACGGCGACGCCAAGCATCACCGGCAGGTCGAAATCCAGCGCGTTGGGTGAGATGGTCAGCGGCTCGGGGGTGATCAGCGCGGTCATGCCCAGTACTGCCAACAGGTTGAACAGGTTGCTGCCGATGACCGTGCCCACGGCAATTTCCCGCTCGCCACGCAGCGCAGCGATCAGTGCTGCGGCGAGTTCGGGGAGGGAAGTGCACACCGCCACCACGGTCAGGCCGATGATGCGCTCGGACAAGCCCAGGTCGGTCGCCACCTCGACGGCGGCCTCCAGCAGCAAATGACCTGCCAGGCTCAGCAGGGTGAGGCCGAACAGCACCTGCAGCAAGGTGCCTGACCAGAAGCGGGCGTTACTGCTGGCGAGCGGGCGCGGTGCGGGATAAGTGCGGGCATAGTGGCGCGACTGGTGCCAGAGCATGGCCAGGTAGCCCGCCAGACCAAGCAGCATCAGCAGGCCTTCCAGTCGGCCCAGGTGGCCGTTGCTGGCCAGCGCGTACACCAGGCCGCTGGCGAGGATCATCAGCGGAATGTCCAGGCGCACCAGCTGGCGGGATACCCGCAGGGGAATGATCAGGGCCGCCAGGCCAAGGATGACCAGCACATTGAAGATATTGCTGCCTACCACGCTGCCCACGGCCACGTCGGGCGCGCCCTGGTAGGCGGCCTGCAGGCTCACGGTCAGCTGCGGTGCGGTGCTGCCGAACGCCACCAGGCTAAGGCCGATGATCAGTGGGCGCACATGCAGGCGCAAGGCCAGGCGCAGGGCCGCGCGCACCATCAGCTCGGCGCCGGCCACCAGCAACAGCAGGGCAGTGCCCAGTTGCAGGAGGCTGAAGGTGGGGAGGGTGGCCAGGTCGAAAATGGTCGGGGCTCCAGTGGCGTCAGTCGCTCAGACCTTGTACCCGGACGCGCGCCGTTCCGCTACGGACCATGCCGATTTTTTCTGCCGCAGCCCGTGACAGGTCAATCAATCGGCCACGGGTGTGGGGGCCGCGGTCGTTGATGCGGACGACCACGCTGCGTTTGTTGGCGAGGTTGGTGACCAGCACCCGGCTGCCGAAGGGCAGGGAGCGGTGGGCGGCGGTGAGGCCGTTCTGATTGAAGGCTTCGCCGCTGGCGGTGCGTTTGCCGTGGTGGCGAGAACCGTAATACGAGGCGGTGCCGGTCTTGTCGTAACCGCTGGGATCGACGTCATGGCTGGCGCAGCCGGCCAGGAGGGAAAAGAGGGCCAGCGAGGCGAGGGATCGTTTTAGCAAGTCGGATGCTCCGGTGCTGCTGTTGGGGCCGCTGTGCGGCCCATCGCCGGCAAGCCGGCTCCCACAGGCGCATTACCTGTGGGAGCTGGCTTGCCGGCGATCGAGGGTAAAGCCCTCGCCGCCTTTTCAGCTCACCCTTCGAGCTTGGCCTTGAGCAATTGGTTCACTTGCCCCGGGTTGGCCTTGCCTTTGGAGGCCTTCATCGCCTGGCCGACGAAGAAGCCGAACATCTTGCCGCGCTTGGCCTCGTCGGCCGCACGGTACTGTTCGACCTGCTCGGCGTTGGCGGCGAGCATCTCGTCGAGCATCTTGTCGATCGCACCGGTGTCGGTGACCTGCTTCAGGCCTTTGCTTTCGATGATGCTGTCGGCATCGCCTTCACCGGCGGCCATGGCCTCGAATACGGTCTTGGCGATCTTGCCGCTGATGGTGTTGTCGCGGATGCGCAGCAACATGCCACCGAGCTGCTCGGCGCTGACCGGCGACTGGTCGATCTCGATGCCCAGCTTGTTCAGCAAGCTGCCCAGCTCGACCATGACCCAGTTGGCGGCCAGCTTGGCGTCGCCGCCAATCTTCACCACCTGCTCGAAGTAGTCTGCCTGTTCACGGCTGGAGGCCAGCACGTTGGCGTCGTAGGCCGACAGACCGTACTGGCTCTGGAAGCGCTCGACCTTCTGCGGCGGCAGCTCCGGCAAGCCGGCGCGGATGGTCTCCAGGAAGCTGTCCTCGATGACCACCGGTAGCAGGTCCGGGTCGGGGAAGTAACGGTAGTCGTTGGCTTCCTCCTTGCTGCGCATCGAGCGGGTCTCGTCCTTGTTCGGGTCGTACAGGCGGGTTTCCTGAATGACCTTGCCGCCGTCCTCGATCAGGTCGATCTGGCGCTGGATCTCGCTGTTGATGGCGCGCTCGATGAAGCGGAACGAGTTGACGTTCTTGATCTCGCAGCGGGTGCCGAACTCGGTCTGGCCTTTTGGCCGGATCGAGACGTTGCAGTCGCAACGCAGCGAGCCTTCGGCCATGTTGCCGTCACAGATGCCCAGGTAGCGCACCAGGGCATGGATCGCCTTGACGTAGGCCACGGCTTCCTTGGCGCTGCGCATGTCCGGTTCGGAGACGATTTCCAGCAGCGGCGTGCCGGCACGGTTCAGGTCGATACCGGTGGAACCGCTGAAGTCTTCGTGCAGGCTCTTGCCGGCGTCTTCTTCCAGGTGCGCACGGGTCACGCCGATGCGCTTGATGGTGCCGTCTTCCAGGGCGATGTCCAGGTGGCCCTTGCCGACGATCGGCAGGTCCATCTGGCTGATCTGGTAGCCCTTGGGCAGGTCCGGGTAGAAGTAGTTCTTGCGCGCGAACACGTTGCGCTTGCCGATCTCGGCATCGATCGCCAGGCCGAACATGCAGGCCATGCGCACGGCTTCCTGGTTCAGCACCGGCAATACGCCGGGCATCCCCAGGTCAACCAGGCTGGCCTGGGTGTTCGGCTCGGAACCGAAGGTGGTGGCGCTGCCGGAGAAGATCTTCGACTGGGTGGCCAGCTGGGTATGAATCTCCAGCCCGATCACAACTTCCCATTGCATGTGTGAATTCCTCAGAAGCCGTTAGGGGCGCGGGTGTGCCAGTCGGTGACTTGCTGGTAACGGTGCGCGACGTTGAGCAGGCGGCCTTCCTGGAAGTACGGGGCCAGCAGCTGCACGCCGACCGGCAGGCCATCGACGAAGCCGGCTGGCATCGACAGGCCCGGCAGGCCCGCCAGGTTGGCGGTGATGGTGTAGACGTCTTCAAGGTAGGCGGCGACCGGGTCGCTGCTCTTGGCGCCGAGCTTCCAGGCCGGGTTCGGCGTGGTCGGGCCGAGGATCAGGTCGACGCCTTCGAAGGCGGCCATGAAGTCGTTCTTGATCAGGCGGCGAATCTGCTGTGCCTTGACGTAGTAGGCATCATAGTAGCCAGCCGACAGGGCGTAGGTGCCGACCATGATGCGTCGCTGCACTTCGGCGCCGAAGCCTTCGCCACGGGAGCGCTTGTACAGGTCGGTGAGGTCTTTCGGCTCTTCGCAGCGGTAGCCGAAGCGCACGCCGTCGAAGCGCGACAGGTTGGACGAGGCTTCGGCGGGCGCGATCACGTAGTACGCCGGAATGGCGTGCTGCATGTTCGGCAGGCTGATTTCCTTGACCACCGCGCCGAGCTTTTCCAGCTCCTTGACGCTGGCCTGTACCAGTTCGGCGATGCGCGGGTCGAGGCCGGCACCGAAGTACTCCTTCGGCAGGCCGATGCGCAGGCCCTGCAGCGAGGCATTGAGGTTGGCGCTGTAGTCCGGCACCGGTTCGTCGATGCTGGTGGAGTCCTTGGCATCGAAGCCGGCCATGCCTTGCAGCAGCAGGGCGCAGTCTTCGGCAGTGCGGGCCAGTGGGCCGCCCTGGTCGAGACTGGAGGCGTAGGCGATCATGCCCCAGCGCGAAACACGACCGTACGTCGGTTTCAGGCCGGTGAGGTTGGTCAGGGCAGCCGGCTGGCGGATCGAGCCGCCGGTGTCGGTGCCGGTGGTGACCGGCAGCAGGCGCGCAGCCACGGCCGCGGCAGAGCCGCCGGACGAGCCGCCGGGCACGTGCTCCAGGTTCCACGGGTTCTTCACCGCGCCGTAGTGGCTGGACTCGTTGGCCGAGCCCATGGCGAACTCGTCCATGTTGGTCTTGCCCAGGGTGACCATGCCGGCTTCGGCCAGCTTGGCGACCACGGTGGCGTCATACGGCGCCTTGAAGTTGTCGAGCATCTTCGAGCCGCAGCTGGTGCGTACGCCGTTGGTGCAGAACAGGTCCTTGTGGGCGATGGGTGCACCCAGCAGCGTGCCGGTCTCGCCAGCGGCGCGACGGGCGTCGGCGGCACGGGCCTGGCCCAGGGCCAGCTCCTCGGTGACGCTGATGAAGCTGTTGAGTTGCGGGTCGAGCTGCTTGATACGCGCCAGCAGGGCGCCGGTCAGCTCTTCGGAAGAAAACGACTTGTCGGCGAGTCCGCGGGCGATCTCGGCCAGGGTCAATTGATGCATGGCAGGCTCTATCCCTTACTCGATGACTTTGGGAACCAGGTACAGACCGCTTTCGGTCGAGGGTGCGATAGCCTGGTAGGCGTCGCGCTGGTTGCTTTCGGTGACCTGGTCCGGGCGCAGGCGCTGGCTGGCCTCCAGGGGGTGGGCCAGGGGCTCGATGCCGGTGGTGTCGACCGCTTGCATCTGGTCGACCAGGCCGAGAATGCTGTTCAGGGCGTCGGTAATGCGTGGCAGTTCGCCTTCATGCAGGCCCAGGCGGGCCAGATGGGCGATCTTTTCCACGTCGCAGCGTTCAAGCGCCATGGGAATCTCCAGGGGAAACAAAGAACGGAAAAGGGTCCGTGATGAGGAACATGTCAGCTTTCTGGCGGTCATACAGCCGCGATCATCGGCTGGCATGCTCGGAAAAACGACCAATTTAACATATTGGCTCCTTGCCCAAAATCCCCGCCATTGTTAGAGTTTGCCGCACTTTTTTACCCACGCTTTCCCCAGGGTCACTTTCCCATGTTCAAGAAACTGCGTGGCATGTTTTCCAGCGATCTGTCCATCGACCTGGGTACTGCCAACACCCTTATTTACGTGCGTGAGCGCGGTATCGTCCTGAATGAGCCCTCGGTTGTTGCCATCCGTACCCATGGCAATCAGAAAAGCGTCGTCGCTGTCGGTACCGAGGCCAAACGGATGCTGGGCCGCACGCCTGGCAACATTGCTGCCATTCGTCCGATGAAGGACGGCGTCATCGCCGACTTCAGCGTTTGTGAAAAAATGTTGCAGTACTTCATCAACAAGGTTCACGAGAACAGCTTCCTGCAGCCCAGCCCTCGCGTGCTGATCTGCGTGCCGTGCAAGTCGACCCAGGTTGAGCGCCGCGCGATTCGCGAGTCGGCCCTGGGTGCCGGTGCCCGTGAAGTGTTCCTGATCGAAGAACCGATGGCCGCTGCCATCGGTGCCGGTCTGCCGGTCGAAGAGGCACGTGGCTCGATGGTCGTCGATATCGGCGGTGGTACCACCGAAATCGCGCTGATCTCCCTGAACGGCGTGGTCTACGCCGAGTCCGTGCGTGTCGGCGGCGACCGCTTCGACGAAGCCATTGTCACCTACGTGCGCCGCAACTACGGCAGCCTGATCGGCGAATCCACCGCCGAGCGCATCAAGCAGGAAATCGGCACCGCCTACCCGGGCGGCGAAGTGCGCGAAGTCGACGTGCGTGGCCGTAACCTGGCCGAGGGCGTCCCACGCGCCTTCACCCTGAACTCCAACGAAGTGCTGGAAGCCCTGCAGGAATCGCTGGCGACCATCGTTCAGGCGGTCAAGAGCGCCCTCGAGCAGTCGCCGCCGGAACTGGCTTCCGACATCGCCGAGCGCGGCCTGGTGCTGACCGGTGGTGGTGCGCTGCTGCGTGACCTGGACAAACTGCTGGCCCAGGAAACCGGCCTGCCGGTGATCGTCGCCGAAGACCCGCTGACCTGTGTCGCCCGTGGCGGTGGTCGCGCCCTGGAAATGATGGACAAGCACGCGATGGACCTGCTCTCGAGCGAGTGATATCCGCAGCTTTCGAGTACCCGGTTTACAGGTAGCACGCGCAGTGCTACCTGTATGCGCTGGGCTGGCGTCCTTCCGGGCGTCGTTTCCGTCAACCCGCAACCAGGCTGGTGCGTTTTTCCATGTCCAATGACCTCCTGAGTCGTCCACGAGGAACGGCCCATTAAACCGCTTTTCTCCAAGGGCCCTTCGCTGGGCGTTCGCCTGCTGGTATTGGTGGTGCTGTCGGTCGCGCTGATGGTGGTGGATGCGCGTTTTGACGTGCTCAAGCCGGTGCGCAGCCAGATGGGGCTGGTGCTGATGGAGTCGTACTGGATCACCGACCTGCCACAGCGCATGTGGCAAGGTGTGGCCGGCCAGTTCGGCAGCCGTACCGAACTGATCGCGGAAAACGAAAAGCTCAAGACCGAGGCCCTGCTGCTGCAGGGGCGCCTGCAGAAGCTGGCGGCCCTGACCGAGCAGAACGTGCGCCTGCGCGAGCTGCTCAACTCCTCGGCGCTGGTCAATGAAAAGGTTGAAGTGGCCGAACTCATCGGGGTCGATCCCAACCCGTTCACCCACCGTATCCTGATCAACAAAGGCGAGCGCGATGGCGTGTTCCTCGGCCAGCCGGTGCTCGATGCCCGCGGCCTGATGGGCCAGGTGGTCGAGCTGATGCCGTACACCTCGCGCGTGCTGCTGCTCACCGACACTACTCACAGCATTCCGGTGCAGGTCAACCGCAACGGCCTGCGCGCCATCGCCAGCGGCACCGGCAACCCGGAGCGCCTGGAGTTGCGTCACGTGGCCGACACGGCCGACATCAAGGAAGGCGACCTGCTGGTGAGCTCCGGCATGGGCCAGCGCTTCCCGGCCGGCTACCCGGTGGCCACGGTCAACGAAGTGATCCACGACTCCGGCCAGCCCTTCGCCATCGTTCGCGCCATCCCAACCGCCGCGCTCAACCGCAGCCGCTACATGCTGCTGGTGTTCAGCGACCGACGCACGCCGGAGCAGCGCGCCACCGACGCCGCGATCGCCCAGGAAGAAGCTGACCGCAAGGGCGCGACGAGCCTGACCCCACCTGCCGCCAATGGCGAGCAGGCCGCGCCTGCCAGCGCTCCGGCCCCCGCCGCGGCGGCGCCGGCTCCGGCAGCCGTCCCCGCCAGCCCAGCCCCGGCGCCCGCAGCGCCGGCTCATCCTCGGAGGCAATGATGGCCAAGTCGCGCCGTAACCACGGTTGGGTCATCTGGCTGACGTTCGCCATCGGCCTGCTGCTCAGCGTTTCGCCCATGCCCCAGTTCCTCGAAGTGTTCCGGCCCATGTGGCTGGCGCTGTTGGTGTCGTTCTGGACGCTCATGGTGCCGAACAAGGTCGGCATGACCACCGCCTTCGTGCTGGGGCTGGCCGAGGATGTGCTGTACGGCACCCTGCTCGGGCAGAACGCCCTGATCCTCACCCTGATCACCTTCCTGGTGCTGTCCCTGCAGCAGCGCTTGCGCATGTTCCCGATGTGGCAGCAGTGCCTGGTGATTCTGGTGATCTTCGGTATCGCCCAGCTCATCCAGCTGTGGCTCAGCGCGCTCACCGGCAACCGCTTGCCGACCCTGGCACTGGTCTGGTCGGCGGTGATCAGCGCCTTGCTCTGGCCATGGATCAGTTTTGCCCTGCGCGACTTGCGCCGGCGCTTGCATATCAACTGACGGCGCTGCCGCGACTGACAGGGAGATGTCTGCATGAACCCACTTTACCTGGCCTCCGGCTCCCCCCGTCGGCGTGAACTGCTGACCCAGATTGGCGTGCCGTTCACGGTCACCACTGCCCCGATCGATGAAACCCCGCTGCCTGGCGAAAGCGCCGAGGCCTACGTCGAGCGCCTGGCCCTGGCCAAGGCCGAAGCCGGACTCGCCAACCTGGCCGGCCCGGCCGTGGTGCTTGGGGCGGACACGGCCGTGGTGCTCGATGGTCGTATTCTCGGCAAACCGGAAAACCGCGAACATGCCTTGGCCATGCTGGCCGAGCTGGCGGGCCGTGAGCATCAGGTACTGACCGCGGTAGCACTGAGCGATGGTTCGCGCAGTCTGAGCCTGTGTGTCAGCAGCAACGTGCGTTTTCGCCCGATCAGCACAGCAGAAGCACAACGATACTGGACCAGCGGCGAACCGGCGGACAAGGCCGGGGGCTATGCCATCCAGGGCCTGGGCGCGGTGTTCGTGACCGGGCTTGAGGGCAGCTACTCGGCAGTGGTCGGGCTGCCCTTGAGTGAAACGGCCGACATGCTCGCCCAATTCGGTATCGCCTGCTGGCAGGTACCGGCGCTTTGCCAGAGGTAACAAACCAGCGGTAGCCAGCCTGGCACGTGCGATCCATCATTACCGAAGACCTTTGACGAGAGCCTGCCATGAGTGAAGAGATCCTGATCAACATCACCCCGATGGAGTCACGTGTGGCGGTGGTGGAAAACGGGGTGCTGCAGGAAGTGCATGTGGAGCGCACCCTGCGCCGCGGCATCGTCGGCAATATCTACAAAGGCAAGGTTGTACGCGTGTTGCCGGGGATGCAGGCGGCGTTCGTCGACATCGGCCTGGAGCGCGCGGCGTTCATCCATGCCTCGGAAATTTCCCAGCGCGAAGGCTCGGCGGTGGAGACCATCACTGCCCTGGTACATGAAGGCCAGGCCCTCGTGGTTCAGGTGACCAAGGACCCGATCGGTACCAAGGGCGCGCGCCTGACCACCCAGCTGTCGATACCCTCACGCTACCTGGTGTACATGCCGCGCAGCAGCCATGTCGGCATTTCCCTGAAGATCGAAGACGAAGCCGAGCGTGATCGCCTCAAGCAGGTGGTCAGCGACTGCATGAACAACGAGAACATCAAGGACGCCGGCGGTTTCATCCTGCGTACCGCCGCCGAGGGGGCGCGCGCCGAAGAAATCCTGCAGGACATCCGCTACCTGCGCCGCCTGTGGGAGCAGATCGGCAGCCAGATCCAGACCTGCGGCGCGCCCACGGTCATCTACGAAGACCTCGGCCTTGCCTTGCGCACCCTGCGCGACCTGGTCAACCCGAAGATCGAGAAGATTCGCATCGATTCGCGGGAGACGTTCCAGAAAACCACGCAGTTCGTCGGCGAATTGATGCCGGAGATTGCCGATCGTCTGGAACATTACCCTGGCGAGCGCCCGATTTTTGACTTGTATGGGGTCGAGGACGAAATCCAGCGCGCACTGGAGCGCAAGGTGCCGCTCAAGTCGGGTGGCTACCTGGTGGTCGATCCGGCTGAGGCGATGACCACCATCGACGTCAACACCGGTGCCTTCGTCGGCCACCGCAACCTCGAAGAGACCATCTTCAAGACCAACCTCGAAGCGGCCACCGCCATTGCCCGGCAGCTGCGCCTGCGCAACATCGGCGGGATCATCATCATCGACTTCATCGACATGGAAGACGAAGAGCACCAGCGCCAGGTGCTACGTACCCTGGAGAAGCAGCTCGAGCGCGATCACGCCAAGACCAACATCATCGGCATCACCGAGCTGGGTTTGGTGCAGATGACCCGCAAGCGCACCCGTGAAAGCCTCGAACAGGTCCTGTGCGAGCCCTGCGTCGCCTGCCAGGGCCGTGGCAAGCTGAAGACGCCTGAAACCATCTGTTACGAAATCTTCCGCGAGATTCTCCGTGAAGCCCGCGCCTATCAGGCCGAAGGCTACCGGGTACTGGCCAACCAGAAGGTGGTCGACCGTCTGCTCGACGAAGAATCCGGTAATGTGGCAGAACTGGAAGCCTTCATCGGCCGGACCATCCGCTTCCAGGTCGAGTCGATGTACTCGCAGGAACAATACGATGTGGTGCTGCTCTGAGGCCTTCTGATGCACACCACGTGATGGCCGGGCTGGCAAAAGCGGCGCCAGCGGCCATCATGGATAAACCAACCGGAGGGCCATGGCCATGGGACGTCTGACCCGCGTTCTTGTTGCCTTGACCCGCTGGGGCCTGGGCATCTGCGCCCTGTTGGCCGTGTTGGTGGCGTTGTATGTCAGCCTCGGTCGCGAGCTGGTACCGCTGGTGGCGGAGTACCGTGCCGACGTTGAAAGCAAAGCCGAGCAGGCGTTGGGCATGCCCGTGCATGTGGGTGCCCTGGAAGGTCGCTGGAGTGGCCTGGCGCCGGTGCTGCGTGTGCGGGACCTGCAGGTGGGCGAGGGCGCCTCGGCCTTGCGCCTCGATGAGGTGAAGCTGGTGCCCGACATGTGGGCCAGCCTGACCTCGCGCGAGTTGCGCCTGGCGCATATCCAGCTCGGTGGCCTGCAATTGATCCTGCGCGAGAACGAGCAGGGCGCCTGGGCCCTCGAAGGCCTGCCGAAAAAAGACGACGCGCCTGTGGACCCGGCCGAGGTGCTGCAGCGCCTGCGCCAACTGGGGCGTATCGATGTGTTCGACAGCCAGGTCACCCTGCATCCCTGGCAACGAGACCCGCTGACCCTCACCTACGTGAGCCTCGGCCTGCAAGCCGGCGCCTCGCGCCAGGCCCTCGACCTGCGCGCGACCTTGCCCGATGGGCAGCCGCTGGCGGTCAACCTGCGCAGCCGAGCAACGGCCAAGGCCTGGCGCGATGGCCAGGTCGAGGCATACCTGAGCCTGCCGCAAAGCGACTGGGCGAACTGGCTGCCACCTCGCCTGATGGGCCAGTGGCACGCAGAAGCACTGCGCGCCGGTGGCGAATTCTGGGTCGACTGGAGCAAAGGGCAGCTGCAGCAGGCCGTGGTTCGCCTCAATGCCCCCCAGTTGCGCGGCGCCTACGCCGAGCGCAAGGCTGTCACCCTGGATAACCTGGCACTGTCGGCCTGGTTCCAGCGTCAGGATCAGGGTTTCGATGTGGTGGTCAATTCCCTGGCTGCCAACATCGGCAAAACCCGCTGGGAAACGCACCTGCAACTGCGTCAGCGGCCTGGCCAAGATCCTGCGGGTGAAAGCTGGCAGCTGCAGGCAGACCGCCTGGACCTGACCCCGCTGACCCCGCTGATCGACGCACTGGCGCCGCTGCCGGAAAAACTCAGGGCCGTGGTCGATGGGTTGAAGGTTACCGGTGCGGTGCGCAACGTGCGGCTGGAGGTGCGGCCCAAGGCTGAAGGCGACCAGCGGCTGCAATTCGCCGCCAACCTGGAGAAGGTCGGCTTCGATGCCTATCACGGCGCACCTGCCGCAGGCAATGTCAGCGGCAGTATCAGCGGCGACCTGGGGCACGGTGAACTGCGCTTGGATACCGACGCGTTCATGCTGCATCTGTACCCGATCTTCGCCAAACCCTGGCACTACCAGAAAGCCAATGCCCGGTTGACCTACGCCCTCGACAAAGACGGCTTTACCCTGATCGCCCCCTACCTCAAGGTCCTGGGCGAAGAGGGCAGGATCGCCGGCGATTTCCTGATTCGCCTGCTGTTCACCGAAGGCGCCGAGAGCTACATGGACCTGCGCGTCGGCCTGACCGAAGGCGACGGTCGCTACACCGCCAAGTACCTGCCGGAGGTGCTCAGCCCGGCCCTCGACGACTGGCTGCGCAGCGCCATCGTCAAAGGCAATGTGGACCAGGGCTATTTCCAGTACCAGGGCTCGCTCAACCATGGCGCGACGCCGGAGGCACGCAGCATCAGCCTGTTCTTCAAAGTGCGTGACGCGGCGCTGGACTTCCAGCCTGGCTGGCCCCAGGTACAGCACGTCGATGGCGACGTGCTGATCGAAGACAGCGGCGTGCGCATCAAGGCCAGCAAGGGTCTGCTGCTGGACACCAAGGTCACTGATATCAGTGTCGATATTCCCCATGTCGACGGCAATCAGCACAGCCACCTGTTCCTGGACGGTGATTTCGACGGCACGCTCGGCGATGGCTTGAAAATTCTCAAGGAGGCGCCGATCGGTACGGGTGAGATCTTCGCCGGTTGGGAGGGCGAAGGGCCGCTCAAGGGCAAGGTCAAGCTCGACATTCCCCTGGCTCATGGCCAGCGGCCGAAAGTACAAGTGGACTTCGCCACTAACAATGCCCGTCTCAAGGTTGCGCCACCGAGCTTGGACCTGAGCCGCCTGAAGGGGGATTTCAGCTTCGATTTCGACAAAGGGCTGAGCGGCAAGAACATCGCCCTGCAGGCGTTTGGCAAGCCGGTTACCGCGCAGATCACCGCCGAGGGGCAGGCCGGGCAGATGCAGACACGCATCAACGCCAAGGGCCAGGCATCGCTCAAGGCCCTGACCGATTGGTTGCAGTTCAAGCAGGCGTTGCCTGCCTCGGGCGACCTGCCGTACCAGTTGCAGGTCAACCTGGGCAGTCGTGACAACAGCTTGAGCGTGAGCTCGTCACTCAAGGGCCTGGCCATCGACCTGCCGGCACCGTTCGGCAAGGCCGCGCAGGATACCCGCGACACCCGTTTCAGCATGAACCTGCAAGGGGCGGAGCGGCGCTTCGACGTTGCGTACACCGATGTGGCCCGCTTCACCTATGCCGCACCGGCCGACAAGCAGGGCCAGGGCCGTGGCGAGCTGCTGCTGGGAACTGGCGA
Source organism: Pseudomonas sp. GM84 (assembly GCF_000282535.1). Taxonomy (GTDB): domain Bacteria; phylum Pseudomonadota; class Gammaproteobacteria; order Pseudomonadales; family Pseudomonadaceae; genus Aquipseudomonas. The sequence continues at coordinate 28,145 of NZ_AKJC01000092.1, read as the reverse complement.
TGCGCAGCTGCCCGCCGGCGAGGGCCTGCGGGTACGCGGGCGCCTGGAAAAGCTGGACCTGGCGCCCTGGCAGGAGCAGATGTCGCGCCTGGCCGGTAATGACCCGGGTGGCAATGCCCGGCAGAACCTGCAGAGCGTCGACCTCAGCATCGGTCAGTTGAAAGCCTTCGGCATGGACCTGAACCAGGCGGTGGTGCGCCTGGCACGCAGTGGTCCGGCCTGGAACCTGCGCCTGGACAGCAAGGAAGTGATCGGTAACGCCCGTCTGCCGGATGCCAAGGCCGCAGCGATGAACGTACGGTTGCAGACCTTGCGCCTGCCTGCCGCCGAGGTGACCCCGGCCCAGCCCGAGGAAGGCCCTGACCCGCTGGCGACATTCGACCCCCGCAAAGTCCCGGCGCTGGACCTGACCATCGACAAGCTGTACCGCGGCGACGACCTGTATGGCAATGCGGCGCTGAAACTGCGGCCGACCGCGCGCGGCGTGGCCGCGCAGGATATCGAACTGGACTTCAAGGGGCTGCACGTCGACGGCAGCGGCGGCTGGGAGGGCAATCCCGGCGCGACTAGCAGCTGGTACAAGGGCCGCCTGGATGGCAAGAACCTGGCCGACATACTCAAGGCCTGGGGCTTCGCCCCCACTGTGACCAGCCGCGATTTTCGCCTGGACGTGGATGGCCGCTGGCCGGGTTCACCGGCCTGGGTAGGCCTCAAGCGCTTCTCGGGCAGCATGGATGCGGCCTTGCGCAGCGGCCAGTTCGTCGAGGTGGAGGGCAGTGCGCAGGCCCTGCGCGTATTTGGCCTGCTCAACTTCAACTCGATCGGCCGGCGCCTGCGCCTGGACTTCTCCGACCTGTTCGACAAGGGCCTGGCCTACGACCGGGTCAAGGGCCTGCTGGTGGCCAGCGACGGGGTCTATGTGACCCGCGAGCCGATCACCGTGACCGGTCCATCGAGCAACTTCGAGCTCGATGGCACCCTGGATATGGTCCGTGACCGGATCGACGCCAAGCTGCAAGTGACGTTGCCGGTAACCAACAACCTGCCATTGGCGGCGTTGATCGTTGGCGCGCCGGCGGTGGGCGGGGCCCTGTTCCTCGTCGATCGCCTGATAGGTGACCGGGTGTCGCGTTTTGCCAGTGTGCATTATCGCGTCGAGGGGCCGTGGAAAGAGCCTAGAATCACCTTTGTGAAACCCTTCAACAAGTAGTCTTGGGAGTGCCCATGAAGGCAGCGGTAATCCAGATGGTCAGCCAGGACGATGTGCTGGCCAACCTGCAGCGGGCGGGCGCTCTGCTTGAACAGGCTGCCTTCGGCGGCGCACGCCTGGCGGTGCTGCCTGAGAACTTTGCGGCCATGGGGTGCAAGGACGCCGCCGCCATCGGCCTGGCCGAGGCGGTGGGCGAGGGGCCGATCCTGCCCTGGTTGAAACGCACCGCCCGCGACCTCGGATTATGGATAGTCGCCGGCACTTTGCCGCTGCCGCCCGCAGATCGTCCCGAAGCCAAGGCCCACGCCTGCTCGTTGCTGATCGACGAACACGGGGAGGTGGTGGCGCGCTATGACAAGCTGCATTTGTTCGACGTCGATGTGGCCGATAACCGTGGCCGCTACCGCGAGTCCGACGACTATGCCCATGGCGCCCAGGTGGTGGTAGCCGATACCCCGGTGGGGCGCGTGGGGCTCAGTGTCTGCTATGACTTGCGCTTTCCCGAGCTATACAGCGCCTTGCGCGACGCCGGTGCGGAACTGATTACGGCACCTGCCGCGTTCACCGCGGTCACAGGGGCAGCGCACTGGGAAGTGCTGATTCGTGCCCGGGCCATCGAAACCCAGTGCTACCTGTTGGCGGCTGCCCAGGGCGGTACCCATCCAGGCCCGCGGGAAACCCACGGACATGCGGCGATCATCGATCCATGGGGGCGGATCGTCGCCGAACAGGCGCATGGCGAAGCGGTTCTGCTGGCCACGCGCGACACTGATGAACAAGCGTCCATACGGGCGCGCATGCCGGTGGTTTCACACCGGCGCTTTTTCTCGCAGGGCGCCTTGCGGCCTGCGCACACCTCGGAGTGACTATGAGCCAGATGTTATCCACCGTCAGCGAGCAGCTCCTGGCCCCAGGCGGACTGACCCTGGACAGCCTGCAAGCTGTGCTGGGCGAGTTGGCCGGCCCAGGCATCGACGCCGCCGACCTGTACTTCCAGGGCCAGATCTCGGAAACCTGGGCGCTGGAAGACGGCATCGTCAAGGAAGGCAGCTTCAACCTCGACCAAGGCGTGGGCGTGCGCGCCCAGTCTGGCGAGAAGACCGGCTTTGCCTACAGCAACGCGATCAACCTCGAAGCGCTGACCTCGGCGGCGCGCGCTGCGCGTTCGATTTCCCGGGCCGGCCAGAATGGCACGGTGCAGGCCTTCCGCAGCCAGGACGTGGCGGCCTTGTATGCGCCCGATAACCCGCTGGATGTGCTCAGCCGTGCCGAGAAGGTCGAGCTGCTCAAGCGCGTCGATGCCGCCACCCGTGCGCTGGACCCGCGTATTCAGCAGGTCACCGTGAGCATGGCAGGGGTCTGGGAGCGCATTCTGGTGGCTGCCGCCGATGGTAGCCTGGCCGCCGATGTGCGGCCGCTGGTGCGCTTCAACGTCAGCGTCATCGTCGAACAGAATGGCCGCCGCGAGCGTGGTGGACAGGGCGGCGGCGGGCGTACCGACTACCGTTTCTTCACCGAAGAAAAGGTCATGGGCTATGCCCGCGAAGCGTTGCGCCAGGCGTTGGTGAACCTGGAAGCGATCCCGGCTCCGGCGGGCACCTTGCCGGTCGTGCTCGGTCCCGGCTGGTCCGGGGTGTTGCTGCACGAGGCGGTCGGCCATGGCCTGGAAGGCGACTTCAACCGCAAGGGCAGCTCGGCGTTCAGTGGCCGGCTGGGCGAGAAGGTGGCATCGAGCCTGTGCACCATCGTCGACGATGGCACCCTCGCAGGCCGCCGCGGCTCACTCAGCGTGGACGATGAAGGTACCCCGACCGAATGCACCACGCTGATCGAGAACGGCATTCTCAAGGGCTATATGCAAGACAAGCTCAATGCCCGCCTGATGGGCATGGCCGTGACCGGCAACGGTCGCCGCGAATCCTATGCACACCTGCCGATGCCGCGCATGACCAACACCTATATGCGCGCGGGTGAAAGCGACCCGCAGGAAATCATCGCTTCGGTGAAGAAAGGCATCTACTGCGCCAACCTCGGGGGTGGTCAGGTGGACATCACCAGCGGCAAGTTCGTGTTTTCCACCAGCGAAGCGTACTTGATCGAGGACGGCAAGATCACCGCTCCGGTCAAAGGCGCGACGTTGATCGGCAACGGCCCTGAAGCCATGAGCCGGGTATCGATGGTCGGCAACGACCTGGCGCTGGACAGTGGTGTGGGCACGTGTGGCAAGGATGGGCAGTCGGTACCGGTAGGGGTTGGACAGCCGACCTTGAAGTTGGATGCGATCACCGTCGGTGGTACCGGCGCGTGATGGCTGCACTGGGGCTGCATGGCAGCCCCAGGCGACTGTCTTCAGCGCAGGCCGCGCTGAATTTCGTCGAGGTCGCGGATGTACTTGAACACCTTGCGGGCAGCAGCGGGCGGTTTGTTCCGCGCTTTTTCGTGCTGGGCATGGCGAATCAGCGAACGCAGTTGCTGGCGGTCGGTGTCGGGGTACTCGTTGACGAAGCGCTCGAGGTCTTCGTCGTTGCCGTCGATCAGGCGGTCGCGCCAGCGCTCCAGACCGTGGAAGCGCTCGTTGTACTGGCGGCTGGAGCTGTCGATCTGGTCGAGCACCGCGTGGATCGCGTCCAGGTCCTGGTCGCGCATCAGCTTGCCGACGAACGACATGTGGCGTTTGCGCGCGCCATGGGCGGTGTGCTTGCAGGCTTCGGCCAAGGCCTTGCGCAACTCGTCGGTCAGCGGCAGGCGCGCCAGGGTATCGGCCTTGACCGTGGTCAGGCGCTCGCCGAGTTCGACCAGCGCATGCAGCTCGCGCTTGATCTGGGTTTTGCTTTTTTCGCCGTCGAAGGCGTCGTCGTATGAATCAACCATGGTGGCAGTCCGCTAGAAATCGCCGCCATGATAACCAGTCGGGGGCCGCTTGTCCGGCCCGGTCGTAGAATGACCCTCGCCGAACGCAGAATTTGAGTGGAGAAAACCATGAGTGCAGTCCAGAGCGTAGGCCCCAAGGACCTGCCAGCGTTGCAGGAGCAGGTCGAAGCGATCATCGCCGAGGCGCGCCGGCAAGGTGCCAGCGCCTGTGAGGTGGCGGTGTCGCTGGAGCAGGGCCTGTCCACCACGGTGCGCCAGCGTGAAGTCGAGACGGTCGAGTTCAATCGCGACCAGGGCTTTGGTATCACCCTCTATGTCGGTCAGCGCAAGGGCTCGGCCAGCACCTCGGCCAGTGGCCCGGATGCGATCCGCGAAACCGTTGCTGCCGCCCTCGCCATTGCCAAGCATACGTCGGAGGATGAATGCTCTGGCCTGGCCGATGCCGCGCTGATGGCCCGCGAGATTCCCGACCTCGACCTTTACCATGACTGGGATATCGAGCCGGAGCAGGCGATTGAAATGGCATTGACCTGCGAGGCAGCGGCGTTCGACGCCGATCCGCGTATTCTCAATGCCGATGGCACGACCTTGAACACCCACCAAGGCTGCCGGGTATACGGCAACAGCCATGGTTTCATCGGCGGTTATGCCTCCACCCGGCACAGCCTGAGCTGCGTGATGATCGCCGAGGGCGATGGGCAGATGCAGCGGGACTACTGGTACGACGTGAATCGCCAGGGCAACCTGCTGGCCGACCCACGCAGCATCGGCCTGCGCGCCGCGCAACGCGCCGCCAGCCGCCTCGGTGCACGCCCGGTACCCACCTGCGAGGTGCCGGTGCTGTTTTCCGCCGAGCTGGCCGGTGGCCTGTTCGGCAGCTTCCTGTCGGCCATTTCCGGCGGCAACCTGTACCGCAAGTCGTCGTTCCTCGACGGCGCCATGGGGCAACGCCTGTTCCCCAGCTGGCTGACCCTCGATGAACGTCCGCATATTCCTCGAGCGCTGGGCAGCGCTGCGTTCGATGGCGATGGCCTGGCAACCTATGCCAAGCCGTTCGTCGACAAAGGCGAGCTGGTGTCCTACCTGCTGGGCACCTATTCCGGGCGCAAGCTGGGGCTGCCGAGCACGGCGAATGCCGGCGGTGTGCACAACCTTTATGTCACCCATGGTGTGGAAGACCAGGCGGCGCTGATCCGCCGCATGGGGCGTGGTCTGCTGGTGACCGAGTTGATGGGCCATGGCCTGAACATGGTGACCGGGGACTACTCCCGTGGTGCGGCGGGCTTCTGGGTGGAGAATGGCGAGATCCAGCATGCCGTTCAGGAAGTGACCATTGCCGGCAACATGAAGGACATGTTCCAGCAAATTGTCGCCATTGGTAGCGATCTTGAGACCCGCAGCAATATTCACACAGGGTCGGTGCTGATCGAGCGGATGACGGTCGCCGGCAGCTGATTCTTCGCCTGTACCGGCCTCTTCGCGGGACAAGCCCGCTCCCACAGGGTTTCACTGCAGCTTAGGGCTGCGGAGAGCCTGTGGGAGCGGGCTTGTCCCGCGAAGAGGCCGGTACAGCGCAGCAAACGCAAGCTGATTCCCAGAACCCGGCCCCCGCGCCGGGTTTTTACTTTCGTCGCATTCACTTGAAGTGATTCTATTTATCACTTAATAATGAATATCATTATCCAGTAACCCCGGCGATGATGTTCATGAAACCCGTCCTGCGCGAACTGCCCTACCTGGAAAACTGGCGCTGGCTCAGCCGGCGCATCCGCTGTGCGCTCGAACCCGACGAGCCACGCCTGATCGAGCACTACCTGGCCGAAGGCCGCTATCTGGTGTGCTGCACCGAAACCTCGCCATGGACAGTGGCGTTGACCTCTTTGCGCCTGCTCCTGGATACCGCCAGCGACCGCATGCTGCCGTGGCATTGGCGCTGCCTGTGCCTCGACCAGGCCTGGCGCCCATTGCTCGACCTGCGCAATCTCGATCGTCGCGAACAGAACCAGCGCTGGCAGCCCTATGCACTGCAACTGGCCAATTGCCGGTTGCTGCCGTCGATTTCTCCCGATGAACTGATGCAAGGATTTGATGATGAGTGATACCCGTATCGAGCGTGACAGCATGGGCGAACTGCAGGTGCCGGCCCAGGCCCTGTACGGCGCCCAGACCCAGCGCGCGGTCGACAACTTCCCGATCAGCGGGCAGCGCATGCCAGCCCAGTTCATTCGCGCCTTGCTGCTGGCCAAGTCTGCGGCAGTCAAGGCAAACATCGAACTGGAGCAGATCTCGGCAGGGCAGGGCCAGGCTATCGTCAAGGCAGTCGAGCAGCTGTTGGCGGAAGGCTTCATCCAGCACTTTCCGGTGGATGTGTTCCAGACCGGCTCCGGCACCAGTTCCAACATGAACGCCAACGAGGTGATTGCCACGCTGGCAAGCCGCGTACTCGGCGAGCCGGTAAACGCCAACGACCACGTCAACTGTGGGCAGAGCAGCAACGACATCATCCCCACCACCATTCACGTCAGTGCCGCGCTGGCCCTGCATGAGCAATTGCTGCCGGCGCTACGCCATCTGGTGCAGGTGATTGAAAGCAAGTCGGCGCAGGTGCATCAGTACGTGAAAACCGGCCGCACCCATCTGATGGATGCGATGCCGGTGCGCATGAGCCAGGTCCTCGATGGTTGGGCAGCGCAGATCAACGGCGCCAAGTCGCACCTCGAAGCCACGCTGCCGAGCCTGCAGGCCCTGGCCCAGGGTGGCACCGCCGTAGGCACCGGCATCAACGCCCACCCGCAATTCGCTGCCGGCTTCGCGCGTCAGCTCAGCGCATTGACCCAGGTCGAGTTCACCCCCGGCCAGAACCTGTTCGCCCTGATCGGCTCACAGGACACTGCCGTGGCGTTGTCCGGCCAGCTCAAGACCACCGCCGTGGCACTGATGAAAATCGCCAACGACTTGCGCTGGATGAACTCCGGCCCGCTGGCCGGCCTCGGCGAAATCGAACTGCAAGGCTTGCAGCCGGGCTCTTCGATCATGCCGGGCAAGGTCAACCCGGTGATCCCGGAGGCCACTGCCATGGTTGCCGCCCAGGTGATCGGCAACGACGCGACCATCGCGATCGCCGGCCAGTCGGGCAACTTCGAGCTCAACGTGATGCTGCCGGTCATCGCCCGCAACCTGCTGGAGAGCATCGAGCTGATGGCCAATGCCAGCCGACTGCTGGCCGACAAGGCCATCGCCAGCTTCAAGGTCAACGAGGGCAAGCTCAAGGAAGCCCTGGCGCGCAACCCGATCCTGGTCACTGCACTGAACCCGATCATTGGTTACCTCAAGGCCGCCGAGATCGCCAAGACCGCCTACCAGCAGGGCCGTCCGATCATCGACGTGGCGCTGGAGCACACCGACCTGTCCCGCGACCAGCTCGAAGCGCTGCTGAACCCGGAAAAACTCACCGCTGGCGGCATCTGACCCGCGTCAGCGCCCAGGAGATACGTCATGCAGCACTGGAAACGCACCACGCAAGCTGCCAACCGCCTGTTCGAACAGGGCGAGCTGGTGGACGCCCGGGAACATTACCTGCAAGCCCTGGCCTTGGCTCAGGTGCTGTTCGAGCGCTGGCATGACGTCGACGAAGCGGTGGCGGCCTTCGTCATCGCCCACCACAACCTGGCCGACCTGCACCTGCGCCTGAACCAGCCGCATGAAAGCGCCGACTACCTGTGCGCCGCGCATCAGCGTTTGCTGCAGGCCAGCCAGGAGCCGCGTCTGTCGCAGGCGCTGCGTGATGCGGCGTTGCGCCACAGCGGGCGCACCTACACCGAGTTGCTCGGTTTCATTGCCGAGTACGGCCAGTACCCGCGTACCGAGCGCTTGCTCAACCGCCAAGCCCCGGGGGCCAGCGAACTGGCCTCCCGGGGTGAAGCGGCCCCCCGAACCCCCGTCTACGGAATCCATTGACATGCCCTATACCTTGCCTGCGTTGCCCTATGCCTACAACGCGCTGGAACCGCACATCGATACCCAGACCATGGAGATCCACCACACCAAGCATCACCAGACCTACGTCAACGGCCTGAACGCGGCCGTCGAAGGGACCGAATGGGCCGAGTGGCCGGTGGAGAAGCTGGTCGGTGCGGTCAAGCAATTGCCGGAAAAGCTGCAAGGCGCGGTGATCAACCATGGTGGCGGCCATGCCAACCATTCGCTGTTCTGGACCATCATGTCACCGCAGGGTGGCGGCCAGCCGCAGGGGCAGCTGGCCAAGGCCATCGAGGCCGAGCTGGGTGGTTTTGAAGCGTTCAAGGATGCCTTCACCAAGGCCGCCCTGACTCGGTTCGGCAGTGGTTGGGCCTGGCTGAGCGTCACGCCGCAAAACTCGCTGGTGGTGGAAAGCAGCGGCAACCAGGACAGCCCCTTGATGCACGGTAATACGCCGATTCTTGGCCTTGATGTCTGGGAGCATGCCTACTACCTGAAGTATCAGAACCGTCGCCCGGAATACATCGGGGCCTTCTACAACGTCATCGATTGGGCGGAAGTGGAACGTCGTTACCTCGAAACCCTGAAGTGAGTCGATCCGGTATGCGCTCGGAGGTGATGTCTGTCGGTAGTGTGCGCCTGTTCCGGTTGGCAATAGGCACGCTGCTGCTATTGGTCGGCACGGCCCTGCTGGTGGCGCGGGGTATTGCCTGGCTGGACCTGGAGCCGCGCATGCTGCGCGCCCTCGAGGGCGGCGCACTGTGTGCGCTGGGTACGGCGCTGGGTGCGGTACCGGTGTTGGTGATTCGCAACATGCCGGTGGCCCTGGCCGATACCTTGTTGGGTTTCGGTGCCGGCGTGATGCTGGCGGCCACCGCGTTTTCCTTGATCATTCCGGGGCTCGATGCTGCCCGGTCAATCGGTTTCAGCCCATGGGGCGCTGGTGGCTTGATCAGCTTCGGCTTGCTGTTCGGGGCGTTGTGCCTGTTCGCCGTCGATTTGAAGGTGTCGGGTGCATCGCCCGAGGCGCTGGTCGGTAACGATCGGCAACCCGTGATTGCGGCGCGGATCTGGCTGTTCGTGATCGCCATCATTGCCCACAACATTCCCGAAGGCATGGCCATCGGCGTATCGGCCGGTGGTGGCATGGCCGATGCCGACAGTCTGGCGATGGGCATTGCCTTGCAGGATGTGCCCGAGGGACTGGTGATTGCGCTGGTGCTGGCGGGGGCGGGCATGCCGCGGTTCAAGGCGTTTTTGATCGGGGCCGCGTCTGGCCTGGTGGAGCCGTTGGCGGCGGTGCTGTGTGCCTGGCTGGTGAATGTCGCCGAGTTGCTGCTGCCGCTTGGCCTGGCTTGTGCAGCGGGGGCGATGCTGTTGGTGGTGACCCAGGAGATCATCCCCGAGTCACGCAGCAATGGGCATCACCGGCTGGCCAGCCTGGGGCTGTGCATCGGCTTCTGCCTGATGATGGTGATGGATACGGCGATGTCTTGAATTGGATCTACTGGCCCTATCGACGCGGTTCGTCGCCACGACAAGCCGGCTCCCACAGGAATTGCGCAAAGCTTGAAGGTCGCGCTGAACCTGTGGGAGCCGGCTTGCCGGCGATAGAGCCAGAGCAGTCAGCCAGGATGCGAGCGAGTTACTCGCCTTCGTCGAAATAGTTGTTGATCAACGCCACCAGCGCTTCCAGCGCTTCGTTGTCCTGCTCCCCTTCGGTATGCAGGTGCACCTGGGTGCCTTTGCCCGCCGCCAGCATCATCACGGCCATGATGCTCTTGCCGTCCACCAGCTTGTCTGGCGCACGCCCCACCCGCACCTGGCAAGGGAAGCGCCCGGCCACGCCAACGAACTTGGCTGCCGCCCGGGCATGCAGCCCCAGCTTGTTGATGATGGTGATTTCGCGGGCGGGCATCGTGGGGCGGATCCTGTGGGCTAGAGGTCGCGGTGGCGGACCTGGACGTTTTTCAGAGACTGCTGCAGCAACTTGCCAAGGCGTTCGGTGATATAGACCGAACGGTGGTGACCGCCAGTGCAGCCAATGGCGATGGTGACATAAGCGCGGTTGCTGGCAGCGAAGCGTGGCAGCCATTTGAGCAGGTAGCTGGAAATGTCGTTGAACATTTCCTCGACGTCCGGCTGAGCGGCGAGGTAGTCGATGACCGGCTGTTCGAGGCCGGAGTGCTCGCGCAGCTCGGGCTTCCAGTACGGGTTCGGCAGGCAGCGTACATCGAACACCAGGTCGGCATCGACCGGCATGCCGCGCTTGAAACCGAACGACTCGACCAGGAAAGCGGTGCCTGGCTCGGGTTGATTGAGCAGGCGCAGCTTGATCGTGTCGCGCAGTTGATAGAGGTTGAGGCTGGTGGTGTCGATCTTCAGGTCGGCAAGATCGGAGATCGGTCCCAGCAGCTCGCTTTCCACGCGGATCGCCTCGGCCAGCGAGCGGTCGGCGTTGGTCAACGGGTGGCGCCGGCGTGTTTCGGAGAAGCGCTTGAGCAGCGTCTCTTCGTCGGCATCGAGAAACAGCACATCACACTGGATATGGCGGCCGCGGGCTTCGGCAAGCAGCTCGGGGAAGCGTGACAGATGGCTGGGCAGGTTGCGCGCATCGATCGAGACGGCCACTTTCGGTTGCAGCAGCTCGGTGTTGATCAACGCATTCTCCGCCAGTTGCGGCAGCAAGCCGGCCGGCAGGTTGTCGATGACGTAAAAGCCGTTGTCTTCCAGCACATCGAGGGCGGTACTCTTGCCGGAGCCGGACCGGCCGCTGACGATGATCAGGCGCATGTTCAGTGCTCGTTCTGTGCGTCCAGGACAACCTGGAACAGGGCCTCGCTGCTGTGGGCGGCACGCAGGCGCTCGCGAACTTCCTTGCGGTCGAGCATGCTGGCGATCTGGCGCAGCAGTTCCAGATGGGCATCAGTAGCAGCCTCCGGCACCAGCAGTACGAACAACAGATCGACCGGCGCGCCATCGATGGCGTCATAGTCGATCGGAGCATCCAGGTGCAGCAGGGCGCTGACGGGTGAAGAACACCCTTCAAGCCGGCAGTGGGGAATGGCGATTCCATTGCCGAAGCCAGTGGAGCCGAGTTTTTCCCGCGCGATCAGCTTTTCGAAGACGTCTTGCATCTCCAGCTCGGGTACTTGTTCGGCAATCAGGTTGGCGACCTTTTCAAGGGCGCGCTTCTTGCTGCCGCCCGGCACGTTCACCAGGGAACGGCCGGGGGTCAGGATGGTTTCAAGTCGGATCATGGATGAGGGGGATCAGCGGGCGGCTGCACCTTGCAGCAAGCTTTGCTGTTTTTCCTTGTGTTTTTTCAGTTGGCGGTCGAGCTTGTCGGCCAAGGCGTCGATCGCTGCATACATGTCTTCGTGTTCTGCGTTGGCAACCACTTCGCCGCCGGGAATCTGCAGGGTCGCTTCGACCTTCTGCTGCAGCTTCTCGACTTTCATGATGACCTGCACGTTGGTGATCTTGTCGAAGTGACTCTCCACCCTGGCGAGCTTTTCCAGCACGTAATCGCGTAGCGGCTGGGTGACTTCTACATGCTGTCCACTGATATTGACTTGCATACAGCTTCTCCTTTGTTGCCCGTGCATAAAGAGGCAGGTATTGCACCTGCCCCACAAACGCTGTGGCACACCCAGGGGCTACATCAGTCGCTTGCGCTCGCTCGACGGTGCGATGCCGAGGGACTCGCGGTACTTGGCGACGGTGCGACGGGCTACCTGGATGCCTTGTGCCTCCAGTAAACCAGCGATCTTGCTGTCACTCAATGGCTTTTTCTGATTTTCCGCCGCAACCAGTTTCTTGATGATCGCGCGGATCGCCGTGGACGAGCATTCTCCGCCTTCGGCGGTGCTGACGTGGCTGGAGAAAAAGTATTTCAGTTCGTAGATGCCGCGGGGCGTGTGCATGTATTTCTGCGTGGTGACCCGCGAAATGGTCGACTCGTGCATGCCTACCGCTTCGGCGATATCGTGCAGTACCAGCGGCTTCATCGCTTCGTCACCGTGGTCGAGGAAGCCACGCTGGTGCTCGACGATCTGGGTGGCGACCTTCATCAGTGTTTCATTGCGGCTCTGCAGGCTCTTGATGAACCAGCGTGCCTCCTGAAGCTGGTTGCGCATGAAGGTGTTGTCGGCGCTGGTGTCGGCGCGGCGGACGAAGCCGGCATACTGCGGGTTGACCCGCAGGCGCGGGATCGCTTCCTGGTTCAGCTCGACCAGCCAGCGCTCGCTGTCCTTGCGCACGATCACATCGGGCACCACGTATTCAGGTTCGCTGGACTCGATCTGCGAACCAGGGCGCGGGTTGAGGCTCTGCACCAGCTCGATCACCTGACGCAGCTCGTCTTCCTTGAGCTTCATGCGGCGCATCAGCTGGCTGTAGTCGCGGCTGCCGAGCAGGTCGATGAAGTCGCTGACCAGGCGCTGGGCTTCGCTCATCCAGGGTGTGCTGGAGGGTAGTTGGCGCAGCTGCAGCAGCAGGCATTCGCCGAGGCAGCGGGCGCCGACGCCGGCAGGTTCGAACTGCTGGATGCGGTGCAGCACGGCTTCGATCTCGTCGAGCTCGATATCCAGTTCCGGGTCGAAGCCTGCGCAAATCTCTTCGAGCGTGTCTTCCAGGTAGCCCTGGCCGTTGATGCTGTCGATCAGGGTGACGGCGATCAGGCGATCGGTATCGGACATCGGTGCCAGGTTCAGTTGCCACAGCAGGTGGCTCTGCAGGCTCTCGCCGGCCGATGTGCGGGTGGTGAAGTCCCACTCGTCGTCATCGTTGCTCGGCAGGCTGCTGGCGCTGGTCTGGTAGATGTCTTCCCAGGCGGTATCGACCGGAAGCTCGTTGGGGATTCGCTCGTTCCACTCACCGTCCTCCAGGCTTTCGGCACTGCTGGTGCTTTCCTGGAAGCTGTTGTCCTGGACTTCGGCGACCGGCTTGTTTTCGGCGTTGTCCGCCATCGGGTCGCTGTTGTCGAAGTCTTCGCCGTCTTCCTGGCGTTCGAGCATCGGATTGGACTCCAGCGCTTCCTGGATTTCCTGCTGCAGGTCCAGGGTGGAAAGCTGGAGTAGGCGGATGGCCTGTTGCAACTGAGGAGTCATCGTCAGTTGCTGGCCCATTTTTAGGACGAGCGATGGTTTCATGGCTGGGGCTAAATACCTTGTTCGCCGGCGCGCATGCGCCATCCACTACATGAGGGCGCCGGAGCGCCTAATTCAAGCAAGTTTTATGCCTTAAATTGTAGCGTTTGCCTAGAGCGCTGTAACAACTTAAGCCCCGTCAGGAGCGGTTTGCCAGTGCTCCAGGCACATCTGGGCTCAGAGTCGGAACTCGTGACCCAGGTAAACTTCCTTGACCAGGTCGTTGGCCAGGATGGTCTCGGCATCGCCCTCGGCGATCAGTTGGCCATCGTTGACGATGTAGGCGGTTTCACAGATGTCCAGGGTCTCGCGGACGTTGTGGTCGGTGATCAGTACACCGATGCCCTTGGCCTTGAGGTGGTAGATGATCTGCTTGATGTCGCCAACGGAAATCGGGTCGACGCCGGCAAAGGGTTCGTCCAGCAGGATGAACTTCGGTGCGGTCGCCAGCGCGCGGGCAATCTCGACGCGGCGGCGTTCACCGCCGGACAGGCTCATGCCGAGGTTGTCGCGGATATGGCTGATATGGAACTCCTGCAGCAGGCTTTCCAGCTCCTTGCGCCGGCCGTCACGGTCGATGTCCTTGCGCGTTTCGAGGATCGCCATGATGTTGTCGGCCACCGACAGTTTGCGGAAGATCGAAGCTTCCTGCGGCAGATAGCCGATACCGGCGCGGGCACGGCCGTGCATCGGCTGGTGGCTGACATCGAGATTGTCGATCAGAACCCGGCCCTGATCGGCCTGGACCAGGCCGACGATCATGTAGAAGCAGGTGGTCTTGCCGGCGCCGTTGGGGCCGAGCAGACCGACGATCTGCCCGCTGTCGATCGACAGGCTGACGTCGCGCACGACTTGCCGGCTCTTGTAGCTCTTGGCCAGGTGCTGGGCTTTGAGGGTTGCCATTTACTCGGCCTTCTTCTTCGGCTGGATCACCATGTCGATGCGCTGACGTGGTTGAGTCACGTTGCCACCGCGACCGGCGGTCGCAACCTGGGACTTGGTGTTGTAGACGATCTTCTCGCCTTCGGTGGTGTTGCCTTCGTTCTCGACCTTGGCACGGTCGGTGAGGATCACCGTGTCTTTCTGTGCCTGGTACTGGATGGTCACGGCCCAGCCCTTCATCTTGTCAGGCTTGGCGGTGCTCTGCTGTTGCTCGAAGTAGGCCAGGTTGCCCACCGAGGTCACCACGTCGATGTCGCCGTTGGCGGCGCGGGTCATGGTCACGGTGTTGCCTTTGATCATCATCGAGCCTTGGGTGATGATCACGTCACCGGTGTAGGTGGCCACGCCTTGCTTGTCGTCCAGGTGCGCGTTGTCGGCCTGGATGCGGATAGGCTGGTCACGGTCGGTCGGCAGGGCGAAGGCGCTCGCGCTTCCCAGTGCTGCGCTCAGGCTGAGCAAAAGGGGGAGGGTTTTAACGAGCCTCATACTGTCCTCTTACGTTAGAGAGCAGGTCCATCCTGCCTTCTTTCAAATACGCTTTCATTCCCTTGCCCGTGGTCGTACCACCGGCGCCGTCGATTCTAACGGCTTGCTCGGTCTGCGCATATTGCTTCTGTGGGAATACGGTCATGCGCGAGCTGGTAATGATGGTTTCGCGCTGTTTTTCGTCAGTGCGTGCGACACGCACCTTGTCGATCAGTTCGACTTCGCTGCCGTCGGGATTGACCTCGGCGCGAACGCTCTGCACGTGCCACGGGTACTCGGTGCCCCGGTACATGTGCAGGTCGGGCGTGGTCACCAGTGTGACTTCGCTGGCCTTGAGGTGTTCGACTTTGTCGGCGGTCATCTCGTATTGCAGCTTGCCATCGGGAAGAAACTGCAGGCTGTGGGCGTTGATCGCGTAATAGTCGATGGCGCTTTCATCAACTTGCGCCACGGGCTTGTCGAGGAAGCTTTCAGGGCTGACATTCCAGTACCCGATCGCCACCAGCAGGGCAGCGATCAGCGCGAGCAGCACAATATTGCGGGCTTTCTTGCTGAGCATGTTCGGCCTTAAAGGTAATTGGCATTGGCAGCGTCCAGGGTGCCCTGGGCCTGCATGATCAGTTCGCAGAACTCGCGGGCGGCACCTTCGCCGCCGCGCGCCTGGGTCACGCCGTGGGCGTGCTGGCGAACGAATGGCGCGGCATTGGCCACCGCCATGCCCAGGCCCACCCGGCGAATCACCGGCAGGTCTGGCAGGTCATCGCCCAGATAGGCAACCTGTTCATAGCTTAGGCCCAGTTCGGCGAGCAGGCCGTCGAGCACTACCAATTTGTCCTCGCGGCCCTGGAACAGGTGCGGGATGCCGAGGTTTTTCGCTCGACGCTCGACGACCGGGGTCTTGCGTCCGCTGATGATGGCCGTGGTTACGCCCGCGGCCATGAGCATCTTGATGCCGTGGCCATCGAGGGTATTGAAGGTCTTGAACTCGCTGCCGTCCTCGAGAAAGTACAGCCGTCCGTCGGTGAGCACGCCGTCGACATCGAATACGGCGAGCTTGATGGCTTTGCCGCGTTGCAGCAGATCCTGGGTCATTGCGGGTTCTCCTTTACATCACGCCTGCGCGCAGCAGGTCGTGCATGTTCAGGGCGCCGGTAGGACGGTCGTCCTTGTCGACGACTACCAGGGCGTTGATCTTGTTGTCTTCCATGATCTTGAGCGCCTCGGCCGCGAGCATTTCGGCGCGTGCGGTCTTGCCGTGCACGGTCATCACCTGGTCGATCAAGGTGGTGTGAACGTCGATGCTGCGATCCAGGCTGCGGCGCAAGTCGCCGTCGGTGAAGATCCCGGCCAGCTTGCCATCCGGTTCCAGGATCACGGTCATGCCCAGGCCCTTGCGGGACATTTCCAGGAGCGCGTCCTTGAGCAGCGTGCCGCGTTGCACTTGTGGCAGCTCGTCGCCCGCGTGCATGACGTTCTCGACCTTGAGCAACAGGCGTCGGCCCAAGGCTCCGCCTGGGTGCGAGAAGGCGAAGTCCTCGGCAGTGAAGCCGCGCGCTTCGAGCAGCGCGATGGCCAGCGCGTCGCCCAGCACCAGTGCCGCGGTGGTGGACGAGGTGGGCGCCAGGTTCAGCGGGCAGGCCTCCTGGGCGACACGGGCGTCGAGGTTGACCTCGGCGGCCTGGGCCAAAGGCGAATCCGGATTGCCGGTCAGGCTGATCAGCTGGATGCCCAGGCGCTTGATCAACGGCAACAGGGTGACGATCTCGGCAGTACTGCCCGAGTTGGAAAGGGCGAGAATGACATCGTCGCGAGTGATCATGCCCATGTCGCCATGGCTGGCTTCGGCCGGGTGCACGAAGAATGCGGGTGTCCCGGTGCTGGCCAGGGTCGCGGCGATCTTGTTGCCGATATGCCCAGACTTGCCCATGCCGACCACCACGACGCGGCCCTTGCTCGTCAGGATCAGTTCGCAAGCCTTGACGAAGTTGGCGTCGATACGGGCCATCAGGCCTTCTACGGCCTCGAGTTCAAGGCGCAGTGTTCGCTGTGCGGATTGGATCAACTCGCTGGATTGGCTCATGTTGAAAAACGATGCCTGATGAAAAGGCGGCGATTATAGCCGCAATGGAAGAAAGCCTCATCCTTTCGATTGCCATCGGAAATGTCGGCAAAGCTGTCATTGGCCTGAACGACTCGTTCCATGGCCTTGGGGCCGCCCTGTCAGCGGTGCTATAGTTCGCCGCTATTCGGCCTGCCAGGGGGCGCGTGTGCCTTCCTGATGGGGGCCGGCGTCCATTAGGACGAGGCTGCACTAGCAAGGAGTCTAGATGAGTGTGGATAGCGCCTACGCGGTCGAGTTGAAGGGTGTCACCTTCAAGCGCGGTTCGCGCAGCATTTTCAGCAATGTCGACATACGCATCCCGCGTGGCAAGGTCACGGGCATCATGGGGCCGTCGGGTTGCGGCAAGACCACGCTGCTGCGCCTGATGGGCGCGCAAC
Source organism: Pseudomonas sp. GM84 (assembly GCF_000282535.1). Lineage (GTDB taxonomy): Bacteria > Pseudomonadota > Gammaproteobacteria > Pseudomonadales > Pseudomonadaceae > Aquipseudomonas. Next base: position 11,009 of record NZ_AKJC01000092.1, on the reverse strand, counting down.
TGCGCCCGGCAAGCGGCGAAGTGTGGGTGGCCGGGCAGAACCTGCCGAGCCTGTCACGCAGCGACCTGTTCGACGCGCGCAAACAGATGGGTGTGCTGTTCCAGAGCGGCGCGCTGTTCACTGACCTCGATGTGTTCGAGAACGTCGCCTTCCCGTTGCGTGTGCATACGCAGCTGTCGGACGAGATGATCCGTGACATCGTCCTGATGAAGCTGCAGGCCGTGGGCCTGCGCGGTGCCATCGACCTGATGCCCGACGAATTGTCCGGTGGGATGAAGCGCCGGGTGGCACTGGCCAGGGCAATTGCGCTCGATCCACAGATCCTCATGTACGACGAACCGTTCGTCGGCCAGGATCCGATCGCGATGGGGGTGCTGGTGCGCCTGATCCGCCTGCTCAACGATGCCCTGGGAATTACCAGTATCGTGGTGTCCCATGACCTGGCCGAAACTGCCAGCATTGCCGACTACATCTACGTGGTCGGTGATGGGCAGGTGCTGGGCCAAGGGACCCCTGATGAGCTGATGGGGTCGGATAATCCACGCATTCGCCAGTTCATGAAAGGCGATCCGGATGGCCCGGTGCCGTTCCATTTTCCTGCGCCAGACTACCGCGCCGATCTGCTGGGGGCGCGTTGATGCGTAGAAAATCCTTACTGGAACGAATTCGCCTGCTGGGCCGCTCGGCCATCGATGTGCTGGCGGTGCTCGGGCGCTCCTGCCTGTTCCTGTTCCATGCGCTGGTCGGCCGTGGCGGCATCGGCGGCGGTTTCCAGCTGCTGACCAAGCAGTTGTATTCGGTGGGCGTGCTGTCGCTGGCGATCGTGGTCGTGTCCGGTGTGTTCATCGGTATGGTGCTGGCCCTGCAGGGCTACAGTATCCTCACCAAATACGGTTCCGAGCAGGCGGTCGGGCAGATGGTCGCCCTGACCCTGCTGCGCGAACTGGGGCCAGTGGTCACCGCGCTGCTGTTCGCCGGCCGGGCAGGTTCGGCACTGACGGCCGAGATCGGCAACATGAAGTCCACCGAGCAGCTGTCGAGCCTTGAGATGATCGGCGTCGACCCGCTCAAGTACATCGTCGCACCGCGCTTGTGGGCCGGCTTCATTTCCTTGCCGTTGCTGGCGCTGATCTTCAGCGTGGTTGGCATCTGGGGTGGTTCGTGGGTCGCGGTGGACTGGCTGGGCGTCTACGAAGGCTCGTTCTGGGCCAACATGCAGAACAGTGTTTCCTTTACCGACGACGTGCTCAACGGGCTGGCCAAGAGCCTGGTGTTCGCCTTCGTCACGACCTGGATCGCCGTATTCCAGGGGTACGACTGTGAGCCCACCTCAGAAGGGATCAGCCGTGCCACCACCAAGACCGTGGTCTATGCCTCATTGGCAGTACTGGGTCTGGACTTTATTCTGACCGCCTTGATGTTTGGAGATTTCTGATGCAAAACCGCACCCTGGAAATCGGTGTCGGCCTGTTCCTGCTGGCCGGGATCCTGGCGTTGCTGCTGCTGGCCCTGCGTGTCAGCGGGCTGTCGGCCAGCCCGAGCAGCGATACCTATAAAGTTTATGCGTACTTCGACAATATCGCCGGTTTGACGGTCAGAGCTAAAGTGACCATGGCCGGCGTGACGATCGGCAAGGTCACCGCCATCGATCTGGACCGTGATTCCTACACCGGTCGGGTGACGCTGCAGCTGGACAAAACGGTCGACAACCTGCCGACCGACTCCACTGCCTCGATCCTGACCGCCGGTTTGCTTGGCGAAAAATACATCGGCATCAGCGTCGGCGGCGAAGAAGAAGTGCTCAAGGAAGGTGCAACCATCCATGACACCCAGTCGGCCCTGGTGCTGGAAGATCTGATTGGCAAGTTCCTGCTCAACTCCGTTGGCAAGGAACCGAAAGAAGCGCAACCGGCTAATTAAGGAGTTTCCATGATTTCGATCTTGCGACGTGGCTTGCTGGTCCTGCTGGCAGCTTTCCCTCTGCTGACCCTGGCAGCGCAAACGCCCCATGAGGTGGTGCAGAGCACTACCAATGAACTGCTGGGCGATCTCAAGGCCAACAAGGAGCAGTACAAGAGCAACCCGCAGGCGTTCTACGATGCGCTCAATCGCATCCTGGGCCCGGTGGTCGATGCCGATGGCATTTCCAAGAGCATCATGACCGTCAAGTACTCGCGCAAGGCCACCCCTGAGCAGTTGCAGCGCTTCCAGGAAAACTTCAAACGCAGCCTGATGCAGTTCTATGGCAACGCCCTGCTCGAGTACAACAACCAGGGCATCGTCGTCGATCCGGCCAAGGCTGATGACGGCAAGCGCGCCAGCGTCGGCATGAAGGTCACCGGCAACAACGGTGCCGTGTACCCGGTGCAATACACCCTCGAGAACCTCGGCGGCGAGTGGAAGGTCCGTAACGTCATCGTCAACGGTATCAACGTCGGCAAGCTGTTCCGTGACCAATTCGCCGACGCCATGCAGCGCAACGGCAACAACCTGGACAAGACCATCGACGGCTGGGCCGGCGAAGTGGCCAAGGCCAAGCAAGCCGCCGAAACCTCTCCTGACAAGGAAGTGAAATGAGCGAGGCCGGCGTGAGCATGGTCGAGCCGGGCGTGCTGCGCCTGGCCGGCGTGCTGGACTACCGCAGCGGCCCGGCCTTGCGCAAGCAGGGCAAGGCGCTGATCGCCGCAGCCCGCGAGACGCAGCTGGTGCTTGACTGTTCGTCGGTCGAGAAGTCGTCCAGCGTCGGCCTGTCGTTGCTGCTGGCGTTCATGCGTGACGCCCAGGCTGCTGGCAAGGCTTGCGAAGTACGCGGCATGCCTGAAGACATGCGGGAAATTGCCGAGGTCTATGACCTCGATGAAGTACTGGCGAGCTGATGGCTCGTCACTGATGGAAGGCCCCTCGGTCAGCGCGCTCACTCAGTGGGCTTCGCAGGCGAGGGGCTTTTTTGTATGATGGCCGACCCGTGCGCATCGGGCGCCGATTGAGGTTGAGCATGCAGGCCGTAGAAGTTAAGAGCTTCCTTGAAGAGAAATTGCCGGGATCCCGGGTCGAAGTTGAAGGCGAAGGCTGCAACTTTCAGTTGAACGTGATCAGCGACGAGTTGGCTGGCCTGAGCCCGGTCAAGCGCCAGCAGGCGATCTATGCTCACCTGAATCCCTGGATCGCCAATGGCAGCATCCATGCGGTAACCATGAAATTTTTCAGCAGCGCAGCCTGGGCTGAGCGCACCTGAGCCAACTTGGCGGCGAGACTCCAATGGACAAACTGATTATTACTGGCGGTGCTCGCCTCGATGGCGAGATCCGCATTTCGGGCGCGAAGAACGCGGCCCTGCCGATTCTGGCGGCGACCCTGCTGGCCGATGGCCCGGTCACCGTGGGCAACCTGCCACACCTGCATGACATCACCACCATGATCGAGCTGTTCGGGCGTATGGGCATCGAGCCTGTGATCGACGAAAAGCTGGCAGTGGAGATCGATCCGCGCACCATCAAGACCCTGGTCGCGCCTTACGAGCTGGTCAAGACCATGCGCGCCTCGATCCTGGTGCTTGGCCCCATGGTCGCGCGCTTCGGCAAGGCCGAAGTTGCCCTGCCGGGTGGCTGCGCCATCGGTTCGCGTCCAGTCGACCTGCACATCCGCGGCCTTGAGGCCATGGGTGCGAAGATCGAAGTGGAAGGCGGCTATATCAAGGCCGAGGCGCCTGAAGGCGGCCTGCGTGGCGCGCACTTCTTCTTCGATACCGTCAGCGTGACCGGTACCGAGAACATCATGATGGCCGCTGCCCTGGCCAAGGGCCGCAGCGTCCTGCAAAACGCCGCGCGCGAGCCGGAAGTGGTCGACCTGGCCAACTTCATCAACGCCATGGGCGGCAAGGTTCAGGGCGCTGGCACCGACACCATCACCATCGATGGCGTCGAGCGCCTGGACTCGGCCAACTACCGCGTCATGCCTGACCGTATCGAGACCGGTACCTACCTGGTTGCCGCTGCCGTGACCGGTGGTCGCGTCAAGGTCAAGGACACTGATCCGACCATCCTCGAGGCGGTGCTGGAGAAGCTCAAGGAAGCGGGTGCCGACATCACCACCGGTGAAGACTGGATCGAGCTGGACATGCATGGCAAGCGGCCGAAAGCCGTCAACCTGCGTACCGCTCCATACCCGGCGTTCCCGACCGACATGCAGGCGCAGTTCATTTCGCTCAACGCCATTGCCGAAGGCACCGGTGCGGTCATCGAGACGATCTTCGAGAACCGTTTCATGCACGTGTACGAAATGCACCGCATGGGCGCGCAGATCCAGGTCGAGGGCAACACCGCCATCGTTACGGGTGTACCGACGCTCAAGGGCGCTCCGGTGATGGCCACCGACCTGCGTGCTTCCGCCAGCCTGGTGCTGTCGGCGCTGGTCGCCGAAGGCGACACCCTCATCGATCGCATCTACCACATCGACCGTGGCTACGAGTGCATCGAAGAAAAACTGCAGATGCTGGGCGCGAAGATCCGTCGCGTACCGGGCTAGTCATCTGCCTGGGAGCAGGGTGTGGGAGCGGGCTTGCCCCGCGAAGCATCCACCGCTGCGCATGGCACCGGCTTTGCCGGTGTTCGCGGGGCAAGCCCGCTCCCACCACGAATTGAATGCGGCCGGGCTCAGGCCCGGCTGGCAGTAGCCGCTTAAGGACCGACGTTCCAATGTTGACCATCGCGCTTTCCAAAGGCCGCATCCTCGACGATACCCTGCCGTTGCTGGCCGAGGCCGGTATCGTGCCGACCGAGAATCCGGACAAGAGCCGCAAGCTGATCATCCCCACCACGCAGGAAGACGTGCGCCTGCTGATCGTGCGCGCCACCGATGTGCCGACCTATGTCGAGCATGGCGCCGCCGACCTCGGTGTGGCGGGCAAGGACGTGCTGATGGAGTACGGCGGCCAGGGCTTGTACGAGCCGCTGGACCTGCAGATCGCCCGCTGCAAACTGATGACCGCTGGCGTGGTCGGTGCACCGGAGCCCAAGGGTCGCCTGCGCGTGGCCACCAAGTTCGTCAACGTAGCCAAGCGTTACTATGCCGAGCAGGGCCGCCAGGTCGACATCATCAAGCTCTACGGCTCGATGGAGCTGGCACCGCTGATCAACCTCGCCGACAAGATCATCGACGTGGTCGACACCGGCAACACCCTGCGCGCCAACGGCCTGGAGCCCCAGGACATGATCGCCACGATCAGCTCGCGCCTGGTGGTCAACAAGGCCTCCATGAAGATGCAGCACGCCCGCATCCAGAGCCTGATCGACACCCTGCGTAAAGCGGTCGAATCGCGACACCGCGGCTGACTTCTGCGCGCGGCCTTCGCTGTCGCGCCCGTCTATCCGCGTCATAGCCATTTTTCTCGGGTGCCCGCGCGGATGGACTGGTAGCTTAGGGCGCCTGAGCATTCGCTAATAATCGAGGCCCTCGCCATGACCGTGTCCACTGCAATTGCCCGTCTCAACGCTGCTGATCCGGATTTCGCCCGACATCTGGATCATCTGCTGAGCTGGGAAAGTGTGTCCGATGACGCGGTCAACCAGCGCGTGCTCGACATCATCAAGGCCGTGCGCGAGCGTGGCGATGCGGCGCTGGTGGAGTTCACCCAGCGTTTCGATGGTGTCGATGCGAAATCCATCGACGACCTGATCCTGGGTCGCGCGCGCCTGGAACTGGCCCTGACTCGAATAACGCCAACCCAGCGTGAAGCGCTGGAGAAGGCTGCTGACCGTGTGCGTATGTACCACGAGCGGCAGAAGCAGGACTCCTGGCAGTACACCGAGGCCGACGGCACTGTGCTGGGCCAGAAAGTCACCCCGTTGGACCGTGCCGGCCTGTACGTACCGGGCGGCAAGGCGTCGTACCCGTCGTCGGTGCTGATGAACGCCATTCCGGCCAAGGTCGCTGGCGTCACCGAAGTGGTGATGGTGGTGCCGACCCCGCGTGGCGAGATCAACGAGCTGGTGCTGGCCGCAGCCTGCATCGCCGGTGTCGACCGCGTGTTCACCGTCGGTGGTGCCCAGGCAGTGGCGGCGCTGGCCTACGGCACCGAAAGCGTACCGCAGGTGGACAAGATCGTCGGCCCGGGCAACATCTACGTGGCCACCGCCAAGCGCCATGTGTTCGGCCAGGTCGGTATCGACATGATCGCCGGCCCTTCGGAAATCCTCGTGGTGTGCGATGGCCAGACCGACCCGGACTGGATCGCCATGGACCTGTTCTCCCAGGCCGAGCACGATGAAGATGCCCAGGCCATTCTGGTCAGCCCTGATGCTGCATTCCTCGACCGCGTTGCCGCCAGCATCGACAAGTTGCTGCCGACCATGGAGCGCGCCGAGATCATCGAGAAATCCGTCAACGGCCGCGGTGCGCTGATTCAGGTACGCGACATGCAGCAGGCCATCGAGGTGGCGAACCGTATCGCTCCCGAGCACCTGGAGCTGTCGGTTGCCGACCCGCAGGCCTGGCTGCCGCAGATCCGCCATGCCGGCGCGATCTTCATGGGCCGCCACACCAGCGAAGCGCTGGGCGACTACTGCGCCGGCCCCAACCACGTGCTGCCGACGTCCGGCACTGCGCGTTTCTCGTCGCCGCTGGGCGTCTACGACTTCCAGAAGCGTTCGTCGATCATCTTCTGCTCCGAGCAGGGCGCATCCGAGCTGGGCCACACCGCTTCGGTACTGGCTCGCGGCGAATCGCTGACTGCCCACGCCCGTAGCGCCGAATACCGTATCCTGACCCAAGACAAGGGGAACTGAGCATGAGTCGATTCTGGAGCCCCTTCGTCAAGGACCTGGTGCCTTACGTACCGGGCGAGCAGCCCAAGCTGGCCCGGCTGGTCAAGCTGAACACCAACGAGAACCCCTATGGCCCGTCGCCCAAGGCGCTGGAAGCCATGCGTGGCGAACTCAACGACAACCTGCGCCTGTACCCGGACCCGAACAGCGACCGGCTCAAGCAGGCAGTGGCCGAGTACTACGATGTAACGCCCGCGCAGGTTTTCGTCGGCAACGGTTCGGACGAGGTGCTGGCGCACATCTTCCACGGCCTGTTCCAGCACGGCGGCCCGCTGCTGTTCCCGGATGTCAGCTACAGCTTCTACCCGGTGTACTGTGGCCTGTACGGCATCCCGTTCGAACAGGTGCCGCTGGACGAGCAGTTTCAGATCCGTGTGCAGGACTACAGCAAGCCCAACGCCGGCATCATCTTCCCCAACCCCAACGCGCCGACAGGTTGCCTGTTGCCGTTGCAGGCGATCGAGCAGATGCTGCAGGCCAACCGTGACTCGGTGGTGGTGGTGGACGAAGCCTACATCGACTTTGGCGGCGAGACGGCCATCAGCCTGGTAGGGCGCTACGACAACCTGCTGGTTACCCAGACCCTGTCGAAATCGCGTTCGCTGGCCGGTTTGCGCGTTGGCCTGGCGGTCGGCCACCCAGACCTGATCGAGGCGCTGGAGCGGATCAAGAACAGCTTCAACTCCTACCCGCTGGACCGTATGGCGATCGTTGGCGCCGCTGCGGCCTTCGAAGACCAGGCCTATTTCGAATCGACTTGCCGCCAGGTGATCGAGAGCCGCGAGGTGCTCGTCGAGCAGCTGACGGCCAAGGGCTTCGAGGTGCTGCCGTCGGCCGCCAACTTCATCTTCGCCCGTCATCCGCAGCAGGATGCGGCGCAGTTGGCTGCGCGCCTGCGTGAACAGGGGGTGATCGTGCGCCACTTCAAGCAGCAGCGCATTGCCCAGTTCCTGCGCATCACCATCGGAACGCCGGAAATGAACCAGGCGTTGATCGACGCGTTGGCCTGATTGTCATCGGGGCCGCTCGGCGGCCCCGATGCTCAGTGGCTGATTCCGGCGCTGCCGTTCACCTTCAAACCTGCGTTGTGTGCGCTGGTTTCATCCACTATCGGCGTGCCGTCGAGTTCCCATTCAGGCAGCAACTCAATCCCCATATGGCGCAGCACGGTCGGTGCAACCGACGTTTGCGCGGCATGCCGGTACAGACCGTTGAAACCTGGGTTGTCTTCCCCTTTGCGGGGAGGGCTCAACCCAGCGTTCAGTGCCTTGTTGCTGGCAATGAATACGGTCTTTTCCTGCTCCGTGGCGCCGCCATGGTCTTTGCCGCGGTAGTCGCGACCATGGTCTGTGCTGACGATCACCAGCCAATCTTCCTGGGGCTGCTTGTAGGCACGTGCCTCGACCTTGTCCAGCAGGCGCCCAAGCCGGTCGTCAGCCTCGCGCAGGGCGAATTGATAACCCGCGCCGAAGCCGCTGCTGTGGCCAACCTGATCGGGTTCATCGAGATGGATGAAGGTAAAGTCCGCCGCTTGGCTGTCGAGGATTTGCAGTGCCCGCACGGTCACCTGTTCATCGCTCAAACCGCTTTCGCGCACATCGTTGTCCCGGGCATCCTCAAGCAAGAATGCCGTATTGATGGGTGACCAGTTCACCACGCTGGCCAGATAGGCATTGGGCAGCGCCTGGCGCAGCCGTTTGAACAGGCTGGGATATGCAGGGTTGAGTCGCTGTGACTCGTTGTTGGCGGTGACGCCATGCTTGTTCGCCCAAACGCCGGTGAGCAAGGTCATCCAGCCGGGGCCGCTGAGCGTCGCCTGCTCACTGGCTTGCCCAGTGATGCCGCCGGTATAGGCCAGGGTGTAATGCAGGCGCCGCTTGAGCTGAGTGTCGTTACCCAGTGCTTCGTATTGTTGAAGCTGAACGCCATCGATACCGATCAGCAGCGTCTTGGGGTGCTTGGCCGCCGGCTCCGCACCGCAAGCTGCGAGCAATAGGCAAGCCACCAACAGCAAGCTGGTCATCTGCATGGCGATGTCTCCCTGAATCTTTAGCCGCGAGGGTTACAACAAAACGTAGCAGCCGCAACTGATGGAAATGCCAGTTGCATTGAAGTCTCTAGAGTGTTTCAGTAAGCTTCTCGAATTCATCGGATGATTGGTTGAGTATCATGAGCAGCGAATTGCCCCGGCGTTCCTTGGTCGAACTGGCCGTCGAACGCATGCGCGAACGCATCCTTCAGGGTGACTGGCAAGTAGGCGAGCGATTGCCGACCGAGCCTGTGCTGGCGGTTGAAATGGGCATCAGCCGCAATACCGTGCGCGAAGCCATGCGCGTGTTGGCATTCAGCGGCCTGGTGGAAATCCGTCAGGGTGACGGCAGTTACCTGCGTACCTGCCAGGACCCGTTGCAAGCCGTGCTGGCCATGTCCCGCTGTACGCCCGAGCAGGCGCGGGAAACCCGGCACATTCTGGAAAGCGAAGCCATTGGCCTGGCGGCGCTGCGACGCACCGACGAGGACTTGCGAGGCTTGCGCGAAGCCCTGCAGGCCAGCGCGGGGCACTTTCATGGCGACGTCAATGCCTATGTCAGCTGCGATCTGGTGTTTCACCAGCGCTTGATCGATGCCGCGCACAACCCGGCGCTGAGCGAGCTGTACCGGTATTTCTCGGGCGTCGTGAGCGCGGCGCTGCAGCGCAACATGGCCACCGTGCCACGCTGCCAGGCGACTTTCGACCTGCATGGGCAGATCCTCGCCGCCATCGAACAACGCGATGCGGAGCTGGCCAAGCGCCTGAGCCGCACGCTCATAGAATCCTGACCACGAGAAGGCCATGGCTGAACCAATGACCCGCGAGCGAGAGCTCGATGAACTGCTGATCGATGCCGAAGCCGACGATGAGCAAGTGCAGCAACAGGCTGTTGTGCTGCGCCGGCCCTGGCTATTGCTGCTGGGGCTGGTGCTGGTGGCACTGAACCTGCGTCCAGCGCTGTCGAGCATGGCGCCTGTTCTCGGCCAGGTGTCCGAGGGCTTGGGCTTGAGCGCTTCGCAAGCCGGCCTGCTGACAACCCTGCCGGTGCTCTGCCTGGGGCTGTTCGCACCGCTGGCGCCGGTCCTGGCGCGGCGCTTTGGCAGCGAGCGGGTGATCCTCGGCATCTTGTTGACCCTGGCCCTGGGCATCCTGGTGCGCAGTGCGCTGGGTGCGGTCGGGGTGTTCGTGGGTAGCCTGATGGCTGGTGCCAGCATCGGCATCATCGGCGTGTTGTTGCCGGGTATCGTCAAGCGCGATTTCCCGCAGCATGCCGGGACCTTGACCGGGGTCTATACCATGGCCCTGTGCCTGGGCGCGGCCATGGCCGCTGGCGCCACGGTGCCGCTGAGCACGCATTTCGACGACAGCTGGGCACTTGGCCTGGGTTTCTGGATGCTACCGGCGCTGCTGGCGATGCTGGTCTGGCTGCCTCAGGCGCGCCAGGGCCATGGCCTGCACAAGGTGGCCTATCGGGTGCGCGGGCTGTGGCGTGATCCGCTGGCCTGGCAAGTCACCCTGTACATGGGCTTGCAGTCGTCATTGGCCTATATCGTCTTTGGCTGGTTGCCATCGATCCTCATCGGCCGCGGCCTGAACCCGACCGAGGCCGGGCTGGTGCTGTCCGGCTCGGTGATCGTGCAGCTGATCAGCTCGCTGAGTGCGCCGTGGCTGGCGACGCGGGGCAAGGACCAGCGTCTGGCTATCGTGATCGTGATGCTGGTCACCCTGGCGGGCCTGTTCGGTTGCCTGTATGCACCCATCGAAGGGCTCTGGGGCTGGGCGGTACTGCTGGGGTTGGGGCAGGGCGGGACCTTCGCCCTGGCTTTGACGCTGATCGTGTTGCGTTCGAAGGACGCCCATGTGGCGGCGAACCTGTCGAGCATGGCTCAAGGGGTGGGCTATACGCTGGCGTCCATGGGGCCGTTCGCGGTGGGGCTGGTGCATGACTTGACCGGCGGCTGGGACGCGGTGGGGTGGATTTTCGCTGTGCTGGGGGTGGGGGCCATCGTGTTCGGGCTTGGGGCTGGGCGGGCGCTGCATGTGCAGGTGACTTGCGAAAAACTCTGAGGATGATTTGGGCATTTGCGGCCCTATCGCCGGCACCACAGGTACAGCGCAGGTCTCAAGACCGGTGGTGTCCCTGTGGGAGCCGGCTT
>NZ_AKJC01000091.1 GCF_000282535.1 Pseudomonas sp. GM84 | reverse complement strand
AAGCCCGCTCCCACAGGGGCCGCATTGCTACGGAAGGTCGCGGGCAGGTCGGAGAACCCGATGAAGGTGTTATCGCAAAGCGCCACGAGCGTGCGCAATACATTGCGCATCTGCCGCACGTTACCCGGCCAGGCAAAGTCCAGCAGCGCCTGACGCGCCCTGGGCTCCAGTTCGACCCGCTGCCCCTGCGCCTCCTGGCGAAGCAGGAAGTCCAGCAGTTGAGCCTTGTCACTGCGCTCGCGCACCGCCGGCAACGCCACTTCCAGGCCATTGAGCCGGTAGTACAGGTCTTCGCGGAAACTGCCCTGCTCCACCCGCTCCAGCAAATCCCGGTGAGTAGCACTGACGATACGCACATCCACCGCCTGTGCCTCGCCGCCGATCGGCACCACCTGGCGCTCCTCCAACACGCGCAGCAGGCGGGTTTGCAGCGCCAGCGGCATGTCACCGATTTCATCCAGCAGCAACGTACCGCCATCGGCCTGCAGCAGCTTGCCGCGCATGCCTTCCTTGCGTGCACCGGTGAAACTGCCGCCGCGATAACCGAACAGCTCGCTCTCGATCAGGCTTTCCGGGATCGACGCACAGTTGACCGCCACGAATGGCTTGCCGCGACGCTGGCTGGCCTGGTGCACGGCCTGGGCGAAGGCCTCCTTGCCGCAACCGGTTTCACCGCACAGCAGCAACGGCACATCGCGCTCGAACACCCGCACGGCCCGGCGGAAGTCATTCTGCAGCGCCGGGTCCAGCAGGCAGATGCCGGGGTCGGCCGGGCGCCGGGCCTCTGGCAGGCTGGCCGGCACCGTCCACAACGGCGCCCGCGCCTGGCCACGCAGGCTGGCGAACACTTGCCGGCCATCGCGGGTGCGCAGCGGCCAGGCCGTGCTGCCGTCGGGGGTGGCGCGGCTGAACAGTTCGTCATGGCTACAGGCAAAAAAACGCTCCAGCGGCTTGCCCAGCACGCCACCGCGAATACTGCCCAACAGATTCAGGGCACTCTGGTTGGCCGCGCAGATGCGGCCATCGCCATCGAAGGCCAGCAAGCCTTCGCTGAACAAGCCGACCGACTCGGCCTGCAAGTGGAAGCGCAGCAACCACTGCTGCTCGAAATGGCGCAGGAAGTAACAGCTCTCGATCATCTTCGCCGAGAGGTTGACCAGGGCCATGGTGTGGAACTGGCTCTGGCGCGACACATCCGGCCGCGCCGAAGACACATCGAGCACCGCCAGCAGCTCGCCATGGGGGTCGAACACCGGGCTGGCCGAACAGGTCAGGCCGGTATGGCGACCGCGAAAATGTTCGTTCTGGTGGATGGTCAGCGCCTGGCGCTCGACCAGGCAGGTGCCGATGCCGTTGGTGCCTTCGCTGGCCTCGCTCCAGTCGGCGCCCAGCCACAGCCCGGCGCGCTCGAAGTTGCGCCGCTCATTGGGCGCGGTCACGCAGTTGAGGATTACCCCACGGGCATCGGTCAGCAACACCGCATGACCGGCACCGGAAAGCTGCTGATGCAGGCTGTTCATTTCGCCATCGGCGATTTTCAGCACCTGATGCAGGCGCTCGCGGCTTTCCAGCAGGCGACCATGCTCGAGCACCACCGGTGCCTCGATTACCGAAGGATCGAGGTGATAGTCCTCCAGGCAGCGCAGCCAGGAGCGGGCAATCGATGGATCGCTGCCGGCTTCGCCGCGGGCGACGGTATGCACCTGCTGGGCATGGCGACTGAAGTGATTGTTCTGCATTAGTTGTTGTTCTCCGCAGATAGAGACTCTTTCCAGCATCCTCTACCCCACCGGGCTTTGCAATGCACCGTCATCCGGCGTGTCGCAAACGGTACAAAGTGTCACCCCCGGCCGTGCCAGCCCTGGCACAAGGGCTGACTGGTCAGTGCTGAACAATGCTCCAAGTTATTGATTTCCTTGGGGCTTGCCACACTGGCCCAACCTTTGCTCTACGCTTGTTAACTCCTCAACAAACACAATTAACCAGGAGACACACCATGCGTTATGCACATCCCGGTACCGAGGGCGCGAAGGTTACCTTCAAGAGCCGCTACGGCAACTACATCGGTGGTGAGTTCGTAGCTCCGGTCAAGGGGCAGTACTTCGAAAACACCTCCCCGGTGAATGGCAAACTGATCGCAGAATTCCCCCGTTCCACTGCCGAAGACATCGACAAGGCCCTCGACGCTGCCCACGCCGCAGCCGACGCCTGGGGTCGCACTTCAGTGCAGGACCGCTCCAACGTGCTGCTGAAGATCGCCGACCGTATCGAGCAGAACCTCGAAGTCCTGGCCATCACCGAAACCTGGGACAACGGCAAGCCTGTTCGCGAAACCCTCAACGCCGACATCCCGCTGGCCGTCGACCACTTCCGCTACTTCGCCGGCTGCATCCGCGCCCAGGAAGGCGGCGCGGCGGAAATCAACGAAGGCACCGTGTCCTACCACATCCACGAGCCGCTGGGCGTGGTAGGCCAGATCATCCCGTGGAACTTCCCGATCCTCATGGCCGCCTGGAAACTCGCCCCGGCCTTGGCCGCCGGTAACTGCGTGGTCCTGAAGCCGGCCGAGCAGACCCCACTGGGCATCACCGTACTGGTCGAACTGATCGGCGACCTGTTGCCACCTGGCGTGCTCAATGTGGTGCAAGGCTATGGCCGCGAAGCCGGTGAAGCGCTGGCCACCAGCAAGCGCATCGCCAAGATCGCCTTCACCGGCTCCACGCCAGTGGGCTCGCACATCATGAAGTGCGCCGCCGAGAACATCATCCCGTCCACCGTCGAGCTGGGCGGCAAGTCGCCGAACGTGTACTTCGAAGACATCATGCAGGCCGAGCCGAGCTTCATCGACAAGGCCGCCGAAGGCATGGTGCTGGCGTTCTTCAACCAGGGCGAAGTGTGCACCTGCCCATCGCGCGCCCTGGTGCAGGAGTCGATCTATCCGCAGTTCATGGAAGTGGTGATGAAGAAGGTGCTGCAGATCAAGCGCGGCGACCCGCTGGACACCGACACCATGGTCGGCGCCCAGGCCTCGCAGCAGCAGTTCGAGAAGATCCTGTCGTACCTGCAGATCGCCCAGGATGAAGGCGCCGAGCTGCTGACCGGCGGCAAGGTGGAAAAACTGGAGGGCTCGCTGGCCACCGGCTACTACATCCAGCCGACCCTGCTCAAAGGCAACAACAAGATGCGCGTGTTCCAGGAAGAAATCTTCGGCCCGGTGGTCAGCGTCACCACCTTCAAGGACGAAGCCGAAGCCCTGGCGATCGCCAACGACACCGAGTTCGGCCTCGGTGCCGGTGTCTGGACCCGCGACATCAACCGCGCCTACCGCATGGGCCGCGGCATCAAGGCCGGCCGCGTGTGGACCAACTGCTACCACCTGTACCCGGCGCATGCCGCGTTCGGTGGCTACAAGAAGTCCGGCGTTGGCCGTGAAACCCACAAGATGATGCTCGACCATTACCAGCAGACCAAGAACCTGCTGGTGAGCTACGACATCAACCCGCTGGGCTTCTTCTAACCCGCGTCGCGCCCTTCGCGGGGCAAGCCCGCTCCCACAGTTCTTGCAGTGCGACTGCTGTCACTGTGGGAGCGGGCTTGCCCCGCGAAGAGGCCGGCACAGCATCACACCCTCCAGAGCCACCGTGCAAAAACCGCTCTGGCTCGCTTCCTGCAGTACCCATCACCAGCGGCCGGAACCCTTCCAGCCACCAAGAAAAACAACAGGTGAATCTATGCCAAGCGATCATTCCGCCGGCTCGCCGGCAGGTGCATCCGTCGACTTCGAAAAAGTCGGTTCGGACTATTTCCAGCAACGTGAACTGAAAAAAGGCGCCGCCGGCTGGGTCCTGCTGGTCGGTCTGGGCGTGGCCTACGTGATCTCGGGCGACTACGCCGGCTGGAACTTCGGCCTGGCCCAGGGCGGCTGGGGCGGCATGTTCCTCGCCACCTTGCTGATGGCCACCATGTACCTGTGCATGTGCTTCTCGCTGGCCGAACTGTCGTCGATGATCCCCACCGCAGGCGGCGGCTACGGCTTTGCCCGCAGCGCCTTTGGCCCGTGGGGCGGCTTTCTTACCGGTACGGCGATCCTGATCGAATACGCCATCGCCCCCGCCGCCATCGCCGTGTTCATCGGCGCCTACTGCCAGTCACTGTTCGGTATCGGCGGCTGGATGATCTATCTGGCGTTCTACGTCGTGTTCATCGGCATCCACATTTTTGGCGTCGGTGAAGCGCTCAAGCTGATGTTCATCATCACCGCCATCGCCGCCATCGCCCTGGCCGTGTTCCTGGTGAGCATGGTGCCCCATTTTGATGCAGCGAACCTGTTCGACATCGCCCAGACCGACGCGGTGGGCGCCAGCAGCTTCCTGCCGTTCGGCTATGTCGGGGTGTGGGCGGCCATCCCCTACGCCATCTGGTTCTTCCTGGCGGTAGAAGGCGTGCCACTGGCGGCCGAGGAAACCAAGAACCCGAAACGCGACCTGCCACGCGGCCTGATTGGCGCCATGCTGGTGCTGCTGGCCTTCGCCCTGCTGATTCTGGTGGTCGGCCCGGGCGCCGCCGGTGCCGAAGCGCTGAAGGCCTCCGGCAACCCGCTGGTCGAGGCACTGGCCAAGGCTTACGGCGGTTCCACCTGGATGGGCAGCTTCGTCAACCTGGTGGGCCTGGCTGGCCTGATCGCCAGCTTTTTCTCGATTATCTACGCCTATTCGCGGCAGATCTTCGCCCTGTCCCGTGCCGGCTACCTGCCGCGCAAACTGTCCGAGACCAACAAGAGCAAGGCGCCGGTGCTGGCCCTGGTCATCCCCGGCATCATTGGTTTTGCCCTGTCACTGACCGGCCAGGGCGACCTGCTGATCCTGGTCGCGGTGTTCGGCGCTACGCTGTCTTATGTACTGATGATGGCTGCGCACATCACCCTGCGTATCCGCCGGCCGAAGATGGAGCGCCCGTATCGCACCCCTGGCGGCATCTTCACCTCGGGCGTGGCACTGGTGCTGGCCTGCATCGCGGTGGTCGCGGGCTTCCTGGTCGACCCACGGGTGGTGATTGGCGCTGCAGTGATCTATGCGGTATTGATCGCCTACTTTGCGTTCTACAGCCGCCACCACCTGGTTGCGGGGACACCGGAAGAGGAATTCGCCGCGATCCAGAAAGCCGAAGAGGCTCTGCACTGATCGTCGACACCCGCCGCGGGCAAGCCCCGCGGCGCTCTGGAGATTCTGTATGGCAAGTTTCGTACACACGGTGGACCACCTGGTCTACCGCTTCGACAGCCTCAAGGACGTGATGGCCAAGGCCAGCCCGGCACGTTCCGGGGATTATCTGGCCGGCGTCGCCGCCGCCAACGACGGCGAACGGGTGGCCGCGCAGATGGCCCTGGCCAATATCCCGCTCAGCCACTTTCTCAACGAAGCGCTGATCCCTTACGAACACGATGAAGTGACCCGGCTGATCATCGACAGCCACGACGCCCAGGCGTTTGCCCCGGTCAGCCACCTCACCGTGGGTGGCCTGCGCGACTGGCTGCTCAGCGAAGAGGCCGACGAAGACAGCCTGCGCGCCCTGGCCCCAGGCCTGACGCCGGAAATGGCCGCTGCGGTGTCGAAGATCATGCGCGTGCAGGACCTGGTACTGGTGGCCCAGAAAATCCGCGTGGTCACCCGCTTTCGCGGCACCATGGGCTTGCGCGGGCGGCTGTCGACCCGCCTGCAACCCAACCACCCCACCGACGAGCCGGCCGGCATCGCTGCCAGCATTCTCGACGGCCTGCTCTACGGCAATGGCGACGCCATGATCGGCATCAACCCGGCCACCGACAGCATCGCCTCGATCTGCGCCTTGCTGGAAATGCTCGACGCCATCATCCAGCGCTACGACATCCCCACCCAGGCGTGCGTGCTGACCCACGTGACCACCTCGATCGAAGCGATCAACCGCGGCGTGCCCCTGGACCTGGTGTTCCAGTCGATTGCCGGCACCGAGGCCGCCAACGCCAGTTTCGGCATCAACCTCAACGTGCTGCAGGAAGGCTATGAGGCCGGCCTGTCCCAGGGGCGTGGCACCCTCGGACAGAACCTCATGTACTTCGAAACCGGCCAGGGCAGTGCCTTGTCGGCCAATGCCCATCATGGTGTCGACCAGCAGACCTGCGAAACCCGCGCCTATGCCGTGGCCCGCCACTTCAAGCCGTTTCTGGTCAACACCGTGGTCGGTTTCATCGGCCCGGAGTACCTGTACAACGGCAAGCAGATCATCCGCGCAGGGCTGGAAGACCACTTCTGCGGCAAGCTGCTTGGCGTGCCGATGGGCTGCGACATCTGCTACACCAACCACGCCGAAGCCGACCAGGACGACATGGATACCCTGCTGACCCTGCTGGGTGTGGCCGGGATCAACTTCATCATGGGCATCCCCGGTTCCGACGACATCATGCTCAACTACCAGACCACCTCGTTCCACGACGCGCTGTACGCGCGCCAGACCCTGGGCCTCAAGCCCGGGCCGGAATTCGAGGCCTGGTTGCAGCGCACCGGCATCTTCACCCAGGCCGATGGCCGGATACGCTTCGGCGACAACCTGCCGCCGGCGTTCCGCCAGGCCTTGGCGCAGCTGGCATAGAGGTGACCATGGACCATCGTACGCCCACTCCCGAAAACCCCTGGCTGGCCTTGCGCAACCTGACGCCGGCCCGCATCGCCCTGGGCCGCAGCGGCATCAGCCTGCCGACCAGCGCCCAGCTGGACTTCCAGTTCGCCCACGCCCAGGCCCGTGACGCCGTGCACCTGCCGTTCGACCACGCGGCGCTGGCCGAGCAACTGAAGGACCGGGGGCGCGACAGCCTGCTGCTGCACAGTGCCGCCAGCGACCGTAACCAGTATCTGCAGCGCCCCGACCTCGGCCGACGCCTGAACGAAGACTCGATCGAGCGCCTGCGCCAGCATGCCCAGGCCAACCCAGGCGGCTTCGACCTGGCGATCGTGGTCGCCGATGGCCTCTCGGCCCTGGCCGTGCATCGCCATACCCTGCCGTTTCTGAGCCGTTTCGAAGAACAGGCAGCGGCCGATGGCTGGACCAGCGCCCCTGTGGTGCTGGTGGAGCAAGGCCGTGTGGCCGTGGCCGATGAGGTGGGCGAACTGCTCGGCGCCCGCATGACGGTCATGCTGATCGGCGAACGGCCCGGATTGAGCTCTCCCGACAGCCTTGGCCTGTACTTCACCTATGGGCCCAAGGTCGGCCTGACCGACGCCTACCGCAACTGCATTTCCAACGTGCGCCTGGAGGGCCTGAGCTACGGCATGGCCGCCCACCGCCTGCTCTACCTGATGCGCGAGGCCTGCCGCCGGCAGCTGTCCGGGGTGAATCTGAAGGATGAAGCGGAGGTTCATACTCTCGAAAATGACAACGACCGCAATCAAAAAGGTAACTTTCTGCTCGGCGAAGGGTAAAAAACATGTCACGGATGGCGGATTGCACTTCTAGCCTGCATTGGGCAGCATGCGTTTGAGAGTTGCTGGCATTCCGCTGTTTCCCCAAATGGATTCTGAGGGCCACACATGCGCATCATCAAGGCAAGCCTGGAACACCTCGACCTGCTCACTCCGCTGTTCGTCAGATACCGCGAGTTCTATGGGCAGCTCCCCTATCCGGACAGCTCGCGCAGCTTCCTGGAAAAACGCCTCAAGCATGACGAATCGGTCATCTACCTGGCCTTGCCGGATGATGACGACGGTAAATTGCTGGGTTTCTGCCAGCTGTACCCGAGCTTCTCGTCGCTGTCGCTCAAGCGGGTATGGATTCTCAACGATATCTTCGTGGCCGAAGACTCGCGGCGCATGCTGGTGGCCGACCACCTGATGCGCGAGGCCAAGAAAATGGCCAAGGGCACCCAGTCGGTGCGCATGCGGGTGTCGACCAGTGCCAATAACGAGGTGGCACGCATGACGTATGAATCCATGGGCTTTCGCAAGGATACCGAGTTCGAGAGCTACATCTTGCCGATCACTTACGATTGATCTGTTCCGGCCCTATCGCCGCGGTTCGTCGCCACGACAAGCCGGCTCCCACAGGTATTGCACCGCTCTCGAAATCAGTGGGGTACCTGTGGGAGCCGGCTTGCCGGCGATAAGGGCCGGTAACCCCCCGCTACAAACTCCCCGGGCACGACTCCGACTTAGCCGTATAATGCGTCCTCCTGACATGTGTGAAAAATTACCCTCCCGCAGGTCCGCGCGCCCGTAGCAGCTGCGGGTCAAGAACACAGGTGCTGTACATGGATTTCAACCCGCTGGACCTTATCCTGCATCTCGATGCCTACCTCGATCTGCTGGTCACCAATTACGGCCCCTGGATCTACGCCATCCTGTTCACGGTGATCTTCTGCGAAACCGGCCTGGTGGTGATGCCGTTCCTGCCCGGCGATTCGCTGCTGTTCATCGCCGGTGCGGTAGCCGCTGGCGGCGGCATGGACCCCGTGTTGCTGGCTGGGCTGCTGATGGCTGCGGCGATCCTGGGTGACAGCACCAACTACGTGATCGGTCGCACAGCGGGTGAGCGACTGTTCAACAACCCCAATTCGAAGATCTTCCGCCGCGATTACCTGCAGCGCACCAACGAATTCTACGAACGCCACGGCGGCAAGACCGTGACCCTGGCGCGTTTCCTGCCGATCCTGCGCACCTTCGCGCCGTTCGTCGCCGGCATCGCCCACATGCACTACCCGCGCTTCCTGGCCTTCAGCGTCGCAGGTTCAATCCTGTGGGTCTGCGGACTGGTGACCTTGGGCTACTTCTTCGGCAACGTGCCGTTCATCAAGCAACACCTGTCGCTGATGGTCGTCGGCATCATCTTCCTGTCGCTGTTCCCGATGGTCCTGGGCTTGCTGCGTGGCCGCCTGAGCCGCACGGCCAAAGCCCACTGACAGCGCACATGTGGTCATTCAGCGCCTGGCGGCGCAAGCGCACCCTGGCGCGCTACCCGATCGAGCCTCGGCAATGGCAGGCGGTTCGCGAGCGCCTGCCCATGCTCGATGGCATCAGCGATGCCGAGGACCGTTGGCTGCGCGAGGCATGCATCCTGTTTCTGCTCGACAAGCACCTGACTACCCTGCCCGGCGTCGAGCTTGACGATGAACAGCGCCTGTTCCTCGCCGCCCAGGCCCAGCTGCCGCTGCTGCACCTGGGCGAGCTGAACTGGTACCAGGGCTTCCACGAGATCATCCTTTACCCCGACGACTTCAAGAGCCCCCAGCGCCACCGCGACGCCAGCGGCGTGGAGCATGTCTGGGATGCCGAGCACAGCGGCGAAGCCTGGCAACAAGGCCCGGTGATCATGGCCTGGGCCGGGGTGCTGACCAGCGGTGGCTGGGAGGCCTACAACCTGGTGATCCATGAGCTGGCGCACAAGCTCGACATGCTCAATGGCGATGCCAACGGCCTGCCCCCTCTGCACAGCGACATGCGCGTCGAGGACTGGGCCCTCACCATGCAGCAGGCCTACGACGACCTCAACCGCCAGCTGGATGCCAACCCCGACGCGCACACGGCCATCGACCCCTACGCGGCGGAAAACCCGGCGGAGTTCTTTGCCGTGGCCAGCGAATACTTCTTCAGCGCCCCCGACTTGCTGCAGCAGGCTTATCCACAGGTGTACCAGCAGTTGTCGCTGTTCTACCGTCAGGACCCGCTGGCGCGCCTCACGCAGTTGCAGAACGAACACCCCGACTACCGCGAAAGCCACGCCTGATGCGCCCGCGCATCAGGTCGGGCGTGGCATGGCCTGGCGGAATGTGCCTATAATCGCCGCCACTTTTTTGATCAAACACGGGGGCACTGCCCAATGAGCTACAGCAAGATTCCGGCTGGCAAAGACCTGCCGAACGACATCTACGTCGCCATCGAGATCCCGGCCAACCACGCGCCGATCAAGTACGAAATCGACAAGGACAGCGACACCCTGTTCGTTGACCGCTTCATGGCCACCCCGATGTTCTACCCGGCCAACTACGGTTTCATCCCCAACACCCTGGCCGACGACGGTGATCCGCTGGACGTGCTGGTAGTAACTCCCTACCCAGTTGCTCCTGGCTCGGTCATCCGTGCCCGTCCGGTCGGCATCCTGAACATGACCGACGACGGCGGCGGCGACGCCAAGGTCATCGCCGTACCGCACGACAAACTGTCGCAGCTGTACGTCGACGTGAAGGAATACACCGACCTGCCGGCGCTGCTGATCCAGCAGATCGAGCACTTCTTCGAGAACTACAAGGATCTCGAAAAGGGCAAGTGGGTCAAGATCGAAGGCTGGGAAGGCGCCGACGCCGCCCGTGCCGCGATCACCAAGTCGGTTGCTGCCTACAAGGGCTGATAGCGACTGCACCAAAAACCCCGCTTCGGCGGGGTTTTTTGTGGGTGTCGATTGGACGGTAAAAAGTCCTACAGCGTCCTACTCCAACGTCCTACAAACACGCCATTTTCGTACATTTTCCATCAACATCGCGTTCATTTCCCTACCGAGAGCTGGCCGTTAGACTCGGCCTCATGAAAACTTCCGGTGACCGCCTAAAGGCCCTGCTCCAAGAATGCGGCCTGACCCCTTCCGACTTCGCCGCGCAGCGTCGTGTCACGCCCCAGCACGTCAACAACTGGTTCCGACGCGGCATTCCCCTTGCTCGACTCGACGAAATCGCCGACCTGTTCTGTGTCCACAGGCGCTGGTTGCGCTGCGGCGAAGGCCCCAAGCATCCCAGTTCGATCCTGCGGGTTGACGCCTCCGGGGCCGAGCCGGTTTCGACCCGTGCGCTGTCTAAACAGGATGGCCGGCTGTTGCACGTACCCTTTCACGAGGTGAACGAAGGCCGACTCGTCGCCCTTGACGGACACTGCCTGCGCCTGCCCGCCAAAGCACTCAAAGCGCTCGGCATCGCGCCAGGCAATGCCGTCAGCCTGGCCATGCCAGCCAGCAACATGGAGCCGTGGATCCCCAGTAACGCGATCCTGGCCATCGACCTGAGCCAGATCAGTGTTGTCGACGGGGAGACTTATGCCCTGCTGCATAACGGCGCACTCAGGGTGAACAGCCTCAGCCGTGGCCAGAACGGCACCCTGTGCCTGCACAGCAGTGACCGGCACAACTACCCCGTAGAGCGCTACACCCGCGTCCAACGCCAGGACCAACGCCTGGAAATCCTCGGCTGGGTGTTCCACTGGTCGCATTACCGCCAACGACGGCCCGGTTGAAACACCCTGTGCCATTTTTTGCTGGGCATCCTGCGCAAGCCTCTGTATGCTACGCCGCACATCAAGCCCAGGCCGGCACAAGCCGCGATCCAGAGGGCTCGGCAGCGATCCATACGAGCGCTTGCTATCTCTTTCAGGCCTTTCATGGCCACACAGTTAAGGCGGTTGCGGCTTACCATAAATTAGCCGGAGCCGTCCCCGAGAAGCCGGCCACAAGCCGGCTTTTTAATGCCTGCAAAACACCCCCTGGCCATGCTTGCCCATCAGCGCACGCAGTGGGATGATTCGTATTTGATACTAATTCTCATTCAAGGCTCCTGCCGTGCCCACCAAGCTTCTCCTCGCCGAAGACGACCAGCGCCTGCGCCAGGACCTGGAACAGCACTTTCGCAACCGTGGTTTCCTCGTCCACGCCTGTGCCTCCGGCACCCAGGCGCTGAGCGCCATGCAGCAAGAGCGCTTCGACCTGGTACTGCTGGACATCATGTTGCCCGGCATCGACGGCCTCAGCCTGCTCGACCAGCTGCGCCGCCAGCAGGCCGTGCCCGTGATGCTGATGTCGGCGCTGGGCGCCGAGCAGGATCGCATCAGTGGCTTCACCCGAGGCGCTGACGATTACCTGCCCAAGCCCTTCAGCCTCGCTGAACTCAATGCCCGCGTCGATGCGCTGCTGCGCCGGGTGGCCCTTGACCGCTTGCCCGCCACGCCAGGCCGCCAGGGCTCGGTGACCCTCGATCAAGAGCGCCAGGATGCCCTCTACCAAGACCAGGGCGCTGGCCTTACCGGCTCCGAATTCCGCCTGCTGACCACCCTCCACGCGCACCCTGGCGAAGCGCTGAGCAAGGCCTTTCTCTACCAGACCGTCTTGCACCGGGCCTACACCCGACTGGATCGCGGCCTCGATGTGCACGTCTGCAACCTGCGCCGCAAGCTCACCGACATCGGCGCCCAGCACCTGCAGATCCAGGCCGTCCGCGGCCAAGGCTACATTCTGGTGAACACGGAAGACTGCTGATGCGTCGTCATCCCCTGCTGTGGAAGCTGGCGCTGCTGCAAGTTGGCTTCTGCCTGTTGCTGACCTGGCTGATCTGGACCTGGGGGCTGTCGGTGGAGCGCAGTACCTATTTCCTTTCCCCCGCCGACCAGGACTCTCTCGCGCGTTACGCACAACAGGCCGAAGACGCCTGGCACAACGGCGGTGCAACGGGCGCCGAAGCCTATCGTCGCCAGCTCGAACGCGCCGAGGACACCTGGGTGGCACTGATCGGCCCGCGCCTGGAGAGCCTCGGCAGCACGCCACTGAGCGCCGAGGAGGCCAGCCACCTGACCTTCATGCGCAAGCTCGACTGGCCCATGAGCCGGCGCCTGCAGGACGAACTGCCCTACGTCAGCATCGCCTTCCCCGAGCACCCGGAGGAAGGTCGCCTGGTCATCCAGCTACCCGAGCACCTGCTGCCCACGGGCCTGACCCCATGGACCCACGTCATCACCCACGGCGTCGCCCCTGCGCTGCTCGCCCTGCTGATGGGGCTGGCCCTGTATCGCCATCTGGTAGCGCCGCTGAACCGCCTGCGCGACCGCGCCGACGCCTTGCGCGCCGACGACCTGGAGAGCCCTGGTCTGCCCTTGCAGAAGCGCCGCGACGAGCTGGGCGAACTGGCCCAGGCCTTCGAGCACATGGCCGCCCGCCTGCGCCAGAGCCTGGAGCAGCAACGGCTGTTGCTGCGCACCTTGTCCCACGAGCTGCGCACGCCCCTGGCCCGCCTGCGCATCGCCCACGACAGCGACCTGCCGCCAGCGCAGCTGCGCGAGCGACTGGATCGTGAAGTGGACGACATGCAGAAACTGCTGGAAGACACCCTCGACCTGGCCTGGATGGACACCGAACAACCGCAGCTCGCCACCGAGCCGGTGCTGCTGCTGTCGGTCTGGGAGGCATTGAGCCAAGACAGCTGTTTCGAAAGCGGCTGGGACCGCACTCGCCTCCCTTGCTCGCTGGGCACCGACTGCGTGGTGCAGGCCCATCTCGACAGCCTGGCCCAGGCGCTGGAGAACCTGCTGCGCAACGCCATCCGCCATTCGCCGGACGGTGGCCGGGTCTGCCTGGACGGCTGGCGCGAGGGCGATTTCTGGCATCTGCGCGTGAGCGACCAGGGCCCCGGCGTGCCCCACGATGAGCTGGAACGCATATTCCAACCCTACCAACGCTTGGCTGACAGCGGCGCCGGTTTCGGCCTGGGTCTGGCCATCGCCCGCCGGGCCATCGAGCTGCAAGGCGGCAAGCTGTGGGCCAGCAATGGCCATCCGGGCCTGTGCCTGCACCTGTTGCTGCCCAGTGCCGGCAAATGTTTAGAAAGTTAATGCGCTTTACTCTCAATTAAGAGTGATTATCATCCACGATCTCTTGCCTTCCGCTCGCTGTTCCGGAGATCGATGATGTCGCCCCGCCCGCTTTCTTTCGCCCCCTTCCTGCTGCTGACCAGCTGCCTGCTGAGCAGCGCCGTGCAGGCCGCCACCGACCAGCCAGCGCCCATCGAGCTGGAAAGCCAGAACGTGGTGGCCACTGCACTGGAAGAAACCAAGCAGGCGCCGGGCGTGTCGATCATCACCGCCGAGGACATCAAGAAACGCCCGCCGGCCAACGACCTGTCGCAGATCATCCGCACCATGCCGGGGGTCAATCTGACCGGCAACTCCACCAGTGGCCAGCGCGGCAACAACCGGCAGATCGACATCCGTGGCATGGGACCGGAAAACACCCTGATCCTGGTCGATGGCAAGCCGGTGAGCAGCCGCAGCTCGGTGCGCTACGGCTGGCGTGGCGAGCGCGACTCGCGCGGCGATACCAACTGGGTGCCGGCCGACCAGGTCGAGCGTATCGAAGTGATCCGTGGCCCGGCCGCGGCCCGCTATGGCTCCGGGGCCATGGGCGGGGTGGTCAACATCATCACCAAGCAGGCCTCTGGCGAAACCCACGGCAACATGACCGTTTACCAGAACTTTCCCCAGCACGGTGACGAAGGCGCCACCAAGCGCGTGAGCTTCGGCCTCAACGGCCCGCTCACCGACACCCTCAGCTACCGCGTCTACGGCAACGTCGCCAAGACCGACTCGGATGACTGGGA
Source organism: Pseudomonas sp. GM84 (assembly GCF_000282535.1). Classification (GTDB taxonomy): domain Bacteria; phylum Pseudomonadota; class Gammaproteobacteria; order Pseudomonadales; family Pseudomonadaceae; genus Aquipseudomonas. The sequence continues at coordinate 34,645 of NZ_AKJC01000091.1, read as the reverse complement.
CATCAACGCCGGCCATGAATCCGAGCGCACCGGCAACCAGGCCGGCACCTTGCCCGCCGGCCGCGAAGGCGTGCGCAACAAGGACGTCAATGGCTTGCTGAGCTGGCACCTGACGCCTGAGCAAACCCTGGAATTCGAGGCCGGCTTCAGCCGCCAGGGCAACATCTACACCGGTGATACCCAGAACACCAACTCCAACGCCAACGTGAAAAGCATGCTGGGCAAGGAGACCAACATTCTCTACCGCGAGAACTTCGCCCTTACCCATCGCGGCGACTGGGACTTCGGCAGCAGCATGGCCTACCTGCAATATGAAAAGACCCGCAACCAGCGGATCAACGAAGGTCTGGCCGGTGGCACCGAAGGTATCTTCAGCAGCACCGATTTCTACACCTCGACCCTGCGCGACCTGACCGCCCACGGCGAGCTGAACCTGCCGCTGCACGCCTGGCGCGACCAGACCCTGACCCTGGGCAGCGAATGGACCCAGCAAAAACTCGACGACCCCAGTGCCAACACCCAGAGCACCAGCGAGGGCGGCGGCGTCGACGGCTTGACCAGCAGCGGTCGCGACACCAGCTCGCAAGCGCAGATCTTCTCGCTGTTCGCCGAAGACAACATCGAGCTGATGCCCGGCACCATGCTCACCCCTGCCCTGCGCTTCGACCACCACAGCATCGTTGGCGACAACTGGAGCCCATCGCTCAACCTGTCCCACGCGCTGACCGAGACCCTCACCCTGAAAGCCGGCATCGCCCGTGCCTACAAGGCGCCGAATCTTTACCAGCTCAACCCCGACTACCTGCTCTACAGTCGCGGCCAGGGCTGCTATGGGCAGAGCACCAGCTGCTACCTGCAAGGCAACGAGAACCTTGAAGCCGAGACCAGCATCAACAAGGAACTGGGCATCGAGTACCAGCGTGACGGCTGGGTCGCTGGCCTGACCTACTTTCGCAACGACTACAAGAACAAGATCGACTCCGGCCTGAGCCCGATCGGCAACGCCAGCGGCGGCAGCGGCAGCTACGCCAACGCCGCGATCTACCAGTGGGAAAACATCCCCAAGGCCGTGGTCGAGGGCCTGGAAGGCACCCTGACCATCCCGCTGACCGAGCAGTTGCAGTGGACCAACAACCTCACCTACATGCTGCAGTCGAAGAACAAGGAAACCGGCGAGACCCTGTCGGTGACCCCGGCCTACACCCTCAACTCGATGCTCGACTGGCAAGCCAGCGACGACCTTTCGCTGCAGTTGAGCGTGGCCTGGTACGGCAAGCAGAAGCCGAAGAAGTACGACTACCACGGTGAGCGTGTCACCGGTTCGTCGAACGACCAGCTGGCGCCCTATGCCCTGGTTGGCGCCAGCGGCACCTATGCGATCAGCAAGAACCTCAGCCTGACCGCCGGCATCGACAACCTGTTCGACAAGCGCCTGTTCCGTGCCGGCAATGCCCAGGGTGTGAACGGCATCGAAGGTGCTGGCGCCGCCACCTACAACGAACCGGGCCGCACCCTGTACACCAGCCTGACTGCGTCGTTCTGACGCCATGACGAGTATTGCCTGATGAGCAAGATGCCCCTGTACCTGGCCATGGCACTGGCCCTCGCCGCCCCGGCCGCCCAGGCGCAGCCGGAGCGCGAGCAGAAGATGGACACCTCACTGCTGCAGCGCCAGGACCTGCCCTACCGCTTCAGTCAGCTCGACCTGGACTCGGTCGATGGCCAGCGTCATTACCGGTTGTGGATCGGCAAGCCGGACCGCCCGGCACCTGCCGCCGGCTATCCGGTGCTGTGGATGCTCGACGGCAATGCCGCGCTTGGCGCGCTGGACAGCGCGCAGTTGCAGCAACTCGCCGCAGGTCAGGCGCCGCTGCTGGTGGCGGTGGGTTACCAGACCGAGCAACGGATCGAACGGGCCGGGCGCACCTACGACTACACCCCGGCGCTACCTGGGCAAACCGAGCAGCGCGATCCGCTGACCGGGCAGCCCAGTGGAGGCGTGGATGCGTTCCTCGATCTGCTGACCCAGCGCATGCGGCCGAGGGTGGCCGAGGTGGCGCCGATCGACCTGCAACGCCAGACGCTGTGGGGGCATTCCTACGGAGGGCTGGCGGTGCTGCATGCGCTGTTCACCCGGCCTGGGGCGTTCAGCGACTACGCGGCGGCCAGCCCTTCGTTGTGGTGGCATGACGGGGCCATCGTTCGCGAGGCGCAGGGGTTGCAGCAGCGCTTGGGGGACAGCCGCCCGACACTGTTGTTGATGCGGGGAGGTGAGGAACCGTCGAATCCGCGTGCGGCGGTGAAAGGCGATGTGGAGCGGCCGGCGCGGGAGCTGGCGGCGGACCTGGCCAAGGTGCAGGGGTTGCAGGTGCGCTTCGAGCGGTTCGAGGGGCTGGGGCATGGGCCGATGTTGCCGGCTTCGCTGAGAAAGGTGATCGAGGACATGTCGCGGTAAGCCTGTACCGGCCTCTTCGCGGGGCAAGCCCGCTCCCACAGGGAATGGGGGGCTTTCAGGACGTGCACTGTAACTGTGGGAGCGGGCTTGTCCCGCGAAGAGGCCCGCACAGTCACCCCTTCACACAAACCACCTGCCGCAGCGTGTGCACCACCTCCACCAGCTCCCGCTGCGCCCGCATCACCGCATCGATGTCCTTGTACGCCATGGGAATCTCATCGATCACCTCCTTGTCCTTGCGGCACTCCACATGGGCCGTCGCGCGCCGCTGGTCTTCCACGGTAAAGCGACTCTTGGCCTTGGTCCGGCTCATCACCCTGCCGGCACCATGGCTGCACGAACAGAACGCTTCCTCATTCCCCAACCCCCGCACGATGAAACTCTTGGCCCCCATCGAGCCGGGGATGATGCCCAGCTGCCCCTTCTGCGCCGACACCGCCCCTTTGCGCGTGACCAGCACCTCACGGCCGAAATGCTGCTCACGCTGCACATAGTTGTGGTGGCAGTCGACCGCCTCCAGGCTGGCGTCGAAAGGCTTGCCCAGCACCTTGCGCGCCGCTGCGACCACCGCCCGCATCATCAGCTCGCGGTTGTGCCGGGCGAAATCCTGCGCCCATTCGACGGCCTGAACGTAATCGGCGAAATGGCGGCTGCCCTCTTCGAAGTACGCCAGGTCCTTGTCCGGCAGGTTGGCCAGGTGCTGACGCATGTCTGCCTGGGCCAGCTCGATGAACAGGTTGCCGATGGCATTGCCCACACCTCGTGAGCCGCTGTGCAGCATGAACCACACCCGGTCGGCTTCATCCAGGCAAACTTCGATGAAGTGATTGCCGCCGCCCAAGGTGCCCAGGTGATGGCGGTTATTGGTTTTCTCCAGCCGGGGATACTTGTCGGTAATGGCTTTGAAGCGCCCGGCAAGCTGGCCCCAGGCCTTGTCCGCGCTGCCCGGCACATTGTCCCAGGCGCCCTGGTCGTGGCGGCCAAAGGTCTTGCCATGGGGCACGGCGTGTTCAATGGCTGTGCGCAGGCCGTGCAGATTGTCCGGCAGGTCGCGGGCATGCAGCGAAGTCCGTGCGGCAATCATCCCGCAGCCGATATCGACGCCCACGGCCGCCGGGATGATCGCGCCCACGGTGGGGATCACGCTGCCGATGGTCGAACCCTTGCCCAGGTGCACGTCGGGCATCACCGCCAGGTGCTTGAAGATGAACGGCAGCTGCGCCGTGTTGAGCAGCTGGCGGCGCGCTTCGTCTTCGACCGGCACACCGTCGGTCCAGAGTTTGACCGGCTTGCCGCCGGCGGCTTGGAGAATGTCCATGGGGCTGTTCCAGTAAGGCCATGGCGCCATGATACCGCCGAAGGTCGTAGGCCGGCGGGTTGCCAGCGGGGTGGCACTGTGCGTTATGCTTGGCCGGTCTTCAGGGCGGGGTGCAAGTCCCCACCGGCGGTAAATCGAAAGATGAGCCCGCGAGCGCCCCGGCCATGCCGGGGGTCAGCAGATCTGGTGCGACTCCAGAGCCGACGGTCATAGTCCGGATGAAAGAAGGCGTCAGGCAGGGGCCATTCGGGCGCCCCTGCGCGCGCATTTTGTTCGCCCCGAGACGTTCATCGATCATTCACGAGGAGCGTTTCATGTCCACCCAGTACCACTCGCAATTCCCCAATGTGTCCGCCGCCATCGCCGCCTTCCAGGCCGGGCGCCCCGTACTGCTGCTCGACGATGACGATCGCGAGGACGAAGCGGACATCGTGGCCGCCGCAGAAAATCTCTCGCTGCAGACCATGGCCATGATGATCCGCGACTGCAGCGGCATCGTCTGCCTGTGCCTGGACGAGGCCACCGTCGATGCCCTGCAGCTGGCGCCGATGGTGCAAAACAACCAGGCGCGGCATGGCACCGGCTTCACCGTCACCATCGAGGCTGCCGAGGGCGTGAGCACCGGCGTTTCGGCTCAGGACCGCATCACCACCATCGAAGCGGCGTTGCGTTCGACTGCCGAACAGCGCCATATCGTCAGCCCGGGACATGTGTTCCCGCTGCGCGCGCGCAATGGCGGGGTGCTGACCCGTCGTGGGCATACCGAAGGCTCGGTGGACCTGGCGCGCCTGGCGGGGTTGCGGCCGGCGGCGGTGCTGTGTGAGCTGATGAACCCCGATGGGAGCATGGCCCGGGGCGAGCAGGTGGCGGTGTATGCGCGGCAGTACAACTTGCCGGTGCTGACCATCGAAGAGCTGGCGCGCTACCGCGAGGCGATGGTGGAACGGGAAGAAGCTGTGCCAGCCTGATGAACTGCCGGGGCCGCTTTGCGGCCCATTCGCGGGACAAGCCCGCTCCCACAGGTACAACACAGCCCTCCGGAACTGTGGGGTGCCTGTGGGAGCGGGCTTGTCCCGCGAAAGGGCCGGCAAGTTCACCCTCAACCGTCCTGAAGTTTGCTCCCCCCGCCCCGCTCTGCTAGTGTCGCGCCGTTCTGACCAGCCACCGAGACCCATCGCCATGGCCCGCAAAAAAGCCTCCATCGATTTCGAGCAATCCCTCGCCGACCTGCAAGCCCTGGTCGAGCGCCTGGAGAACGGCGAGTTGTCGCTGGAAGACTCGCTGGCCGCCTTCGAGCAAGGCATCGCCCTGACGCGCGATTGCCAGGGCGCCCTGGCCCAGGCCGAGCAAAAAGTGCAAATCCTCCTGGAGCGTGACGGCGAGCTCGCCGCGCAGCCCTTCGACGCGGAGCCAGAAGCATGATCAGTGCTTACCAGGCCAGCAGCCAGGCCCGTGTCGACGCCGCACTCGAACCCCTGTTCGTCGCCCCCGCCAAAGAGCTGGAGCGGCTGTATGCCGCCATGCGCTACAGCGTCATGAATGGCGGCAAACGCGTACGCCCGCTGCTGGCCTACGCGGCCTGCGAAGCCTTGGGCGCACCGGCCGACCAGGCCAATGGCGCTGCCTGCGCGGTGGAGCTGATCCATGCCTATTCATTGGTGCATGACGACCTGCCGGCCATGGACGACGACGACCTGCGCCGTGGCCAGCCGACCACCCACAAGGCCTTCGACGAAGCCTGCGCGATCCTTGCCGGTGACGGCCTGCAAAGCCTGGCCTTCAGTGCCCTGCTGGACCCACGCCTGAGCCCGCAGTCCGACGCCATCCGCCTGGCCATGGTCCAGGCCCTGGCCAAGGCCGCAGGCCCCGCCGGCATGGTCGGCGGCCAAGCCATCGACCTGGGTTCGGTGGGCTTGAAACTGGACCAGCAGGCCCTGGAATACATGCACCGGCACAAGACCGGTGCGCTGATCGAGGCCAGCGTGCGCCTCGGCGCCCTGGCCAGCGGCCGTGCCGAACAGCCGCAGCTGGATGCCCTGCAGACCTATGCCCAGGCGATCGGCCTGGCGTTCCAGGTGCAGGACGACATCCTCGACGTGGAAAGCGACACCGCTACCCTCGGCAAGCGCCAGGGTGCTGACGTCGCCCGCGACAAACCGACCTACCCGGCACTGCTCGGGCTGGAGGCGGCCAAGGCCTATGCGATCGAACTGCGCGACCAGGCGCTGTTCGCACTCGAAGGGCTTGGCGAGAACGCCGAGCCGCTGCGGGCGTTGGCTCGCTATATTGTCGAGCGGCGTCATTGATTGGGGCTGCTTTGCAGCCCCATTCCCCCACCCGTCTGAATGGGCAGTATTTCCCACAATGGGGTAAACTGCCGCGTCTTAAACATCCATAACGACTCGCCTGATGCCCACGACGTTTCAAGAGATCCCCCGCGAACGCCCGGTCACGCCGTTGCTCGACCGCGCTGACACGCCCGCCGGCCTGCGCCGGTTGGCCGAAGCCGACCTGGAGACCCTGGCCGACGAATTGCGCCAGGAGTTGCTCTATACCGTTGGTCAGACCGGTGGGCATTTCGGCGCCGGCCTGGGCGTCATCGAGCTGACGATCGCCCTGCACTACGTGTTCGACACCCCGGACGACCGTCTGGTGTGGGACGTCGGCCACCAGGCGTATCCGCACAAGATCCTCACCGGCCGGCGCAACCGTATGCTGACCCTGCGCCAGAAGGACGGCATCGCCGCCTTCCCGCGCCGCAGCGAAAGCGAGTACGACACCTTTGGTGTCGGCCACTCGAGCACCTCGATCAGCGCCGCACTGGGCATGGCCATTGCCGCCCGCCTGCAGAACAGCGCACGCAAATCGATCGCGGTGATCGGCGACGGCGCGCTCACCGCCGGCATGGCCTTCGAGGCGTTGAACCACGCCCAGGAAGTCGATGCCGACATGCTGGTGATCCTCAACGACAACGACATGTCGATTTCGCGCAACGTCGGCGGCTTGTCCAATTACCTGGCCAAGATCCTCTCCAGCCGCACCTACTCGAGCATGCGCGAAGGCAGCAAGAAAGTGCTGTCGCGCCTGCCGGGTGCCTGGGAAATCGCCCGCCGCACCGAGGAATACGCCAAGGGCATGCTGGCCCCCGGCACCCTGTTCGAGGAACTGGGCTGGAACTACATCGGCCCGATCGATGGCCATGACCTGCCGACCATGATCGCCACCCTGCGCAACATGCGTGACCTCAAGGGCCCGCAGTTCCTGCACGTGGTGACCAAGAAGGGCAAGGGCTTCGCCCCGGCCGAGATCGACCCGATCGGCTACCACGCCATCACCAAGCTCGAGCCTGCCGACAAGCCGGCCGCGCCGAAGCCGAAGAAAGCCAGCGGGCCGAAATATTCCGCGGTGTTCGGCCAGTGGCTGTGCGACATGGCCGCCGCCGACAATCGCCTGGTGGGCATCACCCCGGCGATGAAGGAAGGCTCCGACCTGGTGGCGTTCAGCGAACGCTTCCCGCAACGTTACTTCGACGTGGCGATCGCCGAGCAGCACGCCGTCACCCTCGCCGCGGGCATGGCCTGCGAAGGCAGCAAGCCGGTGGTAGCGATCTACTCGACCTTCCTGCAGCGCGCCTACGACCAGCTGATCCACGATGTGGCGGTGCAGAACCTCGACGTGCTGTTCGCCATCGACCGTGCCGGTCTGGTCGGCGAAGACGGCCCGACCCACGCCGGCAGCTACGACCTGTCGTACCTGCGCTGCATCCCCGGCATGCTGGTGATGACCCCGAGCGACGAAAACGAACTGCGCAAGATGCTCAGCACCGGCCACCTGTACAACGGCCCGGCGGCCGTGCGCTACCCGCGCGGTACCGGCCCTAACGCGCCGATCAGCGGCGATCTGGACCCGCTGGAAATTGGCAAGGGTGTGGTCCGCCGCCAGGGTGCAAAAGTCGCCCTGCTGGTGTTTGGCGTGCAGTTGGCCGAAGCCCTCGAAGTGGCCGAGCGCATCGACGCCACGGTGGTCGACATGCGTTTCGTCAAGCCGCTGGATGAGGCCCTGGTGCTGGAACTGGCGGGCAGCCATGAGCTGCTGGTGACCATCGAAGAGAACGCCATCATGGGCGGTGCCGGCGCTGCCGTGGGCGAGTTCCTGGCCAGCCAGGCCGTGGTCAAGCCACTGCTGCACCTGGGCCTGCCGGACATCTATGTCGAACACGCCAAGCCGGCGCAGATGCTGGCCGAGTGCGGGCTGGATGCTGCCGGGATCGAGGCTTCGGTAACGGCGCGCATGGCCAAGCTGGGCCTGTAAATCCTTGGGGCCGCTTTGCGGCCCATTCGCGGGACAAGCCCGTTCCCACAGTTGACTCGCTCTTCTCAAGAGCATTGGTGAACCTGTGGGAGCGGGCTTGTCCCGCGAATACGATGGTGATACCAATGAAAATTCCGACCCTTGCCACGCTGCTGTGCGTCCCCACGGCTGCCCTGGCTGCCGAACCTGCTCGCGACGACGCCCTGAAGCTCCCCGACGTGCTGATCAGCGCCAACCGCCAGGTCGAGTCGCGCACCGCCACCAGCGCCGCCAACACCGTGTTCACCCGCAGCGACATCGACCGCCTGCAGCCCAGCAGCGCCACCGATCTGCTCACCCGAGTGCCAGGCGTACAGGTCGCGCCCACCGGTGGCCGTGGCAGCCTGCCAGGGATCTTCATCCGTGGCACCAAGGCCGCCCAGAGTCTGGTGCTGGTCGATGGCGTGCGCATTGCCAACGCCACCTCAGGCGACAGCGGCCTGCAGTTTCTCGACGTCGACCAGATCGAACGCGTCGAAGTGCTGCGCGGTTCGCGTTCGGCGATCTATGGCAGCGATGCCATCGGCGGGGTCATCCAGATCTTCACCCGCCGAGGCGATGGCCAGAACCTGCAGCCGCGCCTGCGCCTGGCAGCAGGCAGCAACCAGAGTTTCCAACGCAGCCTGGGACTTTCAGGCGGTAACGGTGCGACCCGCTTCAACCTCGGCGCGAGCCTTGATGAAACTGCCGGCATCGACTCGACCGGGCCATCCTTTGCCAGCGACAGCGACCATGACGCCTATCGCAACAAGTCGTTCAACCTGAGCCTGAGCCATACCTTTGGCGAACGCTTTGAGGCGGGTCTGAACATGCTCGATAGCCGTGGGCGACACGAGTACGACGAGCCACGCGGATTCAGCCCGCAAGAGCCCTATTCGAACTTCTCCGTCAGCAGCATCGGCAGCTATCTGGATGCGCAGATCACCGAGGCGTGGAACACACGGTTCGAACTGGCCCACAGCGAGAACCGCGACGACAGCCGAGACAAGCTCAGCGATTCCAGCTTCCCCTTCAATACGTACCGCGACCAGGCCACCTGGCAGAACAACCTGACCCTGGATGAGCACAACAGCCTGCTGCTAGGTGGCGACTGGTACGAAGACCGAGTCCATGCCAGTACCGACTTCACCGAGGACAGCCGCTGGAATCGAGCGCTGTTCGCCCAGCACCGCTTTCATGGCGAATACTTCTCTACCGAGATTGGTCTGCGCCACGACGAGAATCAGCAGTTCGGAGGGCAGACCACCTGGAGCGGCAGCCTGACGGTACCGCTCAACGCGGCCAACGATGTATTGCTGTCGTACAGCGAAGGCTTCCGAGCGCCCACCTTCAACGATCTGTATTTCCCCGGCTACAACAACCCGGATCTCAAGCCCGAGCACTCGAAAAGCTATGAGCTGCAATGGCGCAGCCAGCTGAGCGAAAGCAGCAGGCTTGAAGCCTCGCTGTACCGCACGGACCTGCGTGACGCAATCGAGTACAGCGTGCAACCCGAGAACGTCGGGGCCGCCCGCATCAACGGCTTCGAGATGGCCCTCAACCAGGAATGGAACGGCTGGACGTCGCAACTGGGCCTGGCACTGATCGACCCGCGCAACCGCGACAACGGTCATACCCTCTCTCGCCGGGCACGGCGCACCGTGAGCCTGGACATCGACCGACAATTCGACCGTTTCGGCGTTGGCGCCAGCTGGCAGGCGGCAAGCAGCAGCTACAACGACGAAGCCAATACCGACCCGATCAGTGGTTACGGCGTGCTGGGCCTACGTGGAAGTTGGGCTGCAAGCGCCGAGCTGAAGTTCGACTTGAAGCTGGATAACCTGCTGGACAAACAGTACAGCCGCACCCACTACAGCTACCAGGGCAACAACTACGGCTACCGCGAAGAAGGCCGCACAGCGCTGATCAGCGTCACCTGGACGCCGGCGCTCTAGCCGCCAGCAGCGCGCACAGACGGGCAGTGGCTTCGATCATCTGCCCGCTGGGCCGCTCCAGCCCCTTGTCCGGCACCACCAGCAGGCGCTCGCCGGCCACTGCGCTCAGGCGCGGCCAGGCCTTCCAGCTGGCCAGTTGCGCCGAGTCGCCCGCAAGGATCACCTGCGGATCCCGCAACAACACCGATTCGACACTGACCTGAGGTGCCGGCAGGCTGAGGTCGGCAAAGATGTTGCGCGCACCGCACACCGCCAGGGCGTCGCTGACCACCTGCCCGCCGCCCAAGGTGTACAGCGGCCGGTCCCACACTTGATAGAACACGCGCAGCGGCTCTGCCCGCCGATACTGCTGGCGCAATTGCTGCAATCGCTCGCCCAGTGCCGCCGCGTGGCGCCGCCCTTGCTCGGCGCGTCCGACCTGCACAGCAATCGCCTCGATCTGCGCGAGCAACTGGTCCAGGTCGTGGGGTTCGGCGCTGTAGGTGGCGATGCCCAGGCGTTTGAGCTGGTCGCGCTGGGCCGGGGCCACGCTTGAGGGCCAGACCAACAGTAGATCCGGCTTGAGGCTGAGCAGGCGCTCCATGTCCAACTGCCCCTGGCGCCCCACCGAAGGCAGGTCGGCCAGCGCCGTCGGCCGTTCGCCACCGTCGAGCACGCCAACCAACAGGTCGTCGGCCTGCAGTTCGAGCATGATTTCAGTCATGGAAGGGGCAAGGCTGATGACCCGCAACGGCTCACCGGCCTGGGCGCTGCCGGCCAGCAATGCCAGCAGCCAGAAGAGGACGCGCATCAGCCCAGTTGACGCGGGATGCGGTAGAGGTAGAGCAGCACGACGGTGGACAGCGCCAGCAAGATCTGCGGCACGGCTTCGAGCCCCACCAGCACCGACAGCGCGGCGACCCACGCGGGGAAGCAGGCGAACAGCATGGCCATGCGCCGCACACGCGCCAACTCGATCCAGGCGGCCGGCTCTTCGGCCGTGCCCAGTACCTTGGAGGTGGCGATCAAGGCGCGCTTGTAGGCGCCAAAGCGCGGCAGACTGAGGAACATGGTCGCCGCACCGGCGATGAACAGCGGCATGGCCAGCACCGAGACCAGGGCATCGCCGCCACCGAAGGCCCAGGCCATGACCGGCAACGGCACCAGGCCGACCGCCAGGTATTGCCACCAGGCCAGGGCCAGGCGCCGCTTCACCTCGCCACGGGTCACGCCTGGGGCACCTCGCCCTGGTGTTCGCTACCCAGCATGTGGCCAAGCTTGTCGGCCTTGGTCGCCAGGTAATAGCGGTTGTGGGGGTTGTGACCGGTGTGCAGCGGAACACGCTCGGCGACATTGATGTTCATGTCGGTGAGTGCTTTGACCTTGCGCGGATTGTTGGTCATCAGGCGCAGCGACTTCACGCCCAGGTGTTCGAGCATCGGCAGGCACATGGCGTAGTCGCGCTGGTCGGCAGCAAAGCCCAGACGCTCGTTGGCTTCGACGGTGTCGGCGCCACCGTCCTGCAGTTCGTAGGCGCGGATCTTGTTCAGCAGGCCGATGCCGCGGCCTTCCTGACGCAGGTAGAGCAGCACGCCACGGCCTTCGCGGGCGATGGCCTGCAAGGCGGCTTCCAGCTGCGAACCGCAGTCACACCGCTGGCTGAACAGGGCATCGCCAGTCAGGCACTCGGAGTGCAGACGCCCCAGCACCGGCTCGCCGTCGGCAATATCACCCAGGCTGAGCACTACATGCTCACGGCCAGTGGCTTCGTCGAGAAAGCCATGCATGGTGAAAGTCGCGAAGGGGGTCGGGAGTTTAGAGGCGGCAACAAAGACGACGGGCACGTTGTGCTCCTGGATAAGTTGGAAATTTCTCGTGACGCGATTGTATCAGCAGGTTGGGGCCTGTGCGCTCGTTGAATACCGTGGCATAAGATCGAAAAGTTCGATGCTTAGGTTGCCTGTTGGGGCCCTATCGCCGGCAAGCCGGCTCCCACAGGTACAGCGCAGCTCTTGAAGCCTGTGCTTACCCTGTGGGAGCCGGTTTGCCGGCGATGGGCCGCGCAGCGGCCCCAGCTATTGCGGCTTGCTGTCCGCAGTGAACGGATACGGCTGCTTCCAGTGCTCGAAAATCGCCTTCAACTCGCCACTGCGTACCAGTTCGGCCATGCGCCTGTCGAACAGGTCAAGCAAAGCCTTGGCCTGCTCGTTACGGGCAAAGGCCAGGTACAACGGCAACTCGGCTACATGGGTACGGCGAAAACGCTCAGGTTGCGAGCTCTGCCCCAGCACATAGTCCACTTCGGTCTGCGCATCGATGTAGAAGTCCACACGGTCATGTTCAAGCATCGGCAGGATGCCTTCGCGACGCTGGATCTCACGGAACGTGTGCACATTGGGCAGGTAGCTGGCGTAGTCATAACCGCGCACCCAGGCCAGGCGATAGCTGCCGACCGTGTCATGGCTCGGCACCGGCTTGCTGGCAAGCCCCAGGGCATAGATATGATCCATGTCGAAGTGCCAGCGCGGGTAAAGGTTGTCGTCGGTCTCTTCCTTGTACGAGCCAACCCAGGCATCCGCCTCGCCACGCTTCACCAGCCCGATCGCGCGACTGTAGGGCATGGTCTGGGTGACCACCTTGACCCCAGCCGGCTCGAACACCTTGCGCAGTACATCCCAGGCCACGCCTGTACCATCGGCATTGGTGTAGTCGAGCCACTCTTCACTGACCAGGTGGATCTGCTTCGGCACCTCTTCGGCTGCCACCACCCAGGGCGCAAACGTAAGCAGCATTGCCAGCAGCACAGTCCTTATGGCCATCGAAGCACTCCCTGTAGTCAGCCCACCGCCCATACCAGAAGCTGCATGCCCAGCCAGGCGAAGACGCCAGCCAGGATATCGTCGAGCATGATGCCGACTCCGCCATGCACATGACGATCGATCCAGCGGATCGGCCATGGCTTGAGGATGTCGAAGAAGCGGAACATCAGGAACCCTGCCAGGATCCACTGCCACCCTTCAGGCACCAGCCATAGGGTGATCCACATGCCGACCATCTCGTCCCAGACAATGCCTTCATGATCGTGCACACGCAAGTCATTGGCGACTTTGCCGCACAGCCAGAAGCCGAACAGCATGGTGACGCCCAGCAGCAGCCAGTAGCCCCAGTCCGGCAACATCTGCCACAACGGGATGAACGGGATGGCCACCATCGAACCCCAGGTGCCCGGGGCCTTGGGAAGGGTGCCGGAGCCGAAGCCGAAGGCGATGAAATGCCAGGGGTTGCGCCAGACCGATGGCGGAACGAACTCCGCAGGCACCTGGTTGGGGTGGTCGGTCACGGTGTCTCCCTAAAGTGTTGATAGCCCCTTTGGACGGGGGTGATGTCCAGGCCCTGCGGGTCACGCAACGTCACCCCATGGCCTTCGAGCACGCGGCCGACGACATGCACCTCGACGTCTGCCAGCGCCGCGAGCGATTCGGGGGGCAAGGTGAATGCCAGCACATAGTCGTCGCCGCCGGTAAGCGCCGCCTGCACGGCTGCTTCGCGGCCGAGAAAGGCCTCTAGAACTGGAGACACTGGCACCTGCACCAGGTTCACCTCAAGCGCGACGCCGGACGCCTTGGCGATATGCCCGCAGTCCGCCAGCAGGCCGTCAGAGATGTCCAGGGCCGCCGTGGCCAGGCCACGCAAGCGTTGGCCCAGGCCGAGCTGGGGCAGCGGTGACCAGTAGTGCGCCAGCAGCGGCTCGGCCAGTTCGGCAGGCGCATCGCGCTCACCGAGCACCAGTGGCAGTGCACCCGCCGCCTTGCCCAGCGAACCACCCACACACAGCAGGTCGCCCGGACGGGCACCGCTGCGGCGCAGGGCCTGGCCAGCCGGCACGCGGCCGAACACGGTGACGGTGATGCTCAACGGGCCCCGGGTGGTGTCGCCGCCAATCAGGCTGATGCGACAACGCTGGGCCATGTGGCTGAGGCCGGCGGCGTAGGCTTCGAGCCAGTCCGGGCCGACGCCAGGCAGGGTCAGGGCAAGGGTGAAGCCGATGGCCTCGGCGCCCATGGCCGCCAGGTCGCTGACCGCCACGGCCAATGAGCGCTGGCCAAGCAGGCGTGGGTCGCAGACAGCGGGAAAATGCACGCCGGCAACCAGGGTGTCGGTCGACACCGCCAGCTGCTCGCCGGGGGGAAGGTCCAGCAGGGCACAGTCGTCGCCGATCCCCAGCACCACGCCCTCGCCGCCCTGCGCACAGGGCGCGGCGGCGAAGTAATGGTTGATCAGCTCGAACTCACCCATGGCCAGGCAGCGCCAGGATCAGCGCTTGTTCGCCTTGACTTCTGCTTCGCGCAGCGAAGGCGCGAGCTTGTCCAGCACGCCGTTGACGAACTTGTGGCCGTCGGTGGCGCCGAAGACCTTGGCCAGTTCCACGCCTTCGTTGATCACCACGCGGTACGGTACGTCGACGCGCTTGATGAACTCCCAGGTGGACAGCCGCAGCACGGCCAGCTCGACGGGGTCGAGCTCTTCCAGTGCGATGGTCATGCAAGGCACCAGCGCCTTGTCGATTTCACTCTTGATCGCCGGGACCCCATGCAGGATCTCGCGGAAATAGGCGCCATCGACATCGGTGAAATCGTTATCGACCCGGAACTGCGCTTCGATCTCGTTCAGCGAATGCTGTGCCATGTGCCACTGATACAACGCCTGGGTCGCGAGCTTGCGGGCTTCGCGGCGCTTGGCGCTCTTCGATGGCTTGCCGGCATCCGCAGGTTTTGGATCGCGCGGGTTGAAACGATCGCTTTCGTCGCTAATCACTTGGCCTCCAACTGCGCCAGCAGGCTGACCATTTCCAGAGCGGACAGGGCAGCTTCAGCACCTTTGTTGCCGGCCTTGGTGCCGGAACGCTCGATGGCTTGCTCGATGGAGTCGACGGTCAGAACACCGAAGGCCACCGGCACACCGAACTCCATGGACACCTGGGCCAGGCCCTTGGTGCATTCGCCCGCCACGTATTCAAAGTGCGGGGTACCGCCACGGATCACTGCGCCCAGGGCGATGATCGCGTCGTATTCGCCTTGCTGGGCGACTTTCTGTGCCACCAGCGGGATTTCGAACGCGCCCGGGGCACGGATGATGGTGATGTCGCTTTCGCTGACACCGTGGCGTACCAGGGCATCAACGGCACCGCTTACCAGGCTTTCTACGACGAAGCTGTTGAAGCGGCCAACCACCAAAGCATAGCGACCTTTGGGGGCGATGAAGGTACCTTCGATGGTCTTCAGGGTCATTCCGATATTCTCATATTCAAGAGCGAGGCCGCGCGCTGGCGGCCTCGACAGGGTCTGGACTCGAGTTGCAGGGCGTCAATGCCGCCTCAAGTCACTCGGAGGGCACGTATTCTACAACTTCCAGATCGAATCCGGATATCGCATTGAACTTCATCGGCGAACTCATCAGGCGCATCTTGCGCACGCCGAGGTCACGCAGGATCTGCGAACCGGCACCGACGGTGCTGTAGGTGGTCGGCGCCTTGGCCTGACCGTCGCCAGCGCTTTCGCGGATGTGCGCCAGCAGCACGTCACCCTCCAGCGGGTGGCCGAGCAGCAGTACCACGCCGCTGCCGGCGTCTGCCACGGCGCTCATGGCCGCGCGCAGGCTCCAGCGGCCAGCCTGCTTGACCATCAGCAGGTCGCGCAGCGGGTCCATGTTGTGCACACGGACCAGGGTTGGCTCTTCAGCGCAGATCTTGCCCAGGGTCAGGGCCATGTGCACGTCGCCTTCCACCGAATCGCGGTAGGTGACCAGGTTGAACTGGCCCAGCTCGCTCTCGATCGGCTGCTCGGACACGCGCTGCACGGTGCGCTCGTGGATCATGCGGTAGTGGATCAGGTCGGCGATGGTGCCGATCTTCAGGCCGTGTTCGGCCGCGAACACTTCCAGCTCGGCACGGCGCGACATGGTGCCGTCGTCGTTCATCACTTCGCAGATCACGCCGCTCGGCTCGAAGCCGGCCATGCGCGCCAGGTCGCAGGCGGCTTCGGTGTGGCCGGCGCGGGCCAGGGTACCGCCGGGCTGGGCCATCAGCGGGAAGATGTGGCCCGGGCTGACGATGTCTTCGGCCTTGGCATCCTTGGCGGCGGCAGCCTGCACGGTACGTGCGCGGTCGGCGGCGGAGATGCCGGTGGTGACGCCTTCGGCGGCTTCGATGGACACGGTGAACTTGGTGCCGAAGCCCGAGCCATTGCGTGGTGCCATCAGCGGCAGCTTGAGCGTTTCGCAGCGCTCGCGGGTCATCGGCATGCAGATCAGGCCACGGGCGTGCTTGGCCATGAAGTTGATGTGCTCAGGCAGGCAGCACTCGGCCGCCATGATGATGTCGCCTTCGTTCTCGCGGTCTTCGTCATCCATGAGGATGACCATTTTGCCCTGGCGGATGTCTTCGACCAGTTCTTCGATGCTGTTGAGCGCCACGCGGCACCCCCTTCTCAATCAGGATTTCAAGAAGCCGTTGGCGGCCAGGAAGCTTTCGGTGATGCCACTGCCCTTGCTCGGTTCGGCAGCCTTGTCACCCAGCAGCAAGCGCTCCAGGTAACGGGCCAGCAGGTCGACCTCAAGGTTCACCCGACGTCCTGCGCGGTAGTCGGCCATGATGGTTTCGGACAGGGTGTGCGGGACAATGGTCAGCTCGAACTCAGCCCCATTGACCTCATTGACCGTCAGGCTGGTGCCGTCGACGGTGATCGACCCCTTGTGGGCGATGTACTTGGCCAGCTCCTTGGGTGCACGCACGCGGAACTGGATGGCGCGGGCGTTATCGCTGCGCGAGATGATTTCGCCGACACCGTCGACGTGGCCGCTGACCAGGTGGCCGCCCAGGCGGGTGGTCGGGGTCAGGGCCTTTTCCAGATTGACCTTGCTGCCGCTCTTGAGGTCGATGAAGGCGGTGCGCTTGAGGGTCTCGACACTGACGTCGGCCCAGAAGCCATCGCCCGGCAGCTCGACGGCGGTCAGGCATACGCCGTTGACGGCAATGCTGTCGCCGAGCTTGACGTCACCCAGGTCGAGCTTGCCGGTTTCGACGTACACACGCACGTCACCGCCCTTCGGGGTCATGCTGCGGATGGTGCCGATGGATTCGATGATGCCGGTGAACATGGGGTCTTCCTCAAGAACGGGTTGCGCGGGGCAAGCCCGGCATTATACGCCGGGCGCCGGCAGAGGGATGGCCGTGACCCGCCAGTCATCGCCCACTGCGCGCATTTCGGTAATTTTCAGCCGGGGTGCTTCGCTCATCTTGCTCAATGGCCAGTCCAGCAGCGGGCGGGCCTGGGAGCCGAGGAAGGTGCCGGCGACGAACAGCTGGTACTCGTCGATCAAGCCGTGTTGGGCGAAGGCACCGACCAGGCCGGCACCGGCCTCCAGCAGGATTTCGTTGACGCCGCGCGCTGCCAGCACCTGCATCAGGGCCTGTAGATCGACGTGGCCGTTGCTGCCTGGCAGGTTCAGCAGTTCGTGGCCAGCCTCGGCATAGCGAGGGTCATCGCCCATGGCGGTCACCACCAGGGCGGGACCCGCCTGGAAGAACGGCGCATCCAGCGGCAAACGCAGGTGGCCGTCGATCAGCACGCGCAGCGGTGTCCGGCTCAGGGCCAGCGCGGTGGTTTCCTCATCCAGCCCCAGTTCGGCACCGCGCACGGTCATCCGTGCGTTATCGGCCAGAACGCTGGCGGCGCTGGTCAGCACCACACTGGAGCGGGCCCGCAGACGCTGTACCGCAGACCGCGCCGCAGGGCCGGTAATCCACTGGCTTTCGCCACTGGCCATGGCCGTGCGACCGTCCAGGCTCATGGCCAACTTGGCGCGCACGAACGGCAGGCCGTGCTCCATGCGTTTGAGGAAACCGGGGTTCAGTGCGCGGGCCTCGGCCTCGAGCACACCGCTTGCCACTTCGATGCCCGCGTCGGCCAGCCGCCGCAGGCCTTGGCCGGCGACCTGGGGGTTGGGGTCCTGCATGGCGGCCACCACACGCGCCACACCGGCCTTGACCAGCGCTTCGGCACACGGCGGGGTACGGCCATGGTGGCTACACGGCTCCAGGGTCACGTAGGCACAGGCGCCGCGGGCACGTTCACCGGCCTGGCGCAGCGCATGCACCTCGGCATGCGGCTCGCCGGCACGCACATGCCAGCCCTCGCCGACGACCTCGCCATCGCGAACGATCACGCAACCTACGCGCGGGTTGGGGTGGGTGGTGTACACACCCTTGCGCGCCAGCTCCAGGGCACGGGCCATGTAATGGGCGTCGAGGATCGCGGTCTGGCTCGGCATGTTCACTCTTTAGCTGGCTCGCGGGCCAGGCGGTCGATTTCTTCGCGGAATTCGTCGAGGTCCTGGAAGCGCCGGTACACCGAAGCGAAACGGATGTAGGCCACTTCATCGAGCTTGCGCAGTTCGGCCATCACCAACTCGCCGACGACCAGCGACTTGACCTCACGTTCGCCGGTCGCTCGCAGCCGGCTCTTGATGTGCGCCAGCGCCGCTTCCAGGCGCTCGACACTGACCGGGCGCTTCTCCAGCGCGCGCTGCATGCCGGCACGCAGCTTTTCTTCATCGAAGGGCTGGCGCGTGCCGTCCTGCTTGATCAGCCGCGGCAGCACCAGCTCGGCGGTTTCGAAGGTGGTGAAACGCTCGCCGCAAGCCACGCACTCGCGACGGCGGCGCACTTGCTCGCCCTCGGCGACCAGGCGCGAGTCGATGACCTTGGTGTCGTTGGCACCGCAAAAGGGACAGTGCATGGTGGCAGGCAACAAAAAAAGGGAGGGCCATGGTAGCGCATTGCACTCGCAAGACAAGCCAAAGGGGTTAACATCCATGCAATTCTGCCCGTGAAGGACTCCCCTATGCATTTTCGCGCGCTCGCCGTGCTGTGCTGCACCGCCCTTCTCGCTGCCTGCGGCAGCGACCGGCCCAACACCGAACAAGCGCCCGTAGCAGCACCTTCAAAGGTGGCGAAGAAGGCGCAACCACTCGGCCCGTTGCCGGTCTACCAGCGTGAACTGAGCGGCACCTTGCTGAACATTCCTGCCGGTGCCGATGTGGAGCTGGCCCTGCTGGTCATCGACGAGCGCGACCGGCCGCAGCAGTTGCTGGCCAGCAGCTCCCTGACCGGGACCGGCCAGGACCTGCCCTACCAACTGCGCTTCAATCCCGAGGCATTCCCCGCCGGCGCCCGGGTCGAACTGCGCGGCCGCGCCAGCAGTTCGGGCCAGCTGATCATGCACCTGCCGCCGGTGCGCATCGTTCAGGCGCAAAACCAGGCCACCGGCCCGCTGCGTTTCGAGAAGGCGCCGTAAGTGGCGCCGCTGGCACTGCAACAGGCCCTCGGCAGCCTGATCGGCGAAGCCCGTCTGGTCGTCAGCGAACTGCCCGAGTGCGCGCTCAAGCTCTGGCTCATCGACGACCAGAACATGGACCGCGCCTTCAGCAGCGAAGAAACCCGGCGCATTCTCGAAGAGCCTCCCTACTGGAGCTTCTGCTGGGCCAGCGGCCTGGCCATGGCCCGCTACCTGGCCGCGCACCCCGAGTGGGTGGCCGGCAAACGCGTACTGGACTTTGGCGCCGGCTCCGGCATCGCCGGCATTGCCGCCGCCCGTGCCGGTGCTGCAGAAGTGGTGGCGTGCGACCTCGACCCGCTGGCACTCGACGCCTGCCGCGCCAATGCCCTGCTGAACGGGGTGGAGCTGGGTTACAGCAGCGACTTCTTCGCCGAAGACGACCGCTTCGACCTGATCCTGGTTGCCGATGTGCTGTACGACCGCGCCAACCTGCCGCTGCTGGATGCCTTCCTCGGCCGCGGTCGCCAGGCCCTGGTGGCCGACTCACGGGTACGCGACTTCAGCCACCCGCTCTACCAGCAGTTGGGCGTGCTCGAAGCACTGACCCTGCCGGATCTGGCCGAACCACACGAATTCCGCCGGGTCAGCCTGTACCACGCCAGCCGCGGCGCCTTATAGTGATGCCATACACGAGTTTGCGAGAGTCGCGATGACACAAGACACGCCTTACATTTTCGACGCTACCGATGCCACCTTCCAGCAGCTGGTGATCGAGAACTCCTTCCACAAGCCGGTGCTGGTGGACTTCTGGGCCGAGTGGTGCGCCCCCTGCAAGGCATTGATGCCATTGCTGGCGAAGATCGCCGAGGGTTACCAGGGCGAGTTGCTGCTGGCCAAGATCAACTGCGACGTCGAGCAACAAGTGGTTGCCCAGTTCGGTATCCGCAGCCTGCCGACCGTGGTGCTGTTCAAGGACGGCCAGCCGGTCGACGGCTTTGCCGGTGCGCAGCCGGAGTCGGCGATTCGCGCCATGCTCGAGCCGCATGTGCAAATGCCTGCCGCCCCCGCCGCATCGCCGCTGGAGCAGGCCAAGGCGCTGTTCGCCGAAAGCCGTTTCGCCGAGGCGGAAGCCGCGCTGCAGCAGTTGCTGAGCGAGGACAACAGCAATGCCGAAGCGCTGATCCTGTATGCCCGCTGCCTGGCCGAGCGCAATGAGTTGGGTGAGGCCCAGACGGTGCTGGACGCGGTCAAGACCGACGAACACAAGGCCGCCCTGGCCGGTGCCAAGGCCCAGCTGACCTTCCTGCGCCAGGCCGCCAGCCTGCCGGAAGTCGCCGAGCTGAAGAGCCGCCTGGCGCAGAACCCGCAGGATGATGAAGCGGCGTACCAGCTGAGCATTCAGCAACTGGCGCGTCAGCAGTACGAAGCGGCGCTGGATGGGCTGCTGAAGCTGTTCCAGCGTAACCGTGGATACGCTGACGGGCTGCCGCAGAAGGCGATGCTGCAGGTGTTCGAACTGCTCGGCGGCGATCATCCGCTGGTAGGCGTGTACCGTCGCAAGCTGTCGTCGGCCATGTTCTGACCGTTGTATCCGGCGAGGGCTTCGCCCTCGTTCGCGGGACAAGCCCGCTCCCACCGGTACCGTGCAACTCTCAGGTACAGAGGTAATCCTGTGGGAGCGGGCTTGCCCCGCGAAGAGGCCGGCCCACTCACCGAGAATTCATCCGATCCAGTGATAAACCGGCGCATCCACGCCACTTTCCACCTTCACCTCGCTGCTGTGCCGCAACCGCACCAGCAGCCGCTTGCCTGCCGCCGTACTGCCCGTCAGCCCTTCCAGTCGGTCGAGCAATTGCGGCCCATCCATTCGCCCTGCCTGGCGCAGCACTTCGCGCGCGGCCTGCCACTGCCCGTCATCGTGGCGCGGCGCCGCTGCGGTAACCGTCGATACAGCCTCACCCACTACCGGCACCTCGATCTGCCGCCCCAACTGCGCCCACTCCGCCGGCTCCAGCTCGATGGTCAGGTCCACCGGCCAGTCACCAATCTGTCCACGAATTCTCACGATGCGTTCCTTGAAGCCAGTTCGATACGCTCATGCTACAGCAACATGAAACCTGCGCCAGGCAGGCTGGCGAGGCAGAGAAAAATTGTTATAACATTACCAAATCCTTACCAGCCCGCCCTGGAGTCGTCCATGCGTCGCCTGCTGCTCGCCCTGCCCTTCGCCCTGCTGCCCTTCACCGTGGCCCATGCCCACGATGACCACGACCACGACCACGGCACCCTCGGCGCCCACGAACATGGCGTGGCCAAGCTCAATGCCGTGCTCGACGGCAGTACCCTGGAACTGGAACTGGACAGCCCGGCGATGAACCTGGTCGGCTTCGAACATGCCGCCAACAGCGATGCCGACAAGGCCAAGGTGGCCGCCGTGCGCCAGCAGCTCGAACAGCCGCTGACGCTGTTTGGCCTGGCCGCAGCCGCCGGCTGCAAGGAAGACGCCCAGGTGCTGGAAAGCCCGCTGTTCGGTGACACCGCCAAAGCCGACGATGACGGCGATGAACACCAACACGGCCATCAGCACAGCGATATCGGCGCTCATTATCAGTTCAACTGCGCAGCGCCCGAGAAACTCGCCCAGATCGACCTGGCGCCGCTGTTCAAGGCCTTCCCGGCTACCCAGAAGATCAACGTGCAACTGATTGGCCCGAACGGCCAGAAAGGCGTGGAAACCTCGCCGGGCAAAGCCGTGGTCACCTTCTGAATGAGCCAGCCGTTGATCGAACTGCATGACCTGGTGTTCGCCTGGCCAGGCCAGGCACCGCTGCTGGATATCCCGGCGCTGCGCCTGGAGGCGGGCGAGGCCTTGTTCCTCAAAGGCCCCAGTGGCAGCGGCAAGACCACGCTGCTGGGCCTGCTCGGCGGTGTGAACCTCCCGGGCCAGGGCCGCATCCAGCTGCTCGGCCATGACCTGGGCGCAATGGGGCAAGGGGCGCGTGACCGCTTCCGGGTCGACCATACCGGCTACATCTTCCAGCAGTTCAACCTGCTGCCATTCCTGTCGGTGCGCGAGAACGTCGAGCTGCCCTGCCGCTTCTCGCGCAGCCGCGCCGAGCGTGCACGGCAACGGCATGGCAGTGTCGACCAGGCCGCCAGCGTACTGCTCGCCCACCTTGGCCTGGATGACCCGCTTCTGCTCGCACGGCGCGCCGGCAGCCTGTCGATCGGCCAGCAGCAGCGCGTTGCCGCCGCCCGCGCACTGATCGGCCAGCCGGAGCTGGTCATCGCCGACGAGCCGACCTCGGCGCTGGATGCCGACACCCGCGAAACGTTCATCCAGCTGCTGTTCGCCGAATGCCGGGCGGCCGGTTCCAGCCTGCTGTTCGTCAGCCATGACCAGAGCCTCGCGCCCCTGTTCGACCGTCATCTGTCCCTGGCCGAGCTCAACCGCGCGGCCAAGTCCCGGGAGGCCTGATGTACCTGCTTCGCCTTGCCCTGGCCAGCCTGGCCAACCGCCGCTTCACCGCCCTGCTCACCGCGTTCGCCATCGCCCTGTCGGTGTGCCTGCTGCTGGCCGTCGAGCGCGTGCGCACCGAAGCCCGCGCCAGCTTCGCCAGCACCATCAGCGGCACCGACCTGATCGTTGGCGCCCGCTCGGGCTCGGTCAATTTGCTGCTGTATTCGGTGTTCCGCATCGGCAACGCCACCAACAACATCCGCTGGGACAGCTTTCAACACTACGCCCAGGACCCACGGGTGAAATGGGCGATCCCGATTTCGCTGGGCGACTCGCACCGCGGCTACCGGGTAATGGGCACCACCGGCGACTACTTCAGCCATTACCAGTACGGCCGCCGGCAGCACCTGGCGCTGAGCCAAGGGCGCGCCTTTGCCGACGACCCGTTCGAAGTGGTGCTCGGCGCCGAAGTCGCCGACGCGCTGCATTACAAGCTGGGCGACAAGCTGGTCCTGGCCCATGGCGTGGCCGCGATCAGCCTGGTCAAGCACGAAGACAAACCGTTCACCGTGGTCGGTGTGCTAGAGCGCACCGGCACGCCGGTCGACCGTACCTTGCATATCAGCCTGGCGGGTATGGAAGCTATCCACATCGACTGGCACAACGGTGTGCCGGCCCGTGGCGCCGGGCGCATCAGCGCCGAGCAGGCGCGGAGCATGGACTTGCAACCTGCCGCCATCACGGCGTTCATGCTCGGCCTGAACAGCAAGATCGCCACGTTCAGCGTGCAGCGCGAGATCAACGAATACCGCAGCGAGCCGTTGCTGGCGATCCTGCCTGGAGTGGCGCTGCAGGAGCTGTGGAGCCTGATGGGCACAGCCGAGCAGGCGCTGTTCGTGGTTTCGCTGTTCGTGGTGCTGACCGGGTTGATCGGGATGCTCACGGCCATTCTCACCAGCCTCAACGAGCGCCGCCGGGAGATGGCGATCTTGCGCTCGGTAGGGGCTCGCCCTTGGCATATTGCCGGGTTGCTGGTGCTCGAAGCGCTGGCGCTGGCCGTGGCGGGCATCGCGGCGGGGCTTGGGCTGTTGTATGCGGGGATCGCCCTGGCGCAGGGTTACCTGCAGGCCAACTACGGCTTGTACCTGCCACTGGCCTGGCCCAGCGCGCATGAATGGACGTTGCTGGCCATCATCCTCGGCGCCGCCTTGCTGATGGGCAGTGTGCCGGCCTGGCGGGCCTATCGGCAGTCGCTGGCCGATGGCTTGTCGATCCACCTCTGAGGGCTGACCATGATCGACAAACTCACTGGCCTCATCGCCGGCAAGCCGGCTCCCACAGAGGGCGTTGGCGCGGCCCATGTGGCAGCCGGCTTGCCGGCGATGAGGCCGGTCCAGGCACTGCAAAGCCTCCTGTTACTGATGCTTTTGCTACTGGCCCTACCGCTCTGGGCAGCCGACCCCCGCGAGCTCGACTGGCCCGCACTGATCCCCGAAGGCGCACCCGTCATCCCGCCGCAACTCACCCCCCTGCACGACATGTCGCAGTTGAGCGACGCCCTGTCCGCCGAGTCGGCGCCTGCCGCGCGCCAGCAAGCGCCCGAGGCCCCGGTGGTCAAGGACCTGGACGGCCAGCAAATCAAACTGCCCGGCTACATTGTGCCGCTGGAAGTCAGCGAAGAAGGCCGTACCACCGAATTCCTCCTGGTGCCCTACTACGGCGCGTGCATCCATGTGCCGCCACCCCCTGCGAACCAGATCGTGCACATCTTCAGCGAAATGGGCGTGCGCGTCGAAGACCTCTACCAGCCGTACTGGATCGAAGGAAAGCTTCAAGTTAGAGCCTCCCGCAGCGAACTGGCCGACGCCGGATACCAGATGGAAGCGGAAAAAATTTACGCTTATGTGCTGAAGTGAGAACTGTTTCGAATTCGTGAGTACGCTTCTTTGAGCTGGGTCAAACTTTCTGTTCAACCGCCTCCGTAATATTGGACTACTTCAATTAATAACGTCCTCTGGGAGCTTCCATGAACAAGTCTTTGCTCGGTGCCTCGCTCGCGGCCCTTGCGCTCGTCGCCCCTGTCGCCCACGCCCACAAGGCGGGGGACATGATCCTGCGCGCGGGCGCCATCACCACTGCACCGAACGAGAGCAGCGGCGACCTGAAGTTCGATGGCAGCAAGGTGTCGGGCACCAAGGCTACTCTGGACAGCGACACCCAGTTGGGCCTGACCTTCGCCTACATGCTCACCGACCACGTCGGCATCGAGCTGCTGGCCGCCACACCGTTCCAGCATGAAGTAGGGGTCAAGGGCCTGGGCGGCGGGCTGGATGGCAAGCTGGCCGACGTCAAGCAACTGCCACCGACCCTGTCCCTGCAGTACTACCCGATGGACCCGGGCTCGCGGTTCCAGCCGTATGCCGGCATCGGTATCAACTACACCCTGTTCTTCGACGAAGACCTGACCAGCGAACGCAAGCAGCAAGGCTTCAGCAACCTCGAACTGCAGGACTCGGTGGGTATCTCCGGCCAGCTGGGCATGGACTACATGCTGACCGACAACCTGCTGATCAACGCCTCGGTCTGGTACGTCGACATCGACACCAAAGCCAGCGTCGACGGCCCGACCGCACTGGGCTACAGCAAGACCAAGGTCGATGTGGAAGTCGACCCTTGGGTCTACATGGTGGGGCTTGGCTACAAGTTCTGACCGTTTAAGCGCAGGGCGGCTTTGGCCGCCCTTTTTGTTTCCGTCTACAAGCCCTGTGGGCGTTGGCTTGTCGTGGCAACGAACCACGGTGATGGGCCGCGAAGCGGCCCGCTGCTGACTCAGGCCTTGCCGAGCAGGCGCGCCAAGCCTTCGACCATCGAAGTCGGCTCGGGGAAATCGAACCGCGCCAGCAACCGCTGGTTGTCCGCCCGCGAATGGCGGATGTCACCCGAACGTGCCTGGCCGTAGCTCACCGCCGGCAAGCTGCCCACGACCTGCTCCAGCGCCTTGAGCAACTGGTTCAGCGAAGTCGCCTGGTTCAGGCCGATGTTCACCGCGCCCTCCTCTACCTGCGGCTGCTCCAGCGCCTGCACCATCACTTGCACCAGGTCGCCCACATAGAGGAAGTCGCGCGTCTGCTCGCCATCACCGAACACGGTGATCGGCAACCCCTGGGTCGCCCGCTCGCTGAAGATGCTGATGACCCCGGAATAGGGCGAGGAAGGGTCCTGGCGCGGGCCGAAGATATTGAAGAAGCGGAACACTACCGGTTCCAGGTCATGCTGGCGGCGGTAGAAGTCCAGGTACTGCTCGCTGGCCAGCTTGTCCACGGCATAGGGGGTCAAGGGTGCCTTGGGCGTGTCTTCGGCAATCGACTGGCCTTCGCCATTGTTGCCGTACACCGCGGCGCTAGACGCGAACAGCACGCGGCGCACGCCATGCACACGCATGGCCTCGCACACATTGAGGGTGCCGATGAAATTGCTCTGGTGGGTCTTTACCGGGTCTTCGACCGACGCCTGCACCGAGGCCACTGCGGCCAGGTGGACGACAGCCTTGCAGCCTGCAGCAGCGCGCTCGACCAGTTCGGCGTCGGCGACATCCCCCTCGATCAGTTCCAGGCGCGGGTTACCCAGCTGCAGATTGTCGCGCTTGCCGGTGGAGAGGTCGTCGAGAACACGCACGGCGTAGCCTTTGTCCAGCAACGCATCGCACAGGTGGGAGCCAATGAAGCCGGCACCGCCGGTGATCAGGATGGGGGCATCAGCCATGGCGGTAGAAACGGTCCAGTAGGGGCGGCAAACCGGCGCGCCAGGCACGCGGTTTGATGCCGAAGGTGTGAAGTATTTTCTTGCAGGCCAGCACCGCATGCTGCGGTTCTTCGCTGGCATCGGGGCGAGCGGCATGGGCCTGGGCGGTCGGCGCCTGCACCGCCAGCTGGCGATACTGCCCGGCCTCGGCGAGTATCGCCTGGCCCAGCGCCAGCGGCGTGGTCGCCTCGTTGCCAGCGTAATGATAGGTGCCCCACAGCGGCGCGTTGCAATCGAGCTGCTTGAGCACCGAGAGGATTACCCGCGCAGCATCGTCCACCGGCGTCGGGTTGCCACGTCGATCATCGGCCAGCAACAGCTCCTGGGGCTGCTCGGCGCGGGTCAGGAAGCGGCCCAGGGCGCCGTCGATGCTTTCGTCCAGCAACCAGCCGAAACGCAACAGCACATGCTGCGGGCAGGTCGCTCGCACACTCTGCTCGATGCGCCACAACGCCTGGCCGCGCAGGCCCAAGGGCACCGGTTCGTCCTTTTCGCTGTAGGCGGTCGCTCGCGAGCCATCGAACACCCGGTAGCTGGAAGGCTGCACCAGGGTGATCTGGTGGTGCTGGCACAGCTCCGCCAGCCGTTCCACCGCCCGCTCCTGTTGCGCCAGGCGCTGCTCGCTGACCGACTCGGCCTGAAACCAGTCGAAATAGTAGGCCAGGTTGACCAGGGCATTGGGGCGATTGTCGTCCAGCAGCTGCGTGAGGCTGGCCGGCCCCCAGCCGCCTTCCGGCGGGCGCGGCGCCAGGAATGCGATGCCCTCCTCGGCCCCGAGACGAATCAGCGCTTGCCCGAGGGCATTGCCACCACCCAACAGCATCAGGCGCATACGCATAGAGTCAGCAGATCCGAACAGGTTGATTGGAGGAAAGGGGTCATTTTGCGGTTTCCGGGCGGGGAAGTCCAACCCAGGGGCTCAAGCACTATTACTTCACTGTCCCTACGAACGCACAGGAAACGCCCTACGCCTTATAAAAACCCAACCCTGCATCCAGCGCAAAAAATACCTGTCTCAATAACTCACATATCAACGAGACCCGCCATCACATCCCTATAGACAAGGATAAAAAAGGATGGACAGTGAGTTACTGGGAAGGATCACAGGACGTCGCCCCAACCAACTTCAGGAAAGACCCTTGGTGCTTCAACCAGACCCTCTCGTCGTTCGCGGTTAAGCCTGGGTAGCCAAGTATGGAAATCGAGATTGCAACTTTATTGACCCTTGCCGCCATTGCTTCGCTGGCCGGCTTCTTCGATGCGATAGCAGGTGGTGGAGGTTTGGTTACCCTACCGGCACTGTTCATTGCCGGGGTCGATCCGTTGGCCGCAATGGCTACCAACAAATTTCAGGCTTCCTCAGGCAGCGTTTCGGCGGTCTGGGCATTTGCCCGCAAGCGAATGATTCAATGGAGGGCAGGCTGGTCAATGGCCCTGCTGTCATTCACCGGCGGCGTTGCAGGCGCCCTGTCGATCAGCCAGCTCGACAGGGCCGTTCTGGAGATTTCGGCCCCCATCCTGCTGATTGCAGTGGCAGCCTACTTTGCGCTTTGCCCCAAGCTGGGGGAGCGGGAGCGCAAACAGCGGATAACGACCTTGTGCTTCACCCTGGTAGTTGCTCCCCCATTGGTTTCTACGACGGTATTTTTGGTCCAGGTACCGGCTCGTTTTTCATGGTCGCCTTCACCCTTCTGCTGGGCCAGCACCTGATGCAGGCTATCTGCAACAGCAAACTCCTCAATGCGTCTTGCAACCTCGGGGCCCTGACGGTGTTTGCCTACGGTGGCTCCATCATCTGGCCATTGGCACTGGCAATGGCCGTGTGCGCCATCATCGGCGCCCAACTCGGCGCGCGTTGCGCCCTCTACTTTGGGCCGCGGCTGGTCAAGCCGCTGCTGATCACAGTGTGCTGCCTGATGGCCTTGAGGCTGCTGCTCGACAGCGGTCATCCCGTAGGTGGATGGCTGCGTCAGATTTGAACCTTCGCGAGGTTCTCGCTGGCCCTATCGCCGGCAAGCCGGCTCCCACAGGTACAGCGCCGTATTTCTTGTGGGAGCCGGCTTGCCGGCGATAGGGCCAGCACAGGCAATACCGTTATTCGATCTCGAACAGACTGTTGCGCAACGGCCCCACACTCAACCGCTCACGCACATCGTCATCGATTCGCGGATCATCCGGCTGGTACAGCTTTACCTGCCGGTACGCATTGATGCGGTTGATTTCCTCGCCCAGGTACTCCCACACCACACGGGTACAGGCCGGATTGCGCCGGTCACCGCTGGAGACGCCGGTCTTGAGCCCATTCAAACGGGTAATGCGGCTCTTGAAGCTGGGAATGAGGATGGTCTGGCTCATCTCGTTCAAGGTCAGCGACTCGTAGTCGATCAGGAATACCCGGTCTTGCAGCTGGAACGCCGCGCCCAGATAGCGGCAGCGCACTTCAGCGTGCTGCTCGGTAGCGCTGGAGCGTTCCTGGCGCTCCTGCCGCTCGAACAGGAAGCGGCCGCGTTCTTCCCACAGATGCACCAGCGACACCAGGATCGTGCCCGGTACCGACATGCAGTTGGAATATTCGAAGTAGTAACCGCAGTAGCGCGACAGATTGCCAGCGTGTTCGTGCAACGGCCGGAACAGTTCGCTGATCGGATCGCTAGGCTGATCGGCCACCGCGGATACCCGGGCGCCGATCAGCCGGGCGAACTGCTCGGCCGGCAGGTTCAACTCGTAATCCTCGACACCGAAGAAATCGCCGATGCGCTTGAGGTTGAACGCCGTCGGGCGGCTTTGCCCGCTCAGGTACTTGTTGAACTGCGCGCGGTTGATCGACAGCTGGCGGCAAACCTCGGAAATAGAGCGGTAATGGCTGCAAGCCAGTTTGAGGTTGGTAGCGAAATGATCGCTCATGAGCAGGTTCCAGGTGACGCGAATGACGCCATTTTAGCATCAAGTCGCATCAAGTCAGAGCAAGCCGCGAAATTGTAACCACTCTTGTCATGGCCAACCATGCGCCCCAACGAATAGCGGTGCGCCTGCCGTCCGCTGGTCTTTCCATGCAAAGAATAAGAATCGAGGTCATTTTCCAATGCTCGAAGCACTCAACGATTTCCTTTCGGGGAAACTCCTCATCGTGCTGATCGTCGGTCTCGGCGGTTACTTCACCATCCGCTCGCGGTTCGTTCAATTCCGCCACTTCGGCCACATGTTCACCGTGTTCAAGGAATCGCTGCGTGGCCAGGCAGGCCAGCTGAGTTCCTTCCAGGCCCTGATGCTGAGCCTCGCGGGTCGCGTAGGCGCCGGTAACATCGCCGGTGTCGGCATCGCCGTGACCCTGGGCGGCCCAGGCGCGGTGTTCTGGATGTGGGTCACGGCCCTGGTGGGCATGGCCAGCAGCTTCTTCGAGTGCACCCTGGCCCAGGTCTACAAGCGCGCCGACGGCGATGGCCTGTACCGTGGTGGTCCGGCCTACTACATCCAGCATGGCCTGAAGCACAAAGGCATGGCGGTGGTGTTCTCGATCCTGCTGCTGGTCACCTACGGCTTCGCCTTCATCGGCCTGCAGTCGTACACCGTGACCCACTCGCTGCAAAACGCCTTTGCCTTCGACCCAAGCCACACCGGCATCGTCCTCGCGGTGCTGCTGGCCATCACCTTCCTCGGCGGCATCAAGCGTATCGCTGCGGTGTCGGACCTGCTGGTACCGGTCAAGACCCTGGCCTACATCGGCGTGACCCTGTACGTGATCGGCACCCAGATCGAACACGTACCGGCCATGCTGGAAACCATCTTCAAGAGCGCCTTCGGCCTGGACCCTGCATTCGGCGGCCTGCTCGGCAGCGCCATCGTCATGGGCGTGAAGCGTGGCGTGTTCGCCAACGAAGCGGGCCTGGGCAGTGCGCCCAACGTCGCCGCCGTGGCCGCCGTGAAGCACCCCGGTGCGCAGGGTGTGGTCCAGGCCTTCAGTGTGTTCCTCGACACCTTCGTGATCTGCACCTGCACCGCGCTGCTGATCCTGCTGTCGGGCTTCTACACCCCAGGCTTCGAGGGCGATGGCATCGTCCTGACCCAGAACTCGCTGGCCGCCGTGGTCGGTGACTGGGGCCGCGTGTTCGTCAGCGTGGCGCTGTCGCTGTTCGTCTTCACCTGTATCCTCTACAACTACTACCTGGGCGAGAACAGCCTGCAGTTCCTCAGCCGCAACCGCGTGGTGCTGATGGTGTTCCGCGCCCTGGTGCTGGCGCTGGTGGTCTGGGGTTCGATGCAGGACCTGTCGACCGTGTTCGCCTTCGCCGACATCACCATGACCTGCCTGGCCTTCGTCAACCTGATTGCCCTGGCCCTGCTGTTCAAGGTCGGCCTGCGGGTCATGCGCGACTACGATGACCAGCGCAAGGCGGGCGTCAATCAACCTGTGTTCGACTCGGCCAAGTTCGCCGACCTGGACCTGGACCGCAATGCCTGGCCGGCCAATCCGCAAGTTGAACCTGCCGCGGGCAACGCCACCGGCCAAGTCCAGCCACAACGCTGATATCCTGCCCTGCACAGCCGCCCCGTCCGCGGGCGGCTGCTTCCCCTCCGCTCACCGCTACGGATGCTCTCCATGCGTGCAGTCAAGAATCTCCTCGTCCTCTATACCGGGGGCACCATCGGCATGCTCGAAACCGCCGAAGGCCTGGCGCCAGCCGGTGGTTTTGAAGCGCGCATGCGCGAACACTTCGCTCAGTTGACCGCTGCACCGCAGGTGCATTGGACGCTGCAGGAACTGAACCCGCTGCTGGACAGCGCCAACATGCAGCAGCACAACTGGCTGGCCATGCGCGATGCCATCGTCACGGCGGTGGATGCGGGGCATGACGGCGTGCTGGTGCTGCATGGCACCGACAGCCTGGCCTACAGTGCGGCGGCCCTGTCGTTCCTGCTGCTGGGCCTGCCGGTGCCGGTGCTGCTGACCGGCTCGATGCTGCCCGCCGGAGCGCCGGGCAGCGACGCCTGGGATAACCTGTGCGGGGCCCTGCGCCAGTTCGAACAAGGCCTGGAGGATGGCGTGCAGCTGTACTTCCACGGGCAGCTGCTGCATGGCTGCCGCGCCTCGAAATTGCGCAGTGAAGCGTTCGACGCCTTCGCCGCGCTACCGCGCCATCGTGAGGGTTCGCGTGCGAGCGAGGTGCCTGAGGCATTGCGCTATGGTCAGCAGCGCCAGCCGGTCAATCTTGCCGTGATGCCGGTGTATCCCGGCCTGCAAGCCGAGCATTTGCGCGGCGTGCTCGACACGGGTGTGCAAGGCCTGGTGCTGGAGTGCTATGGCAGTGGTACCGGGCCGTCGGACGATCAGGCGCTGCTTGATGTGCTGCGTGCGGCGCGTCAGCGTGGGGTGATGCTGGTTGCCATCAGCCAGTGCCCGCAAGGGTCGGTGGTGTTCGATACCTATGCGGCAGGCAATCGACTGCGTGCTGCGGGGTTGGTCAGTGGCGGCGGGATGACCCGTGAGGCGGCGCTGGGCAAGTTGTTCGGGCTGCTGGGGGCGGGGTTGGATGTCGAGGCGGCGGAGCAGTGGTTTGCGCTGGATCTGTGTGGGGAACGGGCCTGATTGGTGACGGCTCGGGCCTCATCGCCGGCAAGCCGGCCCCCACAGGTAGAGCGCCGCCCTTGAGTGCTGCGCGGCGATAGGGCACTACAGGTAGAGCGCTGGTCTTGAGTGCTGCGCGGCACCTGTGGGAGCCGGCTTGCCGGCGATAGGGCCACTACAGACATGAAAATTGGCGGAAGGCAGCGGGAGTCGAACCTGCCCGGGAACGGCTGCCGTCCCCAACCGGGTTTGAAGCCCGGCCGCGCCACCGGGCGCGATTGCCTTCCTTGAACTCAGTGCCTGGCCTGCTGCTGGGCCAGGGCGCTGTCGGCACGGATGTGACGCTGATCGGCTACCCTGCGGGTCAGGCCGATGCGGTCGAAGTATTCGAGAATCTGCACACTGCGCTTGCGCCCGATGCCCAACATATCGCGAAACGCGGCCACCTGCACTATCGGCGTTGCGCTGGCTTGCGCGAGCAGCAGCTCTGCCATGCGCTTTAGCGTCGCCTCGGGATAGAACAGATCGCGCACCACCTGGTGCACCAGCCCCAACCGCGCCAGCTTGCGCAGCAAGAGTCGCACTTCAGCCTCTGCACACTTTTCTTCAGTGGCCAACGTCCTGACCCAAGGCGGATCGTAGCTCCCCTCCAGCAACTTCGGCAGCAGGCGCGCCCACAAGGCGTTGTCGGCCTCGCTCAGCTGTACCTGGTGATCGGGCAAGTGCAGCCACGGTCCGCTGCTGGCAACCGTACCGTCGTTTAGCAGCTCATCCAGCAGGCTGACGAACACCGGGCGCTCCAGCGGCAACGCGGCAAAGCGGCGCAACCGGTCACGGTCCGGGCCGAGCTGGTCGGGCTCCTGTTCGTGGAACTGGGCCAACTGCTCCAACACCTGCTGCTTGAGCGATTGCCATTGGCCGTTGGCGAACAACACCGGGCCCTGCCGCGTGGCCACCACCAGCACGTCCTGCGGCAGATGCCAGGTTTCACGCAGCCGATTGAACTGGCGCTCCAGGCGCTGCGGATCGAGGCCGCCAGGCGCGCTGGCGAGCAGTGCCGGCAGGGCTTGTTCGAGGTCCTCGGCATCGCGCAGCACCTGCAACTGACGCAGGCGCTCGTCACTGCGCCGCTGGCGACTTGGCGCAAACGGGTCGAGCACCTTGCCGCCCCCCAGCGTTCGCTGTGCGCGCTGATCGCGCAGCACCAGGCGGTCGCCGTGCACCGCTTGCAGCGGCGCGTTGAGCAGCAACTGGGCGAACATGCGCTGGCCCGCCGCCAGGGATTCGCCTTCGAGCAACGCCACTCGGGCCGTCACATCCTGGTTGCCGAGGTGCACATGCACGGCGCTGAAATGTTCGAAGAGGCGCGTCTCGCTCGGCAGCAGGTTCAGTTCGATATCCACCCGTGCGCTGGGCGCATGCAGCCACTCGGGCACCAGCCAGTCGCCACGATGCACCTGCTCCACCGCCAGGCGTTCGGCGGCAATATTCAGCGCCACTCGCTGGCCTGCCTCGGCCACCAGCGCGGTCTGGTTCTGGGCATGCAGGCCACGCACCCGCACCGCTTTGCCGGCCTTGCCCAGCAACAGCGTGTCACCGGCACTGACGCGCCCGGCCAGCGCCGTGCCGGTCACCACGACACCTGCGCCAGTCACGGCAAAGGCACGGTCCACGGCCAGGCGGAAACCACCGCGCACGCTGCGCTGGCGCACATGCGCTTCGGCCTCCAGCAAGGCCTGGCGCAGCGAGTCGATGCCCTCCCCTGTGATGCTCGACAGCGGAAACTGCCGCGCCCCGGCATACGGCCCCGGCGCCAGCAGTTCGCGGACTTGTGCCTGGACTTCGGCCAGGCGCGCCGGCTCGACCCGGTCGCATTTGCTGATGGCCACCAGCGCCTGGGGAATGCCCAACAACTCGAGGATCGCCAAGTGCTCTCGGGTCTGCGGCATCACACCGTCGTCTGCGGCCACTACCAGCAACACCAGGTCGATGCCATGGGCACCGGCCAGCATGTTGTGGATAAATCGCTCATGGCCTGGCACATCGATGAAACCGGTCAACGGCGCGCCTTCGGCAAGCGACGCATAACGGTAGCCCAGGTCGATGGTCATGCCACGGTCGCGTTCCTCCTGACGCTGGTCACCGGCCTGGCCGGTCAGTGCCTGAAGCAGCGCGGTCTTGCCGTGGTCGATGTGCCCGGCGGTACCAACGATCACTGCACCGGCCCCAGCTGCAGAGCGGGCAGTTGCGCCAACCACTGGGCTTCGTCGTCGAGCTGGCGCAGGTCGAGCCACAAGGCATCGTCATCGATGCGCCCGAGCACCGGCACCGGCAAGTCGCGCAGGGCACGCTCGAGCACATGCAGGCTGCGCCCGCGCAGTTTCTTCGACACCTGCGGGCGCAGGCACAGGGCGGCGCTCGGCAAGCGCGCCACCGGCTGGCTGCCGCTG
>NZ_AKJC01000090.1 GCF_000282535.1 Pseudomonas sp. GM84 | reverse complement strand
GCTTGCCGGCGATGGGGCTGCAAAGCAGCCCCAGGCCGTTAAGCGGTCTTCTCTTCCAGATGCAGGTACAGGTTGTCGATCAACCGAGTGTTACCCAGATAGGCTGCGGCCAGGATCACCAGGTCACGGTCGCCGAACGTGGCCGGGCGCAGGGTCACGGCATGGCGCACTTCCAGATAATCCGGACGCAGGCCCGCAGCGATCAGCTGTGCCTTGCTATCTTCGACCAGCGCCGGGAAATCGACCTGACCACGGGCGATGGCCTCGCCGATCTGTTTCAAGGTGCGATACACCACCGGGGCCGTGGCCCGCTGCTCAGGCGTGAGGTAACCATTGCGCGACGACAGCGCCAAACCGTCCTCGGCGCGCACGGTGGGCTCGCCGATGATCTGGATGGGCATGTTCAGGTCGCGCACCATGGCGCGGATCACGGCCAGCTGCTGGAAGTCTTTTTCGCCGAACACGGCAAGGTCGGGCTGCACCATGTTGAACAGCTTGCTGACCACCGTGGCCACACCCTCGAAATGCCCTGGGCGGCTGGCGCCACACAGGCCTTCGGACAGGTTCGGCACGCTGACGCGCGTCTGAACGCTCATGCCATCGGGATACATCTCTTCGACAGTGGGTGCGAACAGCAAGTGGCAGCCGGCATCCAGCAGACGTTGCTGGTCGGCGGCGAGGGTGCGTGGGTACTTGTCCAGGTCTTCGTTGGCGCCAAACTGCAGCGGGTTGACGAAGATGCTCGCCACGACGAAGTCGGCACGCTGGGCGGCCTTGGTCACCAGGGCGGCATGACCGCTGTGCAGGTTACCCATGGTCGGCACGAAGCCGATCCGCTTGCCTTCGCCGCGGGCACGGGCGACGGCGGCGCGCAGTTCGCGGACGGTCTTGACTGTATTCATGCGCTGAACCCGTGTTCGCTGCCAGGGAAGCTGACCTCTTTTACCGCCGTGACGTAGGCGGTGAGGGCGCTCTGGATATCGGGCTGGCCTGCCATGAAGTTCTTGACGAATTTCGGCACCCGTCCGCTTAGCGACAAACCGAGCATGTCGTGCAGGACCAGCACCTGGCCATCGGTGGCGCTGCCGGCACCGATGCCGATTACCGGGATGCTCACCGCCTGGGTGATTTCCGCGGCCAGTTCGCTGGGCACGCATTCGAGCAGCAGCATGGCCGCGCCCGCCTGCTCCAGGGCGATGGCATCGGCACGCATCTGCCGCGCTTGCGCTTCTTGGCGCCCCTGGACCTTGTAGCCGCCAAGGACGTTGACTGTTTGTGGGGTCAGGCCCATGTGCGCACACACCGGCACGCCGCGTTCGGCCAGCAGGCGAATGGTTTCGGCCAGCCAGGCGGCGCCTTCGAGCTTGATCATGTGGGCGCCGGCCTGCATCAAGGTGGCGCAATTGGCGAAGGCCTGCTCAGGCGTGGCATGGGCCATGAAGGGCAGGTCGGCGAGGATCAGCGCACCGTCGTTGCCACGTTTCACGCAGGCAGTGTGGTAGGCCATCTCGGCGGTGGTGACGGGCAGTGTGCTGTCATGGCCTTGCAGGACCATTCCCAGGGAGTCGCCCACCAGCAACACTTCGACGCCAGCCTGACTGGCGATCTTGGCGAAGGTCGCGTCGTAGCAGGTCAGCATGGTGATCTTTTCACCCTTGGCCTTGAGGCCGTGCAGGGTGGTCAGGGTTACTTCAGGCATGTAGGAAAATCCTCGTTCAGGCGCTGTGAAAAACGACTGCAAACAACGCGTGTAGTCATCTTCCGGAGCGGCACATCATCGCGTGTGATGTTCGGTTACAGGTCCGTCCGGGCCTAAATACGGGTGTGCGGCACTTTGGCGTCACACGGGACGCCTATAGTCGTGAGCGAGGTGGGGGAAGTCAATGACCCTGTTACCGCATTGTTACTATCAGGGTGTTACTGGCGTTACTTCAAACCCGAGCGCCCGTATTACAGGCGCTCCAGGCCGACGTACGGGCAGGCTGAGAGCAACTGGGCGAGGGCGCGGCCATCGGCCAGCTGGAAGTCTTCCGGTACCAGTTCGGCCAGTGGGTACAGCACGAAGGGGCGGGCGTGCATGTGGTAGTGCGGCACTTGCAGGCGCGGCACGTCGATGACCTGGTCGCCGTACAGCAGGATATCCAGGTCCAGCGTGCGCGGCCCCCAGCGTTCTTTGCGCACACGGCCCTGGCCATGCTCGATTGCCTGCAGGGCGTCCAGCAGGGCCAGCGGATCGAGCGAGGTATCCAGCGCGGCGACAGCGTTGGTATAGCGCGGCTGGCCGGGCAGCAGCGATTCGCTGGTGTACAGGGCCGAAGCCGCTGCCAGGCGGGTGTCGTCCAGCTGGTCCAGCGCCTGCAGGGCATTGCGCAGTTGTTCGGCCGGGGCATCCAGGTTACTGCCCAAGCCGACATAGGCGCGCGTGTTCACTCGAACGCCTCGTCACCGCCGCGTTTGCGCTTGCTACCGCTGCGCTTGCGTTTGCGCGGGCCGGCTGCGGAGCCTTCATCACGGCTGCCCAGTTCGCGGATCATGTCGCGGCGCTGGCTGTCGTTGGCGTCCTGGTAGTCGGTCCACCACTGGCCGAGCTCGTCGGTTTCCTCACCGGCGCTTTCACGCAGCAGCAGGAAGTCATAACCGGCGCGGAAACGTGGGTTGTCCAGCAGCAGGTCGGCACGCTTGCCGCTGCGGCGTGGAAGGCGCTCCTGCATGTCCCAGATTTCGCGAATCGGCAACGTGAAACGCTTGGGAATGGCGATGCGTGCGCACTGTTCGGCGATCAGGTCGTGGGCAGCACCGTTCATGGCCGGAATCGGTGGCACGCCTTGGTTCTGCAGGTGCAGCACGCGGCTTGGCAGGGCTGGCCAGAGCAATGCAGCGAAGAGGAAGGCCGGTGTTACCGGCTTGCCTTGCTTGACGCGCAGGTCGGTGTTGTTCAGCGCCTGGCTGATCAGGGTGTGGGTGTAGGTCGGGCGTTCTTCCAGGGCCTGGGCACTGGCCGGGAACAACGGCTCGAACAACTCCAGGTCGACCAGCATTTCAAAGGCGATCGCGCCTTGGCCGGAGAGGAACAGCTTGAGGCATTCCTCGAACAACCGCGCAGGCGGGATCTCGCGCAGCATCGGGGCCAGTTCGCGGATCGGCTTGAAGGTGTGCTTCTCGATGCCGAAGTCGAGCTTGGCCGCGAAACGCACCGCGCGCAGCATGCGCACCGGGTCTTCCTGGTAACGGTGCGTCGGGTCGCCGATCAGGCGCAACAAGCGGTTGCGGATATCGTGTACGCCGTTGGCGTAATCGAGCACGCGCTCGCTGACCGGGTCGTAGTACAGGGCGTTGATGGTGAAGTCGCGGCGCTGCGCGTCTTCTTCCAGGCTGCCGTAGACGTTGTCACGCAGGATGCGGCCGCTGGCATTGTGCGACGAACGGTGGCTGTCGCCCTGGTCGTCTTCCGAGTGATGGGCGCGGAAGGTGGCGACTTCGATGATCTCACGGCCGAAATGCACGTGGACCAACTTGAAGCGCCGGCCAATGATGCGCGCGTTACGGAATTCGGCGCGAACCTGTTCGGGGGTGGCGCTGGTGGCGACGTCGAAGTCCTTGGGCGTGATGCCCAGCATCAGGTCGCGGACACAGCCACCGACCAGGTAAGCCTGGTAGCCCGCACTCTGCAGGCGCTCGACGATGTTCACCGCGTGGCGACTGAACTGGTGGCGCTGCAGCGAATGTTGGCTCTTGTTGATCACCTCAGGCGTGGTGCGCTTGTGGTGCTGGCCCGGTACGGGAGGGCGGAAAGACTGGAACAGCTTCTTCAGCATGGGATGCACTGTGTGAAGGAATGTTCGGCCAAGAATAGGAGAATGGCCGCATGATGGGCGGGGATTCTAGCATTTACTCGGGGAATGGTGTAGGCGGTAGCAGGTTGGCCTGCCGGAAGGGAGAAACGACAAGGGGAGCCTAAGCTCCCCAAGAAGTCGTTGCGTGCTCTTATTGTTTTTTTACTGGGCTTCTTGTTTTTGTTGAGTGCCCTGTCCACAAAACGCAAAGCTTGTGGACGACCCCCAATACGGGGGTAAAGAGCAAACGGATTGCTTTGGCCGCTGATGTCACGTTGACCTTTCGATCCAACCAGTTCAGGCGCTGCTTTTTAGTGCAGTTTTTGTTGTTCTCTGCCTGGTCGTGGGGCAAGCCCCAAACACGCATCCTCTCCAAAAGAATCAGTTAGCTGCGCCTCCGCCGTCTTGTTTTTATTGTGCGTGAGCCGTTTCGTCTTGTTCTTATTCTGAGTTGCTGTGCTTGTTATTGTTCTTGTACCAGACATATAGCAGGTGCCGTGCCAACTTTTGGAAACTCAATGAAATCAAGGGTTTGCACGGAATGAGGGAGGCGGGGCGGGCCAGAAATGTCGAAATTTCGTTACCGTATGCCTCGGGGACTGTTACGCCGAGAAGGGTGGGTAACAGATTTTTGCGGGAACTGATGTGTTACCTGAGGGGGTGGGGTGTGGCCACTGGCCTCATCGCCGGCAAGCCGGCTCCCACAGGTAGACCACATTCATCCTGTGGGAGCCGGCTTGCCGACGATGAGGCCAGTAAGGCTAAAGCAAGATCACTCGCTGGTGGCGTTGCTCTTGCGGCGCGGAATGCCCAGGCGCTGGCGACGCTCCCACAGGCACTTGCGGCTGACCCCAAGCTTGCGGGCCAGCTCGGTCTCGGTCATGTGGTCCTGATGTTCGAGTACGAAATGCTGGAAGTAATCTTCCAGCGACAGGTCCTCGGTCGGTTCATGGCTGGCGTTGTTGGCGCTGGCGCCGGTTGCGACCATGGCATTGTCGAGCAGGTCGTCGTCTTCGAGATCGCTCAACTCGATGTCGATACCCAACAGTTCGGCGGAAATTTCCGCGCTCTCGCTCAGGATCACCGCGCGCTCGACAGCGTTTTCCAGTTCACGCACGTTGCCGGGCCAGCTGTAGTGACGAATGGCTTGTTCGGCTTCTGCCGAGAAGTGCAGGTCGTCGCGGCCGATGCGCGCGCTCTGGCGAGCGAGGAAAGCATTGGCGATTTCGTTGACGTCGCTGCCGCGCTCACGCAAGGCAGGCAGCTTCAGGGCAATCACATGCAGACGGTAGTAGAGGTCTTCGCGGAACTGCCCGGCCTTGGCCAGGTTCTTCAAGTCGCGGTGGGTCGCGGCGATCAGGCGCACATCGACCTTTTGCGACTGAACCGAACCGACGCGGCGGATTTCGCCTTCCTGCAGCACGCGCAGCAAGCGCGCCTGGGCCTCCAGCGGCAATTCGCCGATCTCGTCGAGGAACAGCGTACCGCCATCAGCGGCTTCCACCAGGCCAGCACGCCCGGCGCTGGCGCCGGTGAACGCACCTTTCTCGTGGCCGAACAGTTCCGACTCGATCAGGGTTTCGGGAATGGCCGCACAGTTCACCGAGATCATCGGTGCCTTGGCCCGCCGCGACAGGTTGTGCAGGGCGCGGGCGACCAGCTCCTTGCCGGTGCCGGACTCACCCTGGATCAGCACGTTGGAATCGGTGGGCGCCACCTTGCGGATCTTGCTGTACATGTCCTGCATCGGCGGGCACGAACCGATGATGCCGATCTCGCCATTGGCCGCTGCCGGGCTGGCCTTGTCGGCCGGTGCACCCTTGCCATTGGCGCGTGGTTCGGCGGCCGGGGTGGGCGCGGGAGCGTTCTGTCGGTCGCGCAGGATGCGTGCCACGGCCTGGAGCATTTCGTCGTGGTCGAAGGGTTTGGCGATGTAGTCCACCGCGCCCATCTTCATCGAGTCCACCGCCGAGCGCAGGCTGGCGTAGCTGGTCATGATCAGTACCGGCGTGCCCTGGCCGAGCTTGATCAGCTCGGTGCCCGGGGCGCCAGGCAGGCGCAGGTCACTGACGATCAGGTCGAAAGTGGCAATGCTGAAGCGTTCCTGGGCTTCCTGAACCGAGCCGGCTTCGCTGACCTGGTACTGGTTCCGTTCAAGCAGACGACGCAAGGCCGAGCGGATGATGGTTTCGTCTTCGACGATCAGAATGTGCGGCATTGATTCAATTCTCTCGACGGTCTCGAATTTCTGGGGACGTCGCTACGACATGCCGGGGCAGGGTCACGCGGATCCGGGTGCCACGTTGCCGTTCGATATCGGCCGGGCTGTCGATGGTGATTTGCCCATAATGCTCTTCCACGATGGAATAGACCAGAGCGAGCCCCAGTCCGGTACCTTCGCCCGGGTCCTTGGTGGTGAAGAACGGTTCGAACAGGCGGTCCATGATGTTCTTCGGAATCCCGCTGCCTTCGTCTTCGACGATCAAGTCGACGGTGTGCTCGTTCGCTTCGCTGCGCACACGCACGGCGCTGCCGGGCGGTGAGGCGTCGCGGGCGTTGGAGAGCAGGTTGATCAGTACCTGGGCCAGGCGCTGTGGATCCCCCTCGGCCCAGTGTTCCGGGTCGCAGAGGTTGAAGAACTGTACTTCGAAATTGCGCCGGTTCAACGCCAGCAGACCGATGGCGTCCTGCGCCACCTCGGCCAGGCAAACGGGCTCTTCGCTGTTCTGATGGCTGCCACCGGCATGGGCGAAGCTCATCAACGACTGGACGATGCGCGATACCCGTTTGGTCTGTTCGAGGATCTGCCCGGACAGTTCGATGAGCTCGCCATCGCCTTCGCGTTCTTCACGCAGGTTCTGCGCAAGGCAGGCGATGCCGGTGATCGGGTTGCCGATTTCGTGGGCCACGCCAGCCGCCAGGCGACCGATACTGGCCAGGCGCTCGGAGTGCACCAGCTTGTCTTCCAGGGCCTGGGTTTCGGTGAGGTCTTCGACCAGCAGTACCAGCCCGCTGTTACCCGGTGCCAGCGGCTCGTCGATGGCCGCCTTGTGCAGGTTCAGCCAACGCGGTTGGCCATCCAGCGCCAGGCGCTGCTTGTGCAGGTGTTCATCGGGCACATTGATGAAGCCCTGCAACAGGCCCCGCCACGGTTCACTGATGGTCACCAGGCGCGAGCCGACCACGTGCTTGGCGGCGATGCCGGTCAGCTCCTCCATGGCCTTGTTCCACATGAGGATTTCCTGGTCCTTGGCCAACGAGCAAACGCCCATGGGCAGTTCCTGCAAAGTCTGGCGGTGGTAGCGGCGCAAGGCGTCGAGCTCGGCCGCAAGGCCGGTAAGACGCGAGTGATAGTCTTCCAGGCGGCTTTCGATGAAGTGGATATCTTCGGTGACGTAGTTCTCGTTACCGGATTTGTACGGCAGGAACGTCTCGACCATGTCCTGGGCCACGCTCGGCCCCATCAACCCCGAGAGGTTGGCCTCGATGCGGTCGCGCAGGCGGCGCAGGGCATAGGGGCGGCGTTCGTCGAACGGCAGGTAGAGGTCACGCAGGGCCTGTTCGACTTCCTTCTGCGCGGCCTTGGCGCCCAGCGGCTTGGCCAACTGGGTGGCGAACTCCTGCGGCGAGGCCGCATGCAGCTCGCGACGCTGCGGGCGGCGCACGTTGTCCACGGCACAGGCTTCGGCGGCGCTCACTTCTTCGGTGCTGGCATTGGTAAACAACGAGATCAGCGTGAACAGCAGCACGTTGGCCGCCAGCGAGGCGATGGCCGCCATGTGCCAGCTGGTGTCGTCGAGCACATAGATCATGTCCAGCAGCGGGATGTAGAAGCCCTGCAGGTTGCCCAGCAGCGGCAGCAGCATGGTCACCATCCACACCAGGGTGCCCGCCAGCAGGCCGGCAATGAAGCCGCGGCGGTTGGCGGTCGGCCAGTACAGTACCGACAGGACCCCAGGCAGGAACTGCAAGGTGGCAACGAAGGCGACGATGCCCAGGTTGGCCAGGCTCTGATGGTTGTTCTGGGTCAGGTAGAACATGAAGCCGGCAGTGATGATCGCGACGATCAGGGCGCGGCGGGTCCATTTCAGCCAACGGTAGATGTTGCCTTCCGCCGGTGGCTGGTACAGCGGCAGCACCAGGTGGTTGAGGGCCATGCCGGACAACGCCAGGGTGGTGACGATGATCAGGCCGCTGGCGGCGGAAAGCCCGCCGACGTAGGCCAGCAGCGCCAGCGCCTCATTGTTCGCGGCAATGCCCAGGCCCAGGGTGAAGTATTCGGGGTTGGTGGTGGCGCCCAGACGCAGGCCGGCCCACAGCACCAGCGGCACGGCCAGGCTCATCAGCAGCAGGAACAGGGGCAGGCCCCAGCTGGCGCTGACCAGCGAGCGCGGGTTGAGGTTCTCGGTAAAGGCCATGTGGTACATGTGCGGCATGACGATGGCCGAGGCGAAGAACACCAGCAGCAGGGTGCGCCACGGGCCTTCCTGCAGCGGGGTGTGCAGTGCCGCCAGGGCGGTCTGGTTCTGCAGCAGCCACACTTCGAGGCCGTGTGGGCCACCGAACACGCCATACAGCGCGTACAGGCCGATGCCGCCCAGGGCCAGCAGCTTGATCACCGATTCGAAGGCGATGGCGAATACCAGGCCTTCGTGTTTTTCGCGCGTGGCGATGTGCCGTGAGCCGAAGAAGATGGTGAACAGGATGATCAGGGCACAGAAGGCGAACGCCACCCGCGCCTTGACCGGCTCGCCGGTGAGGATGCTGATCGAGTCGGCGACCGCCTGGATCTGCAGGGCCAGCAAGGGCAGCACGCCGATCAGCATGATGACCGTGGTCAGCGCGCCAGCCCAGGTGCTGCGGAAGCGGAAGGCCAGCAGGTCGGCCAGCGATGAGAGCTGGTAGGTGCGGGTGATCTTGAGGATCGGATACAGCAGCACCGGCGCCAGCAGGAAGGCGCCGGACACCCCCAGGTAGCAGGCGAGGAAGCCGTAGCCGTATTGATAGGCCAGGCCCACCGAGCCATA
The DNA here is from genome assembly GCF_000282535.1 of Pseudomonas sp. GM84. Classification (GTDB taxonomy): domain Bacteria; phylum Pseudomonadota; class Gammaproteobacteria; order Pseudomonadales; family Pseudomonadaceae; genus Aquipseudomonas. The sequence continues at coordinate 489 of NZ_AKJC01000090.1, read as the reverse complement.
GAAGGCCCAGGCGCTGGCATACACGCCGAGCGACAGGGTGTAGGTCAGCGGGTGGCGAATGATCGAGCGGGGAATCAGCCCGCGCTCGCTGATCCAGGCCACGCCGAACAGCACCATCAGGTACGCGGCGCTGATCAGGATCATCTGGGTCAGGCTAAAGCTCATCGGCATCTCGTTGGCTCTGCAGGATGAAGGTGACGACGATCAGGATCAGCCAGAGCAGGTAAGGGCGGTACCAGGCACCGGTCGGTTCGATCCACCAGTCCATGATGGCTGGGGAGAACAGGTAGATCCCCACGACCAGAAGCAGGACCAAACGATAGATGTACATGCTGGCCTCGATGGTTGGGCGCTGCGGGCTTGGACTTATTATTGGCGCAAATGGCTGGGGCGATGCTAGCGGGAATCGGTAGTGTTCGCCAAGGGTTTGAAATTATTGGGCTTTTGAATTTCAGGGTGGGTGGCCTGTTCTGGCCTCATCGCCGGCAA
>NZ_AKJC01000089.1 GCF_000282535.1 Pseudomonas sp. GM84 | reverse complement strand
CCGGCGAAGCCGGTGCCATACGCCGAATTGCCTGCTTCGCGGGGCAAGCCCGCTCCCACAGGAATCGCGTCAACTTTCAGAAGTTGAGCAAGACAGTTGCTCCCACAGGGGAAACCAGGGACTTCAAGGCATGTAGTGCACCGGTGGGTCAGGCCGGATGCCTTCAGTCATCCATCGCCTTGATCGATTTTGGCGACAGGCGCAGGCTGCGCAAGCTGCGTTTCACGCTCTTGAGGTGATTGACCAGGCTCGGCCCGCGCGCCATGGCGACGCCCATGGCCAACACGTCGATCACCACCAGGTGGGCGATACGGGAGGTCAACGGGGTGTAGATTTCGGTGTCTTCGTGCACATCGATCGCCAGGTTGACGGTCGACAGTTCCGCCAGCGGCGTCTGGCTCGGGCACAGGGTGATCAGGTTGGCGCCGCTCTCACGCACCAGGTTGGCAGTGATCAGCAAATCCTTGGAGCGCCCCGACTGGGAAATGCACACGGCCACGTCACCCGGCTTCAGGGTTACCGCCGACATCGCCTGCATGTGCGGGTCGGAATAGGCGGCAGCGTTGAGCAGCAGGCGGAAGAACTTGTGCTGAGCATCGGCGGCCACCGCACCTGACGCGCCAAAGCCGTAGAACTCCACACGCTGGGCCTGAGCCATGGCGCTCACGGCCTGCTGCAACGCGTGCGGGTCAAGCTGCTCACGCACTTCCATCAGGGTGTGCAGGGTCGTGTCGAAAATCTTCAGGCTGTAGTCAGCGACCGAGTCGTCTTCGTGAATGGCGAACTGACCAAAGCTGGCGCCCGCCGCCAGGCTCTGCGCCAGCTTGAGCTTGAGGTCCTGGAAGCCCGAGCAACCGATCGCCCGGCAAAAGCGCACGATGGTCGGCTCGCTGATGCCCACGCTGTGCGCCAGGTCGGCCATGGAGCTGTGCATGACGGCAGCCGGGTCCAGCAGCACATGGTCCGCGACTTTGAGTTCCGATTTGCGCAGCAGGTGGCGCGATTGGGCGATATGTTGCAACAGATTCACGGGCTGGACTCGGTTATGATCGGCTGGCCGGGATGTAGCTTTCTTGTAGTTATACTACATGGACGTCAACCCGCCCAGTTAAACGAACGTGGAGAGTGGTGGTTTGACTATTCCTTGCGACATTCTGGTGTTCGGCGGCACCGGTGACCTGGCCCTGCACAAGCTGCTGCCGGCGCTCTATCACCTTTATCGCGAGGAGCGTCTGAACATTGCCGTGCGCATCATTGCCCTGGCCCGACGCAATTTTTCGCGCGACGAGTACCTCAAGCTCGCCGAACGCCATTGCCGGGCTCAGGTCGCCCGCAATGACTTCGAAGAAGATGTGTGGCGGCGTTTTTCCGCACGCCTCGACTACTTCCCCATGGACGCGTCGCAGAGCGCCGACTTCGGCCGCCTGGCACGCTACCTCGGCGAGCCCGGCGGGCTCACCCGCATCTATTACCTGGCCACCGCCCCCAACCTGTTCGTGCCCATCGCCAAGCACCTGCGCATCGCTGGGCTTGCCGACAGCGAAGCCCGCATCGTGCTGGAAAAACCCATCGGCCACTCACTGGAATCGGCCATTGCCATCAACGAAGCGATCGGCACGGTGTTCGAGGAGCGCCAGGTATTTCGCATCGACCACTACCTGGGCAAGGAAACCGTGCAGAACCTCATGGCCCTGCGCTTCGCCAATGCCTTTCTCGAACCGGTATGGCGCAATGGGCAGGTCGACCATGTACAGATCAGCGTCTGTGAAACGCTGGGCGTAGAAAACCGCGGCGGCTACTACGACCGAGCCGGCGCGACCCGCGACATGCTGCAGAATCACTTGCTGCAGCTGTTGTGCCTGGTGGCCATGGAGCCTCCTGCGCAGTTCGAAGCCGAGGCCGTGCGCGACGAAAAGGTGAAGATTCTGCGCGCACTGAAGCCGATAAACGGCCAGGACGTGCAGGACAAGACCGTACGAGGCCAATATGGCGCCGGCCACATCGGTGGTCAGGAAGTGCCGGCCTACTACTTCGAAAAGGACGTGGACAACGACAGCGACACCGAAACCTTCATCGCCGTGCAGGCGCATATCGACAACTGGCGCTGGGCCGGCGTGCCCTTCTACCTGCGCACCGGCAAGCGCATGGCGCGCCGATCCTCTCAGATCGTCATACAGTTCAAACCCGTGCCCCATGAGCTGTTCAGTGGTGGCCAGGTCAACCAGTTGCTGATCCAGCTGCAGCCGGACGAACGCATCAGCCTGCGCATGATGACCAAGAGCCCCGGCAAAGGCATGCGCCTGGAACCGGTGGACCTCGACCTCAACCTGGCCCAGGTATTCAGCCAGACACGTCGCTGGGAAGCCTACGAGCGCCTGTTGCTGGATGTTCTGGAAGGGGACTCGACCCTGTTCATGCGACGCGATGAAGTGGAAGCCGCCTGGGCCTGGATCGACGCCATCATCAAAGGATGGGACGAACACTTCCAGCCTCCCCGCCAGTATGCAGCCGGCAGCAATGGCCCCGAGCAGGCCAATAGCCTGTTGGCCGGGCACGGCAGGCACTGGTATAGCTGAAAGCGTGCCCGATTCCAGTGCCCCCCTTTGCAGCAATGAAAAATGGGTGAAATCGGGCACCACGTAGCCGTCAACTGATGGCTGGCCATGCCAGATCGACATCAGGTGTTGATCTGGTAGGGCGCGTTGCAAGAAACCGATGAGCGACAGTGCCTGAAGGTGAATATTTATACAGTAGGTGTTTGCCCCGTAACCGGCCTCCCCCTAGAATGGCCGGATGCACACAGATGACCTCTCCCTCCTGCTCAATTCCCTCAACGATGCCCAACGCCAGGCCGTCGCGGCCAAGCTCGGTCGTCAGCTGGTGCTTGCGGGCGCCGGTTCCGGTAAAACCCGCGTGCTGGTGCACCGCATCGCCTGGCTGATCCAGGTCGAGCAGGCCTCGCCGCATTCGATCCTGTCGGTGACCTTCACCAACAAGGCGGCAGCAGAGATGCGCCAGCGGATCGAACAGCTGCTGGGTATCAACCCGGCGGGCATGTGGGTCGGCACCTTCCACGGCCTGGCGCACCGCCTGCTGCGAGCGCACTGGCAGGAAGCCCGCCTGGTCCAGAACTTCCAGATCCTCGACAGCGATGACCAGCAGCGGCTGATCAAGCGGGTGATGCGCGAGCTCGGCCTGGACGAGCAGAAATGGCCTGCGCGCCAGGCGCAGTGGTTCATCAACGGGCAAAAGGACGAGGGGCTGCGACCACAGCATATCCAGGCCAGCGGCGACCTGTTCCTGATGACCATGCGCGACGTCTACAGTGCCTATGAACAGGCCTGTGAACGCGCCGGCGTCATCGACTTCTCCGAACTGCTGCTGCGTGCCCTGGACCTCTGGCGCGATCACCCCGACCTGCTCAAGCACTACCAGCGGCGCTTCCGCCATGTGCTGGTGGACGAATTCCAGGACACCAACGCCGTGCAATACGCGTGGCTGCGTTTGCTCGCGGGCGGGGGCGACAGCCTGATGGCCGTAGGCGACGACGACCAGTCGATCTACGGCTGGCGCGGTGCCAAGATCGAAAACATCCACCAGTACACCGCCGACTTCCCCGACGCCGAAATGATCCGTCTGGAGCAGAACTACCGCTCCACCAGTGGCATCCTCAAGGCCGCCAACGCCCTGATCGCCAACAACAGCGGGCGCCTGGGCAAAGAGCTGTGGACCGATCTGGGCGAAGGCGAGCCGCTGACGCTGTACGCCGCCTATAACGAGCACGACGAAGCACGTTATGTGGTGGAGACCATCGAGAGCCTGATCAAAGGCGGCAACGCACGCAGCGACATCGCCATCCTCTACCGCTCCAACGCCCAGTCGCGGGTGCTGGAAGAGGCCCTGCTGCGCGAACGCGTTCCCTACCGCATCTACGGCGGCCAGCGCTTCTTCGAACGCGCCGAAATCAAGAACGCCATGGCCTACCTGCGCCTGCTCGAAGGCCGCGGCAACGATGCAGCGCTGGAGCGGGTGATCAACGTACCACCCCGCGGCATTGGCGAGAAAACCGTCGAGGCCATCCGCGAACATGCCCGCCACAGCCAGCTGTCGATGTGGCAAGCCATGTGTCAGCTGATTGCTGCCAAGGCACTCAAAGGCCGTGCAGCCAGTGCCTTGGGTGCCTTCATCGAATTGATCGAGAGCCTGGCCGGCAAGGTCGCCGACATGCCTCTGCACACGATGACCCAAACGGTCATCGAGCAGTCCGGGCTGATCATCTACCACCAGGAAGAAAAAGGCGAAAAGGGTCAGGCACGGGTAGAAAACCTTGAGGAACTGGTCAGCGCCGCGCGCAACTTCGAGGCCAGCGAAGACGACGCCGAGCTTTCGCCGCTGTCGACTTTCCTCGGCCACGCCTCGCTGGAAGCGGGCGACACCCAGGCCGACGAGCACGAAGACAGCATCCAGCTGATGACCCTGCACAGTGCCAAGGGCCTGGAGTTCCCCTACGTGTTCCTGGTGGGCATGGAAGAAGGCCTGTTCCCGCACAAGATGAGCCTGGAAGAGCCCGGCCGTCTGGAAGAGGAACGCCGCCTGGCATATGTGGGCATCACCCGCGCCATGCGCCAGCTGATCATGACCTATGCCGAAACGCGCCGCCTTTATGGAAGCGAGACCTACAACAAGGTGTCACGTTTCGTACGGGAGATTCCGTCGGGCCTGGTTCAGGAAGTGCGTTTGTCCAATAGCGTCAGCCGCCCGTTCGGGGGCTCGCAAAGCAACACGAGCAGCCTGTTCGCCAACGCCAGCATTCCGCAGACCGCGTTCAATCTCGGCCAGCGCGTGCAGCATTCGGTATTCGGTGAAGGGGTTATCCTCAACTTCGAAGGTTCCGGCGCCCAGGCACGGGTGCAGGTGAACTTTGCCGAAGGCAGCAAGTGGTTGATGCTGGGGTATGCCAAGCTCGAAGCCATTTGAAGCCTTCAATGCCGCTATCACTGGCAAGCCGGCTCCCTCAGGGGCCGGCTCAGCCAGGCTTGTAACATCCAGGCAAAAGCTCGAAACATTATGTCGCTGGTCATGTGCCCGGGAACCTGTGCACCATGACGCGCGTGCAATCCACAACAGGGGATATCCCACTTATGCAACGTTTTCTTAGCATCGCACTGGCGCTCTGCGTCGGCCTGACGCTGAGCCTGGACGCCAACGCCAAGCGCTTCGGCGGCGGCAAGAGCTCGGGCTCCGCGCCTATCCACCAGACCCGCCAGGCCACGCCAACCACGCCTGCAGCCGCGCCGACCGCTCCAGGCCGCGCACCGGCCGCCGCCAGCGGTGCTTCGCGCTGGCTGGGTCCACTGGCCGGCCTCGCCGCCGGTGGCCTGCTGGCGTCCATGTTCATGGGTGACGGCTTCGAGGGCTTCCAGATCATGGACTTCCTGATCGTCGCGCTCATTGCCTTCCTGGTGTTCCGCTTCATCGCCGCGCGCCGCCGCCAGCAGCAGCCGCAAATGGCCGCACCAGGCCATGCGCCGTTCCAGCGTGAAGCCCATGCACAGCCTGCCCAGCCGTCGGTCTTCGGTGGTTCGGCTGCACCTGCCGCTGCAGCTGCTCCGGTGATCAACGCCCCGGCCTGGTTCAACGAGCAGAGCTTCCTGGCTGCCGCTCGCAACCACTTCCAGTCGCTGCAGCAGCACTGGGATGCCAACGAGATGGACAAGATCGCCGAGTTCGTCACGCCGCAAATGCTCGAGTTCCTCAAGCGCGAGCGCGCTGACCTGGGTGACGGCTTCCAGTCCACCTACATCGATAACCTCGATGTGCAACTGGACGGCGTCGACGATCGCTCGGACCGTACCGACGCTACCCTGACCTTCCGTGGCCTGTCGAAGACCTCGCGCTTCGACCAGGGTGAAGCCTTCAGCGAAAGCTGGCACATGGTTCGCGCCAAGGGCGAGAACCAGCCCTGGCTGGTCGCCGGTATCCGTCAGAACGGTTAACCGTCGCACGTTTGCACAAAAAACCCCGGGCCTGTCCCGGGGTTTTTGCTTTTGCCAGAGCGGCCTACTAGGGTATAACGCGCAGCGTTGTCATCAAGGTTAGAGGATATGAACCGTGGAAGAAGTGATCGAACAACTCCGTGAAGCCAATGAACCCGTACCGGTGCCGCTGGAGCTTCCCGACGAAGACCAACTGGTTGAAATCGAGGAACAGCTGTTCATCAACATTCCGTTCGTGTTCAAAGAGTTCCTGTTGACCGTCAGTGATGTGGTGTACGGCACGCTGGAGCCGGTGACCGTTACCGACCCGCAATCGCACACCTACCTGCCCGACGTGGCGGCCAATGCCTGGGACGCCGGTGTTTCGCGTGAGCTGATTCCGTTGTGCCAGGACGGCGACAACTACTACTGCGTCGAGGAAGATGGCACCGTGGTGCTGTGGGAAGGCGACGCAGAAGAGGTCGGCGAAGAAAGCTGGGAATCGGTGTGGCACTGGGCGCGGGATGTCTGGCTGGAAAGCTGATTGAGAACCAACCGCAGAAAGTGATGGCCACAAGCCACCAGCTCTCGTAGAATCGCCAGGCTTTCTGCGCCTGGCGACATCGCTACCGCTCCATCCCCTCGGACTTCGATGAAATCTCGCGCAGAGGGCATGCCCTCAGTGGGTATGGTCGCGGCTGTTTTCCAGCGTCTCCAGCAAGGCGATCTGCATACGCGAATGCACGCGGATGAACCAGCGCCACAGCAGTGCCACCACCACCGCCGCCACAACCGCAATGATCAGCAACAGCTCGTTGGTCGGCAGGATGCTTGCGGACAGGGCCGACAGCAGCAGGAATATCACCAGCAGCGACAACAGTGGAATCACTTCGGCGACCACGCGGCGCACACGCTGAGTATGACGACCCGCCATTTCCGGCTTGACCCCCATTTCCGCCAACAGCATCGACAGCGCCTTGAGCTTGCGGTACGCCGCAATCAGGAACGGCAGCGACAGCAACAGCGCCGCCCCCCAGATCACCGCCTTCTGCTGGCTCACATCACTGACCCATTCATTCAGCCAATCGCCGATACGGCCAGCGAAATAGCCGCCGCTGAAGAAGATCGCGATCACCAGTGCCAGGTTGACCCCGACCTGCAACAGGATGCGTCGGATCATCGCGGCCAACATGGCACTTTCACCTTGCGGTTGAATGCTGCGCAGCCACTCACCATAGAGCGATAGAACCCGCGAAAGCCGGCTCGGCATCACCTTGCCGAGCTTCAGGGACAGCGGGTCGGCGGCGCGGATCAGGTACGGCGTCAGCAGCGTGGTGATGGCCGAAACCGCCACGGCGACCGGATAGAGGAAGTCGCTGGTCACCTGCAGGGTCATGCCCAATGCCGCGATGATGAATGAAAATTCGCCAATCTGTGACAGCCCCATGCCCACACGCAACGAAGTTCGCCCGTCGTTACCGGCGATGAAGGCGCCCATGCCGCAGGAGAGCATCTTGCCCAGCACCACCGCCAGGGTAATGACCACGATCGGCCAGGCATAATCGAGCAGCACCTGCGGGTCGATCATCAAACCAATGGCGACGAAGAAAATGGCGCTGAACAGATCGCGCACCGGCTCGATCAACTGCTCGATCTTCAATAGCTGACGCGACTCGGCCATGATCGCACCGATCAGGAAAGCGCCCAGTACCATGCTGTACTCAAGCTTGACCACCAGCAGGCAGAAACCAAAACACAGGCCCAGTACGGTAATCAGCAACATCTCGTTGCTCTCGAACTTTGCCACATAGGCCAGCAGCCGCGGCACCAGCAGAATGCCGATGACCAGCGCGACGATCATGAACAGCGACAGCTTGCCCACGGTGGAGAACACTTCCCCGGAGCTGACCGATCCGCTGACCGCGATGCCCGAAAGCAAGGCAATGATGCCGATACCAAGAATGTCCTCGACGATCAGCACGCCAAAGATCAGCTGGGCAAAACGCTCGTTCTTCATCTTCAGGTCGTTGAGCGCCTTGACGATGATGGTGGTCGAGGAAATGGCCAGAATGGCGCCCAGGAACAGCGAATCCATGGTGTTCCAACCGAACCAGCGGCCGATCTCGAAGCCGATCCAGATCATCAGGACGATTTCCAGGAACGCCGCAATGAACGCCGTGGCCCCCACCTTGAACAGCTTGCGCAGGCTGAACTCAAGCCCCAGACAGAACATCAGGAAGATCACGCCCAGCTCGGCCAGGGTCTTGATCGTGTCTTCGTCGTGAATCAGGCCGAACGGCGGAGTATGAGGGCCGATGATGAAACCGGCGACGATGTAGCCCAATACAACAGGCTGCTTGAAGCGATGGAAGAGGATCGTCACCACCCCGGCGACCAGCATGATCACTGCCAAGTCCTGGATGAAGCTGATGGCATGCATGGCGCGATTCTCCTTTCTCGATGCCCATTATCTGGATGACCAGGCAGACCGCTCCTCTGCCAGGCAAACCCGAGCGAGCAGCAAGTACATACTGTATTGAATGCAGGAAAGCCCATGTTGCATGGGCGTAGTCAGGTTAACATCGCACCCCGCCGCAAAATGCCGGCGCAATATGTAGAAACAGATCGGCTGGTTAGCGGCCTGCGATGGCGTGATCGGCGTGACCATGGCGCGTCAGCCATCGTCCCGTACCAGAAGGCAAATTTCAAAAGGGGAAACAGAAGTGTCAGCAGATAACGACCCCGATTGGCCCGATTCAGCGCAACCTCACCGTGAGCACACTATGGAACCTGGAAACGCCCAGCTGAGCATGACCGTCCTGATGACCCCGGACAAGGCCAACTTTTCTGGCAACGTACATGGCGGCACCTTGCTCAAGTACCTCGACGAAGTGGCCTATGCGTGCGCCAGCCGTTATGCGGGCAGCTATGTAGTCACCCTGTCGGTCGACCAAGTGATCTTCCGCGAGCCGGTACATGTCGGCGAGCTGGTAACCTTCTTGGCCTCGGTCAACTACACCGGCAACACCTCCATGGAAGTGGGCATCAAGGTGGTCACCGAGAACATTCGCGAACGCTCGGTGCGCCACTCCAACAGCTGCTTCTTCACCATGGTCGCGGTCGACGACAATCGCCGCCCAGTGCCGGTCCCTGCGCTCCAGCCACAATCGAGCGAAGAAAAGCGCCGCTTCCTTCAGGGCCAACAGCGCCGCCAGATCCGTCAAGAACTGGAAAAGCGCTATCAGGACCTGAAAACCGATTCGATTTAATACGCCAGGCGCTGCGCCTCGAAGCGCACACGCGGATGGGCGATGCGATCCTGGGCCCGCACCAGCTGCAGTTCGTAGCTGGCGCAGGCCTGGGTTTCCAGAAGCACCTCATGCACCGCCGCCGCAGTGAATTCGAATGCCTGTTGCCAGCTGTCGCCCAGCAGCACGCGCGCCAGGAACAAGCCCGAGGTCAGGTCGCCCACCCCCACGGGCTGACGCGGAAACGCCAGCAGCGGGCGGCGCAGGTGCCAGCTCTGGTCGCGGGTCACCAGCAACATCTCGAACATGTCCTGCTCCCGTCCCGGATAGGCCAGGTGCTTTACCAGCACGACTTGCGGGCCACGCTCGAGCAGGCTGCGCGCCATGCTGACGCAATCCTCCAGGGATTGCGCACGTCGGCCGCAGAAGCTGTCCAGTTCCAGCTGGTTGGGGCAGAGGATGTCAGCCTGTGCCGCCGCCTCTTCGAGCAGGAACTCGCTGACTTCCTGGGGAACGATACAGCCCTTCTCCGGGTGGCCCATGACGGGATCGCACAGGTACAGCGCCTTCGGGTTCACGGCCTTGATCCGCGCTACCCCGGCCAGGATCGCCCGGCCCTGTTCGGCGCTGCCCAGATAGCCGGACAGCACGGCATCGCAATGGCCAAGTTCGCCAATATTGGAAATACCTTCCACCAGCGCAGGAATTTGCGCTGGCGCAAGCACTTCGCCCGCCCACTGGCCATACTGAGTGTGATTGGAGAATTGCACGGTATTGAGCGGCCAGACGTTGACCCCGATACGCTGCATGGGAAACACCGCGGCGCTGTTTCCGGCGTGGCCGAACACCACATGGGACTGGATGGCGAGCAGGTGCGGGGTACGTTTCATGCGCAAGGTTTCCAAATCTGTTTCAAGGATTGTGCGTTGCGCAGTATGAACTCGATTGCCACCTGTACGACAGGCCAGAGACGCAGTTAAGCTGGTTCGACCTGTTTGGAGCATACGCAAATGTTGACCCTGGAGAATCTCTTCGTCCTGATGCTGGTGGCCACGGCTGGCGCCTGGTTATGGCACAACCATGGGCTGCGCGAGAAAGCCCTGGAGCGGGTCAAGCAACACTGCGCCAAACTGGACCTGGAACTGCTCGACGATGCCGTCGCGCTCAAGCGCATCGCCTTCATTCGCGACGCCAATGGCCGCAAGCGCCTGGCACGTGTGTATGCCTTCGAGTTCACCGTAACCGGCGAACAACGCCACCCCGGTACGGTGACCCAGTTCGGTGCCCACAGCGTGCAGATCGAACTGGCGCCCTACCCGTTCGAGATCAAGACGCCGCCCCGGGCCGATAACGTGATCGAAATGCAGCAGTGGCGCCAGGAGCACAATCGCTGGAGCAAATGATCAGCAAACCCGGCATTCATCCAGTGCCTGCTGGAGGGCTAGTTGGGGCTGCGGTTGATCGAAGATCAGCTCGATGCGGGTGTCACGGCGCCATTCACTGGACTGCCAATCCGGCAGGGTGCCATTCAGGCCATTGAACGATTGCCAACCTTCTAGGCTGTGGATAACACCTTTGGCCCGGCGCCATGCCCAAGCTTCGAGGAAGCCACCCAGACGCTGTGCATCAAAACGCTGTGATGGATGCCAGCGCCACCCGATGCTCCAACCTCCCTCCCCGTTCTGAGCTGAACAGATTGGCACGCTGGGATCTGTCCACAAACCGCCTGTCGGCCTGCTGGGGATATCTATATCCACAGCGAGGTTATCAACAGAAACAGGACTAATTTCCCCTGTGGATGAAATTGGAAGTTGCTGAAAAGCGATCCGTCCGTGATTTGTCCACAACCCCCTATTTTTAGAAATTTCCTTACTTATCAACAGCTTACATTTTTCATCAACAGCCTCGCTTTTGTTCAATACGACCCGTGCAGCAGCGTCCAATGTCTGTTGTTGAGCCTCGCAAAGGGGCTCCCCTCGCGCCAGCGCCTGGGCATCCACGACCATGACCAGTGGCTGCACTGAAAGCACTCCAAGCCAAGGAGCACGGCTCAGCTGATCGAGCAGTTGCAAGGGGTGCCCAAGCCCTGAAGGTTCGATGAACAAGCGATCAGGACGCGCCTTTCGCAGCAGCCGACCCAAGCCGACCTGAAACGGCATACCGTTCACGCAGCACAGGCATCCCCCCGCCACCTCGGCGATTGCAATACCATCCTGGTCATGGGCCAGCAGTGCCGCATCGAGGCCGATCTGGCCGAACTCATTGACCAACACCGCCCAACGCTCGGCCGCCGGGCGTTGAGCCATCAGCTGCCGAATCAGGCTGGTCTTGCCAGCCCCCAGGGGGCCGGCGATGACGTGGGTGGGGATGTTCTGCAGCATGCGATCACTTTCGGGGCGGATTTGTCCCCACTATGCCCCGTCACGCCAGCCAGTCAAGGCTCGGCTTATACATATCCACATACCCACAGGCTGCCGCCTTACCATGGCCCGAACGGATCCGCCATACGTAGCCAGCCCTTCGGGCCCAACGCCATCTCATCATCGCTAAGCAGGCACGCATCCAGCTCTGTGGATAACTTTTCGAAGTGGATATCTTGCCCGATGAACACCAGCTCCTGACGGCAATCACCGCTCTCGCCAGTCCAGTGCCTGAGGATCTCCGCCTTGGCTTGTTCATCCTGCGGCCACTGCTCACGCGGCACGAATCGCCACCAGCGGCCGGCCAGGCCATGGCGCATCATGCCGCCCGCCTGTGACCAACTGCCGGCCTCCTGGTATTTGCTTGCCAACCAGAAGAAACCTTTCGAACGCAGCAGCCGGCCGTTCTGCCATTCGCTGTGGATGAAATCGAAGAAGCGTTGTGGGTGCAGGGGCCTGCGTGCTGCCCAGGTGTTCGCCGCGATGCCGTACTCCTCGGTTTCCGGCACATGCTCTCCGCGCAATTCCTGCAACCAGCCTGGCGCCTGCGCAGCCTGCTCGAAGTCGAACAACCCAGTGTCGAGAATCCGCCCCAGCGGCACCTGGCCCATCACCATCGGCACGATCTGAGCTCGCGCATTGAGGCTACGTAAAATGGCCGTGAGCTCTTCACGCTCGTGGCGGCTGATGAGGTCGATCTTGCTCAGCAGCAGCACATCAGCGAACTCGACCTGCTCGATCAGCAAGTCGCTGATCGAGCGCTCATCGTCGTCACCCAGGGTTTCTCCACGGCTCGCCAGGCTGTCGGCTGCCTGATAGTCGCGCAGGAAATTCACCCCATCGACCACTGTCACCATGGTATCCAGGCGCGCCAGGTCGGACAGGCTACGACCCTGCTCGTCGCGGAACGTGAAGGTCTCGGCGACTGGCAACGGTTCGGCGATGCCGGTGGACTCGATCAGCAAGTAATCGAAGCGGCCTTCTCCAGCCAAACGCGCCACCTCTTCCAGCAAGTCCTCACGCAGGGTGCAGCAGATGCAGCCATTGCTCATCTCCACCAGTTTTTCCTCGGCACGGTTCAGGCTGACGTTGCGCTGAACCTCACTGGCATCGATGTTGATTTCACTCATGTCGTTGACGATCACCGCGACCCGCAGATGGTCACGGTTACGCAGCACATGGTTGAGCAAGGTGCTCTTGCCGGCGCCGAGGAAACCGGAAAGCACAGTGACGGGAAGACGATTGGGCATGGCGAGACCTCTTCAGACGGGCGCATTCGAACGATGCATTGCATAATGTTATAAAGTAACAATACAATTTCGCCAAGCCGTATTCGTCGGAAGGGTTTCGAAGATGCTGCTAAACAGCCCATTGCCTGGTATTGCCATGAACAGCCTGACGCTTCCCGACATCGCCGCACAATCACAGCTGCACGCCACGCCTCTGGACTGGGTCGGCATGTGCGCAATCGCCCTGCCCATTCAGGTTGAAGGACGCCAAGTGGCGGCTATGGCCGATGCCGGGGTCAACTTGATAGAAGGCAAATCGCGGGGCATTCATATGTCCAGGCTCTACCTGGCGCTGGAGCGTCTGGAAAATCAAGCCCTGACGCCTCTTGTCCTGCGTCGCTTGCTGGAGGCGTTTCTCGCCAGCCATGAGGGGCTTTCTACAGCGGCCCATTTGCGACTGAACTTCGAGCATCTACTGAAACGGCCAGCACTGGTCAGCCCTTTGGCCGGCTGGAAGCGTTATCAGGTGAGTGTGGATGCCAAGCTCGAAAACGAAATGTTCCACGTGGAACTATCCGTGCGTGTGCCTTATTCCTCCACCTGCCCTTGCTCTGCAGCATTGGCACGGCAGTTGATTCAGCGCCAGTTCGAGCAAGATTTTAAGGAGGATGAATTGAATCGAGATGCAGTGCTGACATGGCTGGGCAGTAGCCAAGGCATAGTGGCGACGCCGCACAGCCAACGGAGCCAGGCCAGCATCAAGTTACGCCTGCGGGACAACCTGGATGCTTTATCGGTAACCGAGTTGATCGACACTATTGAAGCTAGCCTGGGTACCGCCGTTCAGACGGCCGTGAAACGCGCAGACGAACAGGCCTTCGCCTTGGCCAATGGACAGAATCTGATGTTCTGCGAAGATGCGGCCCGACGCCTTCATCGAGCGCTGCGGGCACTGACCTGGACCACAGGCTTCACCCTGCGCGTGGAACATGCAGAAAGCCTGCATGCCCACGACGCAGTCGCCAGCAGCCAGTGGCAATGGTAGAGATCAGCTGCGGGGTTTGACGGTTCCACAATCACTGCCGAGCCAGACGGCCCGGGTATTCATGCTGCCCTGTTGCTGCACACCGGAAGCATTGAAGTTACCGCTGACCTGCGTGGTGAATTCCTTGTCGCTCAGGAAGGTTGCCTGGCCGGTACCCTGGGCCTTGGGGCAGCTGAACTCGAACTTCCAGACATTCCCGGTTCGGTCGGTTATTTTCTGCGTGCAGCCAGACTTCGGATCCTGCAACGGAATATCGTTGGTCTGCACCTGCTCCGGTGTCAGACACGAGCGCACGCCATTACCCCCGACCGTGATGCCTTGCTTGGCCAGTACCCCTTCCATCATTGCCCGTTGCTCGGGTGGCAAGTTCTTCAGTTGCCCCAGCATGAACTGCATGTCAGGCAACGGCTTGCCATCGACCTGCATATTGCTGGTAGTGAGCTCCCACAGGCCGGGTTGCAACATCTGCGCATGCACCAGCGGGCTGCTCAGGCCAAGGGCCAGTGCCAGTGCCAACAGAGGCAGACGAATCTTCATGAACCAACGCTCCTCGAAAAAGCCGGCCAACGGGCCGGGCTGAACCTTAGACGCCAAATCCGCTTTCAGGTTGCAAGGCGGGTCTGGAACGTGTTCTGTTATCCGCTGTGTATTCGGCAAGCAGGATGCGTATGGATTACCACAGCCCCTACTTCTTCGGCTACGTGCTCGGCATCATTCATTTGCTTGGCGCCATCGCGGCGCTGCATGCAGTGTTCACCGTGCGCACCGCCCAGGGCGCAATTGCCTGGGCCCTGTCGCTGTTCTTCATCCCCTACTTCACGCTGATTCCTTACCTGATCTTCGGTGCTCGCTCGTTCTTCGCCTACATCCAGGCCCGGCGCCAGGCCAACCAGGAAATGCACGTGGCCATGGCCAACCTCAATTGGCGGCCGTGGGTAGAAGAGGCACTCACTGCCCGCGAGTCGCAGAGCTACGCCGCGTTGCGCGCCATGCCGAAACTCGGCCGCATGCCCTGCCTGGCCAACAACCAGGTAAAGCTGCTGATCGATGGCAAGGCCACCTTCGATGCCATCTTCGACGCCATTGCCAAGGCCCGTGAAGTGGTACTGGTGCAGTTCTTCATCATCCACGACGACAACCTCGGCAAGGCCCTGCAGCAATTGCTGTTACGCAAGGCCGCCGAAGGTGTTCAGGTGTTCGTGCTGTATGACCGGGTGGGCAGCCATGCGCTGCCCGCCAGCTACAGCCAGGTACTGCGCCAAGGTGGCGTACAGATTCATGCCTTCGCTACCCGCCGTGGATTGTTCAACCGCTTCCAGGTGAACTTCCGCAACCATCGCAAGATCGTCGTGGTCGATGGCCTGGCCGGGTTCATTGGCGGGCATAACGTAGGCGACGAATACCTCGGCAGCCACCCACGTCTTTCTCCCTGGCGGGACACCCACGTGCAGATCAGCGGGCCCGTGTTGGCGTGCCTCCAAGAGTCGTTCGCCGAGGACTGGTACTGGGCGACCCGGCAGCTGCCACCGCTGATTCTGCCGGACACTTACCCCGACAACGGCGTGCTCTGCCAGGCCCTGGCCAGCGGGCCTGCCGATCCCCAGGAAACCTGCTCGCTGTTCTTCCTCGAAGCTATCCATTCCGCCACCCGGCGAGTGTGGATCACCAGCCCCTATTTCATTCCTGACGAAGCCGTGTTCGCTGCCATGCGGTTGGCCGTGCTTCGCGGGGTGGATGTGCGGGTGCTGATACCAGCCCGCCCGGATCACCGGATCGTCTATGCCGCCTCCAGCCTGTTCGCCTTCGAGGCAGTGCGCGCAGGCGTGCGCATGTTCCGCTACCAGCCGGGCTTTCTGCATCAGAAGGTGGTGTTGGTGGACGACGAGGTCAGTGCGATTGGCAGTGCCAATCTGGACAACCGTTCGTTCCGGCTCAACTTCGAGATTACCTTGCTGACGGTCGACCGGGCGTTCGCCGATCACGTCGAGACCATGCTGCTGGCCGACTTCGAGCAATCCAGGGAAATTACCGCAGAGGATAGCCTCGACACCCATCGCCTCCAGCAACTGGGGATGCGTATTGCGCGGCTGATTTCACCGATCCTGTAACGCGACGGGGGCCGCTATTGCGGCCCCCGTTCATTGCTTTCAGCGATAGAGGTCTTCACGTGTCCAGGGCAGATCATGGTGCCCATCGGCATAAGGCTTCACCGCCAGTATCTGATGAAGATTGATCCACCCCTTCTGGAATGCATAGGCACAGCCCGCCAGGTAGAGCCGCCAGATGCGCAGGGTCTTTTCCGGCACCAGCGCCGCCGCCTTGTGCAACTGGTTCTCCAGGTTTTCGCTCCAGTGGTGCAAGGTCTTGGCGTAGTGCAGGCGCAGGCTCTCCACATCCACCACCTCCAGCCCCGCCTCACAGATGCTTGCACTGATCATCGACAGGTGCGGCAGCTCTCCATGGGGAAACACATAGCGGTCGATGAATTCGCCCGCACCTCGCCCCACAGGTCGGCCGTCGATATGCTTGGCGGTGATGCCGTGGTTCATCACCACGCCACCCTCACGCACGGCACCGAACAGCCTCTGGCAATACAACGCCAGGTTGGCATGCCCGACATGTTCGAACATGCCCACGCTGACCACTTTGTCGAAGCGACCATCCTGTGGCAGGTCGCGATAGTCGAGGATCTGCAGGTCGACCAAGTCGGCCAATCCCTCAGCCTTGACCCGCTGCCGTCCCAGCTTCAGCTGCTCTTTGCTCAAGGTGATACCGAAGACCTTGGCGCCATACTCGCGCGCGGCGAACCGTGACAACCCGCCCCACCCGCAACCCACGTCCAGCAAATAGTCACCTGCCTGCAGGCGCAGCTTGCGGCACAGGTGATCGAACTTGTCCTGCTGCGCCTGATCGAGGGTGTTGTCCGGCTCGCGGAAGTAGGCACAGGAATAGGCCATGTCCTGGTCGAGCCAGAGTTGATAGAACGCGTTGGAAACGTCGTAGTGGTAAGAGATGGACTGGGCATCGGTGCTCTTGTCGTGAGCCACACGCTGCGGAGGGGCCTTTTCTTCATCGGTCAGCAGCGCTTCGCTGAGCTCGTCGCACACCCGAATGGCTTCGCCAATATCGCCTTCCAGCTCCAGCTTGCCCTCGACGAAAGCGGTGCCCAACTGGTCCATGCTCGGGTGCATCAGCTGATTGATCAGCTGAGGCTCCTTGACCAGGATGGTGACCTGCGGGCTAGGCCCCAGGTCGAACTGGTTACCGTCCCATAGTTTAAGGCGCAGCGGCAGGTCAAGACTCTGCAATGCCGGCGGAAGTTGCGCGAGCATGAACGATCCTCCTTTCCATGTTTGGCATGGCGCCTATGAAATTTCGAACGCCACCGAATCAGAGTAGTTCATTCGTGCGAGCTTTCCGCTAAACAAGACCATGGTCTAGAACCGAATGATCTTAACCGCGATTGTATACAATCTGCCTCGCTTTGCTTAACCTTGTGCCCCTCTCGCGCTTCCTCATCTGGAGTAGAAACCCATGAAATCCTATGACGTGGTGATCATCGGTGGCGGCCCTGGCGGCTACAACGCGGCGATTCGCGCCGGGCAGCTTGGCCTCAGCGTCGCCTGTGTGGAGGGTCGCTCGACCCTGGGCGGTACCTGCCTGAATGTCGGCTGCATGCCGTCCAAGGCCTTGCTGCATGCCTCCGAACTGTACGAGGCTGCCAGCGGTGACGAGTTCGCCCACCTCGGTATCGAAGTGAAGCCCACCTTGAACCTCGCCCAGATGATGAAACAGAAGGACGAGAGCGTTACCGGCCTGACCAAGGGCATCGAGTACCTGTTCCGCAAGAACAAGGTCGACTGGGTCAAGGGTTGGGGCCGCCTGGACGGCGTCGGCAAGGTCGTCGTCAAGGCCGAGGATGGCAGCGAAACGACGCTGCAGGCCAAGGACATCGTCATCGCCACCGGCTCCGAGCCGACCCCCCTGCCCGGCGTGACCATCGACAACCAGCGCATCATCGATTCCACCGGCGCCCTCGCCCTGCCGCAAGTGCCCAAGCACCTGGTGGTGATCGGCGCCGGCGTCATCGGCCTGGAGCTGGGTTCGGTATGGCGCCGACTGGGCAGCCAGGTCACCGTGATCGAGTACCTCGACCGGATCTGCCCTGGCACCGATGAAGAGACCGCCAAGACCCTGCAAAAAGCGCTGGCCAAGCAAGGCATGACCTTCAAGCTCGGCAGCAAGGTGACTCAGGCCAGTGCGACGGCCGACGGTGTCAGCCTGACCCTGGAACCGGCCGCGGGTGGTGCTGCAGAAACCTTGCAAGCCGACTATGTGCTGGTCGCCATCGGTCGCCGCCCTTATACCAAGGGCCTGAACCTTGAAAGCGTGGGACTGGAGACCGACAAGCGCGGCATGCTCGATAACCAGCACCATCGCACCTCGGTCCCGGGCATCTGGGTGATCGGCGACGTCACTTCCGGCCCGATGCTGGCGCACAAGGCCGAGGACGAAGCGGTGGCGTGCATCGAACGCATCGCTGGCAAGCCGCATGAGGTGAACTACAACCTGATTCCCGGGGTGATCTACACCCGTCCGGAGCTGGCCACGGTCGGCAAGACCGAAGAGCAGCTCAAGGCTGAGGGCCGTGCCTACAAGGTCGGCAAGTTCCCGTTCACGGCCAACAGCCGGGCCAAGATCAACCATGAGACCGAAGGCTTCGCCAAGGTCATCGCCGATGCCAACACCGATGAGGTGCTGGGCGTGCACCTGGTAGGCCCGAGCGTCAGCGAGATGATCGGCGAGTTCTGCGTGGCCATGGAATTCTCCGCCTCCGCCGAGGACATCGCCCTCACCTGTCACCCGCATCCGACCCGCTCCGAGGCCTTGCGCCAGGCAGCGATGAATGTGCAAGGCATGGCCATGCAGATCTGACCCCGGCCAAGCTGCAGCTTGACGCTCCCCGAGGGGGCGTCAGGTTGCCAGCACCCCTCGCGATTCCGACAATGGCCGCTGCCGCCCTGTCCAGAGATCGCCCCATGCTGCCCCGCTTCGCTGCCCTGCTCACCGCGATGAGTCTTTCCGGTTTCGCCCAGGCTGGCGCCAGCCACTACCCGCTGACGATCGACAACTGTGGTGTACCGCAGACCTTTGCGCAGGCGCCAGAGCGCGCCGTCACCATCGGCCAGGCCGGCACCGAGCTCCTGTATGCCCTGGGCCTGGGCGGCAAACTCGCGGGCACCTCGCTGTGGTTCAACAACGTGCTACCGGAGTTCAAGACGCAGAACGACAAGGTCGAGCGCCTCGCCGACAACGAGCCGAGCTTCGAGGCCGTCGTCAACAAGCGTCCGCAACTGGTGACCGTGCAGTTCGAGTGGATGGTCGGCCCCCAGGGTGCGGTCGGCACGCGCCAACAATTCAATGAGCTGAACATCCCGACCTACCTCTTGCCTTCCGACTGCGAAGGCAAGGACAACCTGGTCGGCGCCGACGGCACCCGTACCCAACCGTTTCGCATCGACACCGTCTACAAAAGTGTCAGCCAGCTGGCAGAGATTTTTGATGTACAGGACCGTGGCGCCGCGCTGAATGCGGATCTCAAAGCCCGCCTGGATCATGCCAGGCAGCAGCTCGCAGACAAGGACCTGTCGAAAACCTCCGCACTGTTCTGGTTCTCCAGCGCCGACCTCGACACCGACCCCTACGTCGCCGGCCGCGAGGGCGTGGCTGATTTCATGCTGCAGACCCTTGGCGTGCGCAATGTCGTCGCGTCCAATGAGGAATGGCCAACGGTCGGGTGGGAAACGTTGGCCAAGGCCAATCCGACCTGGATCATCATTGCCCGCATGGACCGCCGCCGCTTCCCCGCCGACGACCACCAGAAGAAGCTGGAATTCTTGCGCAACGACCCGGTAACCCGGCAAATGGATGCGGTGAAGCAAGGACGCATCGTCATCCTCGATGCCGATGCCATGCAGGCTGGCATCCGCCTGTTCCGTGGCCTCGAAACCCTCTCGAGCGCTTTCGCCACCGGCAAGGCGCCCGCCGATCAGTCAGCGGACGTCAGTTTGACTCGCCACATGCCGTGATGGCCAAGATGCAACGGCGACAGGGGTTGCACGTCGATGCGATGAAAAGCCGACAATGGGCATTGCAGCACATGCAGCATCGCCGCCCGGATGATCATCGGGTGCGTCACGGCGACCCAATGGCCGGGTGCCGTGAAACCTTCCAGCCAGTCAGCCACGCGCCGGCAAACATCGGCAATCGACTCGCCTCCATGCGGCGCTGACTGAGGGTCGTTCATCCACACCTGCAAAAGCTCAGCCTCATCGCGCTGTAGCGCCTTCAGCGACACACCTTTCCATCGCCCGAAATCGCAGTCCCGCAATGCAGGTTCCACGGTAGGCCGCAGCCCCAACAGCTGCGCCGTCTGCGTGGCGCGCAACTCGGGGCCGGTCAGGCCAATCGAGCCCCTGGGCAGGACCAAGGGCTGATCGGTTGTGAGCTGAACCCCGTCCTCATCGGCATGAAATCGCCCTGACCGCTGCGCTTCGGTCGGTGCGTGGCTGATCAGCGTGAGATGGGTGGCCTTCATGGGTGAACCTTGATGAGCTTGGATCTCGACAAGGTATATCAAACCGTGGCGCGCAGTGCGCGGGCGGCGGCGACCATGTTCACCAGTGCCGCTTCGGTCTCCGGCCAGGCGCGCGTTTTCAAGCCGCAGTCCGGGTTGACCCACAGGCGCTCGGCAGGGATACGCTGGGCCGCCTTGCTCAGCAGCTTGATGATCTCGTCCCTGGTCGGCACCCGCGGCGAATGGATGTCGTAGACGCCTGGGCCGATCTCGTTCGGGTAGTCGAACTTCTCGAAGGCCTCCAGCAGCTCCATGTCCGAACGCGAGGTCTCGATGGTGATGACGTCCGCGTCCATCGCGGCGATCGACTCGATCACGTCGTTGAACTCGCTGTAGCACATGTGGGTGTGGATCTGGGTTTCGTCACGCACACCGGACGCGCACAGGCGGAAGGCTTCGGTTGCCCAATCCAGGTAGTGAGCCCAGGCGCTCCTGCGCAGCGGCAGGCCTTCGCGGAATGCGGCTTCGTCGATCTGCACGATCTTGATGCCAGCCGCTTCCAGGTCGACCACCTCATCGCGTATGGCCAGCGCCAGCTGGCGCGCCTGCACTTCGCGGCTCGCGTCTTCGCGTGGGAAGGACCACATCAGCATGGTCACCGGGCCGGTCAGCATGCCCTTCATCACCTTGTCGGTGAGGCTCTGGGCGTATTTGATCCACTCCACGGTCATTGCTTTGGGGCGACTCAGGTCACCGAAGATGACCGCTGGTTTGACACAGCGGGAACCATAGCTCTGTACCCAGCCGAAGCGGGTGAAGACGTAGCCATCCAGTTGCTCGGCGAAGTACTCGACCATGTCGTTACGCTCGGCTTCACCGTGCACCAGCACATCCAGGCCGAGGTTCTCCTGGATCTCCACGGCATGGCGAATTTCGCTCTGCATGGCTTCGACGTAATCGCCCTCGGTCAGCTTGCCCAGCTTGAACGACTGACGCGCCAGACGGATCGCCGAAGTCTGTGGGAAAGATCCGATGGTAGTGGTTGGGTAGGCCGGCAGGTCGAGACCGGCGCGCTGCTTGGCGATGCGCTGCTCGAAGCCCGATTGACGCTGGCTGTCGGCTGGCTTGATAGCCGCCAGACGCGCTTGTACCGCTGCCTTGTGGATCCGCGGCGAAGTGGCGCGGTTGGCCTGAATGGCGCGGCTACGTTCCAGGGCGGCAACAACATCGGCAGCGCCCGGCTGGTTGACGGCCTTGGCCAGTACGGCCACTTCCTCGCACTTCTGCACAGCAAAGGCCAGCCAGCTCTTGAGCTCTGCGTCGAGCTGGTCTTCACGTGCCAGGTCGACCGGGCTGTGCAGCAGCGAGCAGGACGGCGCAACCCACAGG
Organism: Pseudomonas sp. GM84; assembly: GCF_000282535.1. Lineage (GTDB taxonomy): Bacteria > Pseudomonadota > Gammaproteobacteria > Pseudomonadales > Pseudomonadaceae > Aquipseudomonas. The sequence continues at coordinate 35,647 of NZ_AKJC01000089.1, read as the reverse complement.
CGATCGCCCAGACGTTCGGCTGCATCTTGCAGCACGCTAACGGCTTTCTCCAGGTCGGTAGCCCAGACGTTGCGGCCGTTGACCAGCCCCAGCGACAGCACCTTGTAGGTTGGCAGACGGTCGAGGATGGTCGGGTATTGGTCGGGGGCACGTACGAGGTCGATGTGCAGGCCGTCCACCGGCAGGTTCGCAGCCAGACCCAGGTTTTCTTCCAGGCCGCCGAAATAGGTGGCGATCAGCTTTTTCAGCGGTGCGCGCTGCAGGATGTTATAGACGCGCTCGTAGGCGTTCTTCCACTCCTGAGGCAGGTCCAGCACCAGGATCGGCTCGTCGATCTGTACCCACTCCACGCCTTGGGCAGCCAGGCGGTTGAAGATTTCGTCGTACAGCGGCAGCAGTCGCTCGACCAGTTCCAGCTTGTCGAAGTCGGCACCCTTGGTCTTGCCGAGCCACAGGTAGGTCAGCGGGCCGATCACCACCGGCTTGACGGCATGGCCGAGGGCCTTGGCTTCGTCGACCTCTTCGAACAGTTGCTCCCAGCTCAGGGCGAACTGTTGGTCAGCGGTGAACTCAGGTACCAGGTAGTGATAGTTGGTGTCGAACCACTTGGTCATTTCCTGGGCGTGGGCACCGCCGCAGCAGTTATCCACAGCGCCACGGCCCATGCTGAACAGGGTTTGCAGCGTGGGCTTCGCACCTTCGTGGCCACGGAAACGCTGTGGAATCACACCGAAGGTCAGCGAGTGGGTCAGCACCTGGTCGTACCAGGCGAAATCACCGACGGGCAGCAACTCGATGCCAGCGTCCTTCTGCGCCTGCCAGTGGGCGGCACGCAGCTCACGACCAACAGCGCGCAAACCGGCTTCGCTCAGCTCGCCCTTCCAGAATGCTTCCTGGGCTTTTTTCAGCTCGCGGTCACGGCCGATGCGCGGAAAGCCGAGGTTGTGTGCCAGTGCCATGATGTTCTGTCCCTAACGAAGAATTCGATGAGGGAATTGTCAGGATTCAGTACTCATGAGACAAACTCATTTTTTTTGCACACAACTATAGAATTTCTCATGATCGACCTAGGGTCGCTGAGGGTCAGAACAGGATGGGAGACGCGGCTGGCGCCTGTCGCAGGAGCAACAGGTTGAACAACAAGGGCGCCGTAGGGCGCCCTTGTTGTTTGCGGGAGGAGCAATGCTTTTCGGAAAGATCGTTAGTTCCGATTCAAGCAATCATAGCGTCACGCTGTACAGCACCTCGCCAGCGGGGGAAACGAAGTCAGCACGCTGGGGCTTGATGTTGAGATAGCGGTCGTTATCTTTAGCACGCTCGGCATGCTCGACGCTTTTCAGGTAGCCATAAATGACAACGCTGGTCTCGGTGCGAACCGCTTCGATTTTGCGGGCGATCGCTTGATCTTCGACCGGAACAAATTGCAGTGCAGTGGCTTCGGTAAAGCCATAGTGCAAGTTGATCGGCTCACCATTGAAATAGGAGCGTGCCGGCGGGAAACTGGAGCCGACGTTCATGCCCTTCTTGTCAGACTCGGTCAAATCACGCTTGTCGGTGAACAAGTCCGGGCTCAGGTTAAAGCCTTTGCGGTTGAAGTCGTAAGTCGCAATTTCAGCAAATTTTGGTTTGACTACAAACTTGACGTAGCGAACACCGTTAATTTTACTGCTCTCGGAAACCATCAATTCCTTGAAGTTCCTGGCAAGATCAATCTTGGCAAAGCCGTCTTTTTCAAACATGTATTTCTTGGACAGTTCGGCGATACCCTTGGGATAACCGTCGTACTGAGTATACACTTGTAATACGTCAATCAGTGTTTCGTCTGATTCATTGAAGCCATTGAATGCGATGTAAAGGTTACCCGGCATCCACGGCTTATGGATGTCCAAATAAGCTGAATCATCCGCCACCGGCAAATCAGGCAGCACGGTGCTGTTGGCTTCGTGCATGGCAATGGAAGCTTTGAAAGCCTCTTCTCGCTTTCTCTGGGCCTCTTCTTCAAGCTGCTTGTGCTTAAGCTCGGACTCTTCCTGCATGCGCTGAGCTATGGATTTCCCATCCTTGTCTGCAAAATTTTCAGGCTCTTCGCCACAGCCAGAGAGCAGGGACGTGGACAGCGCGAACGTGATGGCCAAAGTCAGTGATTTTTTACGAAGCATTCTTAGTTCCGTCTAGCTGAAGGGCTATTTGAATTTGCCCAGAGGTTTTGCATTACTCAAGAGACAACTATTTACACAGCAATGCCGCTGTTGAATGCCTTGATACCTTTGACGCAGCGAATAATCATCCAGATGGCCCACGCCAGAATGATGAAGTAGCCAATAATGAATACTGCCGTGACAGAACCTATTACCAGCCAGAGCAGTCCCCACCAGAACGTGCTGATCTGATGCTGATAGTAAGAGTCTGTGAGGGTATCTTTTCCTTTATTGACATACGCCATGATCAGACCAATCAGCCCGGTGAAAGGGATGAAGAGACCTGCCAGATACAGGAAGTAAACATACAGTGCAGTCTTGTCCTGCGGCGCCTGGTTCAGGTTATTACTCATTACGGAACTCCTTGTATTGTGTTTGCTTTTTCAAAGTCAGGCCCGCTAAACCATTACTCTTTTTTAGTGATGGTCTATTTCCGCTGGATTCCTGACGCTGGCAAATTGCCATATGCCGCGCGCCGGAATTTACACGAACATATGGCAAATGGCTACCATTCGGGACGCCAACGCGGTCTGTGAGAGCGTCATGACGCCTCGTTCGGCTTGAAGTGACCGAAGCTGAAAAGGGCCAGACGAGAGGGCGAGTGTTATGAGACTCAGTGGAAGGCGAGCGGTCAGCCATGACCATACTCTGCCGGGATCATCCAACTTGAGTAGCGGATGCGCTCAATGTACGAACTCATGGATTCGTGAGGGTTGGATTCGCAGCTGCATGAGCGGCAAGCTACGACGCAGTCACCGGAAGGTGAGCAAGGAAGGTGGTGGAGCGATCCGGTCACAGGGGAGGATAACCACCCCTGTGACCGTTATTACTGTCCTGATGCCGTATTAATGGTCTAAAAACAACGGCCTTCAGAAACTGCCCAGTCTTACTCCACAGTCACCGATTTCGCCAGGTTACGAGGCTGGTCGACGTCGGTACCTTTGAGCACGGCAACGTAGTACGACAGCAGCTGCAGCGGAATGGTGTACAGGATCGGAGCCAGGGCGTCGGAGATGTGCGGCACCTTGACCACGTGGGTACCCTCGCCATTGCTCATGCCGGCCTGCTCGTCAGCGAACACCACCAGCTCGCCGCCGCGTGCGCGAACTTCCTGCAGGTTCGACTTGAGCTTCTCCAGCAACTCGTTGTTCGGTGCAACGGTCACTACTGGCATGTCGTTATCCACCAACGCCAGCGGGCCATGCTTCAGCTCACCTGCCGGGTAGGCTTCAGCGTGGATGTAGGAAATCTCCTTGAGCTTGAGTGCACCTTCCATGGCCACCGGATACTGGGCGCCACGGCCGAGGAACAGGGTGTGGTGCTTGTCGGCAAACAGCTCGGCGATCTTCTCGACGGTAGCGTCCATGGCCAGCGCTTCGCCCAGGCGAGCTGGCAGACGACGCAGCTCTTCGACCAGTTCGGCTTCGACGCCGGCTTCCAGGGTACCGCGCACCTGGCCCAGGGCCAGCGTCAGCAGCATCAGCGATACCAGCTGGGTGGTGAACGCCTTGGTCGAGGCCACGCCGATTTCCGGGCCGGCCAGGGTCAGCAGGGTCAGGTCGGATTCACGCACCAGCGAGCTGATGCCAACGTTGCAGATCGCCAGGCTGCCCAGGAAGCCAAGCTCCTTGGCGTTGCGCAGGGCAGCCAGGGTGTCGGCGGTTTCGCCCGACTGAGAGATCGACACGAACAGGGTGTCTGGCTGCACCACGACCTTGCGGTAGCGGAATTCGCTGGCCACTTCGACCTGGCAAGGAATACCCGCCAGGCTCTCCAGCCAATAGCGGGCGACCATGCCGGCATGGTAGCTGGTACCACAAGCGACGATCTGCACATTGCGCACTTTGGCGAACAGCTCGGCGGCTTGTGGGCCGAAAGCCTGGACCATCACGTGGTCCTTGCCCAGGCGGCCTTCCAGGGTGCGCTGGACCACGGTCGGCTGCTCGTGGATTTCCTTGAGCATGAAGTGGCGGTAGGTACCCTTGTCGGCCGCTTCGGCACCTTCGTGGTACTGCACGGTTTCACGCTGCACGGCATTGCCGGCCTGGTCCCAGATCTTCACATGGTCGCGGCGGATCTCGGCGATATCGCCCTCTTCCAGGTACATGAAGCGGTCGGTGACCTGACGCAGGGCCAATTGGTCGGACGCCAGGAAGTTCTCGCCAAGGCCCAGGCCGATTACCAGCGGGCTGCCACTGCGCGCGGCCACCAGGCGATCAGGCTGTTTGACGCTGACCAGCGCCAGGCCATAGGCGCCATGCAGGCGCTTGATCGCGGCCTTGAGGGCGTCGGCCAGGTCCGGGATGGTCTTCAGGGTGTGGTGGATGAGGTGGACGATAACCTCGGTGTCGGTCTGCGAGGCGAACACATAACCCAGGCCTTTGAGCTCTTCACGCAGCTCTTCGTGGTTTTCGATGATGCCGTTGTGCACCACCGCCACTTCGTTGCCCGAGAAGTGCGGGTGGGCATTGCCTTCGGTCGGCGCGCCATGGGTGGCCCAGCGAGTGTGGGCAATACCCAGTTGGCCAACCAGCGGCTCGGCGGCATTGGCAGCTTCCAGCTCGGCGACCTTGCCGATGCGGCGCAGGCGCTGCAGTTCGCCCTGCTGGGTGTAGACCGCCAGGCCGGCGCTGTCATAGCCACGGTACTCAAGACGCTTGAGGCCTTCGATGAGGATTGCGGTGATATTGCGTTCGGCTACGGCACCAACGATTCCACACATGATTATTGCTCCTGGCTGATCGCGGCACAGATCAGGTTGATGCCGCGGGCTTGAATATGTTCGCGTGCCTCTGCGGGCAGGCGTTCGTCTGTAATGAGGGTGTGCACGCTGCCCCAGGGCAGCTCGAGGTTGGGGATCTTGCGCCCGACCTTGTCGGACTCGACCATCACGATCACTTCACGGGCCACTTCGGCCATCACCCGGCTCAGGCCGAGCAGTTCATTGAAGGTGGTCGTGCCGCGGGTAAGGTCGATGCCATCGGCACCAATGAACAGCTGGTCGAAATCGTAAGAGCGTAGTACCTGCTCCGCGACCTGGCCCTGGAACGACTCGGAGTGAGGATCCCAGGTGCCGCCGGTCATCAGCAGCACGGGCTCGTGTTCGAGTTCGCTGATGGCGCGCGCCACGTTCAGTGAATTGGTCATCACCACCAGGCCCGGCTGGCGGCCCAGTTCCGGAATCATGGCGGCCGTGGTGCTGCCGCTGTCGATGATGATGCGTGCGTGCTCGCGGATGCGCCCGACGGCAGCACGGGCAATGGCCTTCTTGTAGGCAGACACGGGCTGGGCGGACTCACCGAGCATTTCCTGCGGCACGGGTACCGCGCCGCCATAACGACGCAGCAACAGGCCATTGGCTTCGAGTGCAGCCAGATCCTTGCGGATCGTCACTTCCGATGTTTCGAATCGCTTGGCAAGCGCATCCACACTGACCTCACCCTGCTCGCTGAGCATGGCCAGGATGTTGTGGCGGCGTTGGGGGGTGTTTCGTTTCGACATTGGCGCTTAAGTTTCGATTCGAAAGATAATGGTTGCAATCAAAACCTAAGATGAAGGTTTCGTCAAGCTGGCGATGACCTGTGGATAATGTTTGCCTGCTCTGGCCCTATCGCCGGCAAGCCGGCTCCCACATGGATCTGCACAGGTCTGGAAGCCTCAGGGAATTTCTGTGGGAGCCGGCTTGCCGGCGATAGGGCCCGCGCAAGCAATAAAAAAGCCGACCTATATTCATAGGTCGGCTTCTCTCTAATCGAATCAGCTGTGTATAACTCAGCTCTTCTTGATTTTCTCCGGGCGTTTCCACCCCGAGATATTGCGCTGGCGCGCACGCGCCACCGCCAGGTCACCCGCTTCAACGGTCTGGGTAATAGTCGACCCGGCCGCCGTCGTCGCACCATCCTTGATATCCACAGGCGCCACCAACGAGTTGTTGGAACCGATGAACACGTCTTCACCCATAACGGTCTTGAACTTGTTGGCCCCGTCGTAGTTGCAGGTGATGGTGCCAGCACCGATGTTGGTACGTGCGCCGACTTCTGCATCGCCCAGGTAGGTGAGATGGCCAGCCTTGGCCCCTTCGCCCAAGTGCGCGTTCTTCAGTTCGACGAAGTTGCCCACATGGGCCTTGGCATCGAGCACGCTGCCCGGGCGCAAGCGAGCGAACGGACCGGCATCGCTGCCTTCCCCCATCACCGCGCCTTCGATATGGCTGTTGGCCTTGACCACCACGCCTTTGCGCAGGGTGCTGTCCTTGATCACGCAGTTGGGGCCGATCTGTACGTCGTCCTCGATCACCACCTTGCCTTCGAGGATCACGTTGATATCGATCAGCACATCGCGACCCACGGTGACTTCACCACGCACGTCGAAGCGCGCAGGGTCCCGCAACGTGACACCCTGGGCCATCAGGCGGCGGCCTTCACGCAGTTGGTAGTGGCGCTCGAGTTCGGACAGCTGGCGGCGGTCGTTGGCGCCCTGCACTTCCATCGGGTCGTGCGGCTGTTCGGTAGCAACCACCAGGCCATCGGCGACAGCCATGGCGATGACGTCGGTGAGGTAGTACTCGCCTTGGGCATTGTTGTTCGACAAGCGGCCCATCCAGTCGGCCAGGCGCGCGGCAGGCAGGGCGAGGATGCCGGTGTTGCCTTCCTTGATAGCCTTCTGCGCTTCGCTGGCGTCCTTGTGCTCGACGATCGCCGTTACCTGCCCGGCGCCATCACGCACAATGCGGCCGTAGCCGGTCGGATCCTGCAGCGTGACGGTGAGCAGACCCAGCTGGGTGTCACTGACCTTCGCCAGCAGGCGTTGCAAGGTTTCCACCTCGATCAGCGGAACATCGCCGTAAAGCACCAGCACTGTGTCGGCGGTAATGGCCGGCAGCGCCTGGGCAACGGCATGGCCTGTGCCCAGCTGCTTGTCCTGCATGACGAAGTTGAGGTCGTCGGCGGCCAGGCGCTCACGTACCAACTCGGCACCGTGGCCAATGACCACGTGGATACCTTGAGGCTGAAGCTGACGTGCGCTGTGGATAACATGGCCAAGCATGGAGTTGCCAGCTACCGGGTGGAGCACCTTGGGCAGCGCCGAGCGCATGCGGGTACCTTGGCCGGCGGCGAGAATAACGATATCGAGTGACATTGACTGGCTACCAATCCTGGGTGGTCAGTGAAATGACCGGGAGGGAAAATCGGAAAAAGAAAAAGGGTAGCCGAGGCTACCCTTTTACTCAATCGCTACGGAAGTGATCAGCCGTCGGCCGATTACTTGCCCCGGCGCATTTGCTGGACGGTGCGCAGCTGAGCTGCAGCCTCGGCCAGACGTGCGGCGGCGGCGCCGTAGTCGAAGTCCGCGCCTTTCAGATTCAGGGCGTTCTCGGCAGCCTTGAGGGCTTCCTGAGCCTGAGCTTCATCCAGGTCTCCAGCACGTTGCACGGTATCGGCAAGCACCTTGACCATGTTCGGCTGAACCTCGAGGAAACCACCAGAGATGTAGAACACCTCTTGGGCGCCACCCTGCTTGGTCAGCGTGATCGGACCTGGCTTCAGATTGGTGATCAGCGGCGCGTGGCCTGGAGCGATACCAAGATCACCCAGGTTACCGTGCGCAACCACCATCTCGACCAGGCCGGAGAAGATCTCTCCTTCCGCGCTGACGATATCGCAATGGACTGTCATAGCCATCTGCTTGCCTCAACCTGATAGCGCCCCTTGCGGGGCGCAGGAATTACAGTTTCTTGGCTTTCTCGATCGCTTCGTCGATGCTGCCGACCATGTAGAACGCTTGTTCTGGCAGGTGGTCGTAGTCACCTTTGAGGATGCCGCTGAAGCCAGCGATGGTGTCTTTCAGAGACACGTACTTGCCTGGCGAACCGGTGAAGACTTCGGCCACGAAGAACGGCTGCGACAGGAAGCGCTGGATCTTACGAGCGCGGGCAACCAGTTGCTTGTCGCTTTCGGACAGTTCGTCCATACCCAGGATCGCGATGATGTCCTTCAGCTCTTTGTAGCGCTGCAGAACATACTGAACGCCACGAGCGGTGTCGTAGTGTTCGTTGCCGATCACGTTCGGGTCCAGCTGACGCGAAGTCGAGTCCAGTGGGTCGACCGCTGGGTAGATACCCAGGGAGGCGATGTCACGGGACAGAACGACGGTGGCGTCCAAGTGGGCGAAGGTGGTCGCTGGCGACGGGTCGGTCAGGTCGTCCGCAGGTACGTATACGGCCTGGACGGAGGTGATCGAACCTTCCTTGGTGGAGGTGATGCGCTCTTGCAGAACGCCCATCTCTTCAGCCAGGGTCGGCTGGTAACCTACTGCCGAAGGCATACGGCCCAGCAGTGCGGATACTTCGGTACCGGCCAGGGTGTAACGATAGATGTTGTCGACGAACAGCAGAACGTCGTTACCTTCGTCACGGAACTTCTCGGCCATGGTCAGGCCGGTCAGCGCTACGCGCAGACGGTTTCCTGGTGGCTCGTTCATCTGACCGTAGACCAGCGCTACTTTGTCGAGAACGTTGGAGTCCTTCATCTCGTGGTAGAAGTCGTTACCCTCACGAGTACGCTCACCCACACCAGCGAACACGGAGTAACCGCTGTGTTCCATGGCGATGTTACGGATCAGTTCCATCATGTTTACGGTCTTGCCGACACCGGCACCACCGAACAGACCAACTTTACCACCCTTGGCGAACGGGCAAACCAGGTCGATAACCTTGATGCCGGTTTCCAGCAGGTCGTTGCCGCCTGCCTGGTCAGCGAACGAAGGCGCTGGCTGGTGGATACCGCGACGCTCTTCTTCGCCGATCGGGCCGGCTTCGTCGATTGGGTTGCCCAGAACGTCCATGATACGGCCGAGAGTGGCCTTACCAACAGGAACGGAAATGGCAGCGCCGGTGTCGACGACATCCAGACCGCGCTTGAGGCCTTCGGTGGAGCCCATCGCAATGGTACGAACCACGCCGTCGCCCAGCTGCTGCTGAACTTCGAGGGTGGTTTCCGCGCCTTGTACTTTCAGCGCGTTGTATACACTCGGCACGACGTCACGTGGGAATTCCACGTCGATGACGGCGCCGATGATTTGAACGATACGTCCGCTACTCATAGCTGGATCCTCTGAATATGTGAACCGTTAAACCGCGGCAGCGCCGCCGACGATTTCCGAGATCTCCTGGGTGATCGCAGCCTGACGCGCCTTGTTGTAGATCAACTGAAGCTCTTTGATCAAATCACCGGCGTTGTCTGTGGCGTTCTTCATGGCGATCATCCGGGCCGCTTGTTCAGCAGCGTTGTTCTCGACCACCGCCTGGTACACCTGCGACTCCACGTAACGCACCATCAAGCCGTCCAGCAGCTCTTTTGCGTCGGGTTCGTACAGGTAATCCCAGTGATGCTTGAGATCCTGATCCGGGGTTGCCACCAACGGTACCAATTGCTCGACCGTCGGTTGTTGGGTCATGGTATTGATGAACTTGTTCGACACCACGGAGAGGCGATCGATACGGCCGTCCAGGTAGGCGTCCAGCATCACTTTGACGGAGCCGATCAGATCATTGATCGATGGCTCTTCGCCCAGTTGGCTGATCGCGGCTACGACGTTGCCGCCAAAGATGCGGAAGAAAGTCGCACCCTTGCTGCCGATCACGCACAGGTCGATTTCGACGCCCTGTTCGCGGTTGACGTTCATGTCCTTGACCAGGGCCTTGAACAGGTTGGTGTTCAAGCCACCGCACAGACCACGGTCACTGCTCACCACGATATAACCGGTACGCTTTACAGGGCGCTCGATCATAAACGGGTGGCGATATTCCGGGTTGGCGTTGGCCAGATGACCGATCACCTGGCGGATACGCTCCGCGTAAGGACGGCTAGCAGCCATGCGCATTTGAGCTCTGCGCATCTTGCTGACCGCCACTTTCTCCATGGCGCTGGTAATTTTTTGCGTGCTTTTGATGCTCGCAATCTTACTGCGAATCTCTTTTGCGCCTGCCATGTATCACCTATCAGGTTAGCAAGCGGGGGCCTGAGCCCCCGCTGCGGCTTACCAGGTCTGGGTGGCCTTGAACTTCTCGATACCGGCTTTCAGGCCTGCGTCGATTTCGTCGTTGAAGTCACCCTTCACGTTGATCTTCGCCAACAGTTCGGCGTAATCACGGTTGAAGAAGGCGATCAGTGCTTGCTCGAAGCTGCCGATCTTGGAGACTTCTACGTCAGTCAGGAAACCACGCTCAGCGGCGTACAGCGACAGGGCCATGTCCGCGATGGACATTGGCGCGTACTGCTTCTGCTTCATCAGCTCGGTTACGCGCTGACCATGCTCCAGCTGCTTGCGGGTCGCTTCGTCCAGATCGGAAGCGAACTGGGCGAATGCAGCCAGTTCACGGTACTGAGCCAGCGCGGTACGAATACCACCGGACAGCTTCTTGATGATCTTGGTCTGAGCGGCACCACCTACGCGGGATACCGAAACACCGGCGTTCACTGCAGGGCGGATGCCCGAGTTGAACATGGCCGATTCCAGGAAGATCTGACCGTCGGTGATGGAAATCACGTTGGTCGGAACGAACGCGGAAACGTCGCCAGCCTGGGTTTCGATGATCGGCAGAGCGGTCAGGGAACCGGTTTTGCCAGTCACTGCGCCGTTGGTGAACTTCTCGACGTACTCTTCCGAAACGCGCGATGCACGCTCCAGCAGACGGGAGTGGAGATAGAACACGTCGCCTGGGTACGCTTCACGTCCTGGTGGACGGCGCAGCAGCAGGGAGATCTGACGGTAGGCAACGGCCTGCTTGGACAGGTCATCGTAAACGATCAGCGCGTCTTCACCGCGGTCACGGAAGAACTCGCCCATGGTGCAACCGGCGTATGGCGCCAGGAATTGCAGTGCGGCGGATTCCGAAGCACTGGCAACAACCACGATGGTGTTGGCCAGGGCGCCGTTTTCTTCCAGCTTGCGAACGATGTTGGCAACGGTGGAACGCTTCTGGCCGACAGCAACATACACACAGAAAATACCGGAGTCTTTCTGGTTGATGATGGCGTCGATGGCCATGGCGGTCTTGCCGATCTGACGGTCACCGATGATCAGCTCACGCTGGCCACGGCCGACAGGGATCATGGCGTCAACGGACTTGTAGCCAGTCTGTACAGGCTGGTCTACCGACTTACGCCAGATCACGCCTGGAGCTACTTTCTCGACCGCGTCGGTCTGGGTGTTGCCCAGGGGACCTTTGCCGTCGATCGGGTTGCCCAGTGCGTCGACGACGCGACCCAGCAGTTCCTTACCAACCGGAACTTCCAGGATGCGGCCGGTGCACTTGGCGCTCATGCCTTCGGCGAGGGTGTCATAGGCACCCAGGATCACTGCACCTACGGAGTCTTGCTCCAGGTTCAGTGCCATGCCGTAGACGCCGCCCGGGAACTCGATCATTTCGCCGTACATTACGTCGGCCAGACCGTGGATCCGCACGATACCGTCGGAAACCGAAACGACGGTACCTTCGTTACGGGCTTGGGAGCTCACATCGAGGTTGTCGATGCGGCCCTTGATGATTTCACTAATTTCGGAAGGATTGAGTTGCTGCATTGCTCTGCTGCCCCTTCAAACTCAAGATTTCAATGCTTCGGCCAGTTTCGCGATTTTGCCGCGAACAGAGCCATCGATTACCAGGTCACCAGCGCGGATGACGACGCCGCCAATCAGGCTGGCATCCTCCGACGCGTGCAGGCGCACTTCCTGGCCTAACCGTGCACTGAGAACCTTGGCGAGTTTGTCTTGCTGTTCTTGGTTCAACGCGAAGGCACTGGTGACTTCCACGTCCACGGATTTCTCTTGCTCGGCCTTGTACAGGTCGAACAGAGCGGCAATCTCCGGCAGAAGCAGGAGACGGTCGTTTTCCGCGGCAACATGAATGAAATTCTGTGCCTGTGCATTGAACTTGTCACCGCACACGTCAATGAACGTGGCGGCCTTTTCTGCGCTCGTCAGTCGCGGGGCCTTGAGCAGGCGCTGCATGGTGTCGTCTTGCGACACCGCAGCAGCCAGGCCGAGCATGGCTGACCAATTGGCCAGTTGCTGATGGGCCTGGGCATGCTCAAAGGCAGCCTTAGCGTAAGGTCGGGCCAACGTGGTCAGTTCTGCCATGATCGCCCTCGCTTAAATTTCAGCGGCCAGTTTGTTAACCAGCTCCGCATGCGCGTTTTGATCGATTGTGGCGCCAAGGATCTTTTCAGCACCGCCAACGGCCAGAGCACCCACTTGGGCACGCAGGGCGTCTTTAGCGCTGTTCAGTTCCTGTTCGATCTCGGCCAGAGCCTGAGCCTTCACACGGTCAGCTTCGACGCGGGCCTGATCACGGGCTTCCTCGACAAGCTGAGCAGCGCGTTTCTTGCTTTGCTCAATGATTTCGGCTGCCTGTGCTTTAGCTTCACGCAGTTGCTGACCCACTTTCTCTTGGGCCAGCTCCAGGTCGCGAGCTGCGCGGTTGGCAGCGTCCAAGCCGTCAGCAATCTTCTTTTGGCGCTCGTGCAGAGCAGTGATGACCGGAGGCCATACATACTTCATGCAGAAGAGTACAAAAATCAGAAAAGCAACGGATTGGCCAATCAGGGTTGCATTAATGTTCACGCCAACACCTCGCTCGGTCTTAATTCATACAGCCATCAACTCGTGAATACGAGTGATTAGCCGGCGATCTGACCAACGAACGGATTCGCGAAGGTGAAGAACAGAGCGATACCAACACCGATCATGGTTACGGCGTCGAGCAGACCGGCAACGATGAACATTTTGACCTGCAGCATCGGAACCATTTCAGGCTGACGAGCAGCGCCTTCCAGGAACTTGCCGCCCAGCAGGCCGAAACCAATGGCGGTACCCAGAGCACCCAGGCCGATCAGCAGAGCAACAGCGATAGCGGTCAGACCAACTACAGTTTCCATCTTTCCTCCCGACTTTTACGTCGTATTGGTTAGGTTTTTAGTTTGAAGCGGTAAAACAAATCGTTTGGTACAGCTGCCCTTGCGGACTTTTTAAGCCCTCCCCCCAAACGAGCGGGGAAGGCTATCAGACACGCCAGGCGGTCTTAATGGTTATCTTCGTGAGCCATCGACAGGTAGACGATGGTAAGCATCATGAAGATGAAAGCTTGCAGGGTGATGATCAGGATGTGGAACACAGCCCACGCCCACTGCAGCACCACACCCAGGCCGCTCAGCCAGAGGATGCCGGCGCCGAACATCACCGCGATCAGGATGAACACCAGCTCGCCGGCGTACATGTTGCCGAACAGACGCAGTGCCAGCGAGATCGGCTTGGCGATCAGGGTGACGAATTCCAGCAGGAAGTTGACCGGAATCAGCAGGATCTGCAGGAAGATGTTCTTGCTGCCGAACGGGTGCAGGGTCAGCTCACCGATGAAGCCGCCCAGGCCCTTGACCTTGATGCTGTAGAAGATGATCAGGGCGAACACGCAGAAGGCCATGGCCAGGGTCGCGTTCGGGTCGGTGGTCGACACGGCGCGGAACGGAATGTGCGGATCACCGGAGATCAGCATCGCCAGCTGAGGAATCCAGTCGACCGGAATCAGGTCGATGGCGTTCATCATGAATACCCAGACGAAGATGGTCAGCGCCAGCGGTGCAATTACCGGGCTACGGCCGTGGAAGGAGTCCTTCACGCTGCCGTGGACGAAGTCCACCATGACTTCCACGAAGTTCTGCAGAGCGCCAGGCTGACCGGAGGTCGCCTTCTTGGCCGCCATGCGGAAAATGAACAGGAAGATCAGACCCAGCGCTACGGACCAACCGAGGGTGTCCACGTGGAACGCCCAGAAGCCCATTGCCTTGGCTTCTGCAGCCGAATGGGCAAAGCCCCAGCTGCCGTCTGGTAGTTGACCGTAGGTCAGGTTCTGCAAGTGGTGCTGGATATAGCCCGAAGCGGTTTCTGCTGCCATGGTTGCCTCAAACGCCCTAAGGTCTCGAAAGTCTTTTATTCATCAGCAGGGGCGCGAACCAGCTGACCAAAAGGGTCAACACGAAGACGCCGAATACTGCTAACGGCGCCAGTGGCTTCACTCCTGCGAAGGTCAGTGCAAATAGCACTGCCGTCAAAATCATCTTGCCTGCCTCGCCTGCGTAAAACGACTTGACGATGGCCTGTGCCGCTCGGGCCCCGCTGAAGCGAAAAGCCTTCCAGGCGAAATACACATTGGGCAGCCAGGCAATCAAACCTCCGCAAAGGCCTGAATATCCACTGACCGCCCCTTTCCACTGCCACAACACCAAGGTTGCCAGCAGTAGTACGACGAATTGAGCCAGCAGTACCGGAAAAACCGCCCAGCGATGGAAAGGCAGGCGGTTTGGCGTGCGGATTTCCATCACAACTGCTCCTCGGAAGTCGACCAACAAGTCAGTTATGACTTGGCATAATTTGTGCCGACAAAATGCGCGCAGAGTATAGGGGTGGATTAACCCCTATTCAACTCTTGGGTAGTGATTTCCGACTGCGCGCTACAACGGGAATTGTTTCAGCGGATGTGAGCAAGGACGCCCTGCAACTCGTCGAGCGAGTTATAACGAATAACCAACTGGCCTTTTCCCTTGTTGCCATGGCGTATCTGCACGGGCGAGCCCAGGCGCTCTGCAAGCCGCTGTTCAAGGCGCTCGATGTCCGGATCAGGTTTGCTCGGTTCGACCGGATCAGGCTTGCCGTTGAGCCACTGGCGCACCAGTGCCTCGGTTTGGCGCACGGTGAGGCCACGTGCGACAACATGTCGCGCCCCTTCTTCCTGCCGATCTTCTTCAAGACCGAGCAATGCACGTGCATGGCCCATTTCCAGGTCGCCGTGAGCGAGCATGGTCTTGATCGCTTCAGGCAGCGAAATCAAGCGCAGCAAGTTGGCCACGGTGACCCGCGACTTGCCCACGGCATCCGCCACCTGTTGCTGAGTCAGTTCGAACTCCTGCTGCAGGCGCTGCAGGGCCAGGGCCTCTTCCAAAGGATTGAGGTCCTCGCGCTGGATGTTCTCGATCAGCGCCATGGCGATGGCAGCTTCGTCCGGCACTTCACGGACCATCGCCGGGATGGTGTCGAGGCCGGCCTGCTGGGTGGCACGCCAGCGGCGCTCACCGGCGATGATCTCGAAGCGGTTGCCGTCGATCGGGCGGACCACGATCGGCTGCATCACGCCATGGCTGCGAATCGAGTGCGCGAGTTCTTCCAGCGCCTCCGGATCCATGTCGCGACGCGGCTGGTACTTGCCACGCTGGATCAGCTCAACCGGCAGGTGTTGCAGTTCTTTCTGGTCGATCTTCACAGCCTGCTCTTCGAGCGCGCTGACGGAAGGACCACTGAGCAGTGCATCCAACCCACGTCCGAGACCCCGTTTCTTAACGGCCATACGGATTCCTTAAGTTGTTTGTGCAGTGCGTGATTGACGGCGTTGACGGCGAACCAGTTCCCCGGCCAGGGCCAGGTAGGCGAGTGCGCCACGCGATTGCTTGTCGTAGGCCAGCGCGGGCATGCCGAAGCTCGGTGCCTCCGCCAGGCGGATGTTGCGCGGAATGACCGTGTCGTACAGCTGCTCGCCGAAGTGTTCCTTGAGCTGCGCCGAAACATCGTTGTTCAGGCTCAGGCGCGGGTCGAACATGGTTCGCAGCAGGCCTTCGATCTTCAGCTGCGGATTCAGACGGGCGGCGATGCGCTTGATGTTATCCACAAGGTCGCTGAGACCTTCCAGTGCGTAGTACTCGCACTGCATCGGGATGATCACGCCATCGGAAGCGACCAGGGCGTTCAGCGTCAGCATGGACAACGACGGCGGGCAGTCGATCAGGATGTAGTCGTAGTTCTCGCGGATCGGCGCCAGGGCATTGCGCAGGCGGCTCTCCTTGACCTGCATTTCCAGCAGCACCACTTCCGCGGCGGTCAGGTCGCGGTTGGCCGGCAGCAGTTGGAAGCCGCCGTGCTCGGAGTAGTGCATGGCCTGGGCTAGGTCGCATTCGCCGATCAGCAGGTCATAGACCGAATGCTCGAGTTCGTGTTTGTCCACACCGCTGCCCATGGTGGCGTTGCCCTGCGGATCGAGGTCGATCAGCAGCACACGACGCTTGGTCGCGGCCAGCGATGCTGCAAGATTGATACAGGTGGTGGTCTTGCCCACTCCACCTTTCTGGTTCGCGATTGCGAATACCTTAGCCATTGGTGCGTGTGTTCCCAGTCATGCCTTGCGGCGCAGTATCAGCAGATGGCGCTGGCCCTGGCAACCTGGAACGGTCAGGGCCTGTTCGCTTTCCACTGTGAAGTCTGCGGGCAATGCTACCAGTTCATCGGCAGGATGCAGCCCCTTCATTGCAAGCCATTGCGTCCCGGTGTCGCCCAAGTGGCGGGTCCAGTTGGTGAAGTTCTCCATGCTGCTGAAGGCGCGGGAGATGATGCCGCTGAACGGCTGCGCGGGCTGGAAGGCCTCGACCCGGCTGTGGATAACCGTGAGGTTGTCCAGTTTCAGCTCCATTTTCACCTGGGTCAGAAAACGCGTCTTCTTGCCATTGGCATCCAGCACCGTCACCTGCTTGTGCGGATGCAGGATAGCCAAGGGAATACCCGGCATGCCACCGCCACTGCCAACATCCAGCCAGCTTTCGCGGTCGTTGTGGATAAACGTCATGACACTGAGGCTGTCGAGCAGGTGGCGCGACACCATCTCGTCCGGGTCACGCACGGCGGTGAGGTTGTAGGCTTTGTTCCACTTGATCAACAGGGCCAGGTAGCCCAGCAGCGATTCGTGCTGCTGCGCGGTCAACTCGATGCCGAGCTGGCGCGCGCCTGTGGACAACTCTTCTGCGTGCTGCGGGGTGACCAGGGAACTCAAGCGCTTTGCTCCAATTCGCGGCCAGCGCCGCGTTTTTTCAGATGAATCAGCAACAGGGAAATCGCCGCTGGCGTGACGCCGGGGATGCGTGAAGCCTGGCCCAGGGTTTCCGGGCGGGTCTGCCCCAGCTTGCTCTGGATTTCCTTGGACAGGCCGGAAATCGTGGTGTAGTCGATATCCACAGGCAAGCGGGTGTCTTCGCTGGCACGCAGGCGGGCGATTTCATCCTGCTGGCGGTCGATGTAACCGGCGTACTTGGTCTTGATCTCGACCTGTTCGGCCACCTGTGGGTCGATGACATCACCGCCGGTCGCTTCAATCAGCCCGGCATAGTCGATTTCCGGACGGGCGAGCAGGTTCAGCAGGCTGTACTCGTGGCTCAGCGGGGTACCGAACTTATCCACAACGGCCTGGCCTTGCGGGGTATTCGGGCGTACCCAGGTCGACTTCAAGCGCTGTTCCTCACGCTCGATGCCGTCGCGCTTGGCACAGAACGCGGCCCAGCGCGCGTCGTCGATCAGGCCCAGTTCACGGCCTTTTTCGGTCAGGCGCAGGTCGGCATTGTCTTCGCGCAGGATCAGCCGGTACTCGGCACGCGAAGTGAACATGCGGTAGGGCTCCTGGGTACCCAGGGTAATCAGGTCGTCGACCAGTACGCCGATGTAGGCCTCGTCGCGCCGTGGGCACCAGCTTTCACGGCCCTGCGCGCGCAGCGCGGCGTTGGTCCCGGCCAGCAGGCCCTGGGCGCCGGCTTCTTCGTAACCGGTAGTGCCGTTGATCTGGCCAGCGAAGTACAGGCCGCCGATGACTTTGGTCTCCAGGCTGTACTTGAGGTCACGCGGGTCGAAGTAGTCGTACTCGATGGCGTAGCCCGGGCGCACGATGTGGGCATTTTCCATCCCGCGGATCGAGCGGACCAGCTCCAGCTGCACGTCGAACGGCAGCGAAGTGGAAATACCGTTGGGGTACAGCTCATGGGTGGTCAGGCCTTCCGGCTCGATGAACACCTGATGGCTTTCCTTGTCGGCGAAGCGATGGATCTTGTCTTCGATCGACGGGCAATAGCGCGGGCCCACGCCTTCGATCACCCCGGAGTACATCGGCGAACGGTCGAGGTTCGAGGCGATGATCTCGTGGGTGCGCGCATTGGTGTGGGTAATCCAGCAGCTGACCTGGCGCGGGTGCATCTGCGCATTGCCCATGAACGACATCACCGGGATTGGCGTGTCGCCCGGTTGTTCGGTCATGACCGAGAAGTCCACCGAGCGCCCGTCGATACGCGGTGGCGTGCCGGTTTTCAGTCGGCCGACACGCAGCGGCAGTTCACGCATGCGGTGAGCCAGGGCGATCGAAGGTGGATCACCGGCGCGGCCACCGGAATGGTTCTGCAGGCCGATGTGGATAAGGCCACCGAGGAAGGTACCGGTGGTCAATACCACTTGTTCGGCGAAAAAGCGCAGGCCCATTTGCGTGACCACGCCTTTGACCTGGTCCTGCTCGACGATCAGGTCGTCGCACGACTGCTGGAATATCCACAGGTTCGGCTGGTTTTCCAGGATCTCGCGCACCACCGCCTTGTAGATGGCGCGGTCTGCCTGTGCACGGGTGGCGCGTACGGCCGGCCCCTTGCGGTTGTTCAGGACGCGGAACTGGATACCGCTCTTGTCGGTAGCCAATGCCATGGCGCCGCCGAGCGCATCGATCTCTTTGACCAGATGGCTTTTGCCAATACCGCCGATGGCGGGGTTGCAACTCATGTGACCGAGGGTTTCCACGTTGTGGGTCAGCAGCAGGGTTTTCACACCCATGCGTGCAGACGCAAGCGCAGCCTCGGTACCGGCATGGCCGCCGCCGATGACGATCACTTCAAAACGGGAAGGGAAATCCACCACGCACCTCGTGCCTGTTTTTGCGAATAGAGAAGGTAAGCCGACAAGTATAGGGACTTCCCCCCCTCTAAAGAAACCTTTTGCGCAAATTTTGACCAGCTGTGGATGAGTGGCAGACAACAGAAATCAAAGAAGAGAAATTTAAAAAAGCTTTGTTTTTATGTTTATTCTTATGCACACACATATCTGTGGATAAGATTCTGTATCCCTTATAATTCGCTGTGTAGAGAGAAATTAAACCCTGTGTCTGGAGTGCCTTGAGGGTTCTGGATAACGTCTTTTAGCCTGTGGATTAAATGCCTGTTTACCCACAGGCCAGTTTGTCCTCAGAAAAAAAGCCTGCTTATCAACTGAGCTGAAGGCGAGTTTTCCACAGGGCTCCTGCGGGCAAAAAAAAGCCGCTCCCTGTAGGAGCGGCCTTGGTCTTGCAGGTTGTGGACTACTTGCCGATGCAGAAACTCGAGAAAATCCTGCCCAGCAGGTCGTCCGAACTGAACGCACCGGTGATTTCGCCCAGGGCCTGTTGTGCCTGGCGCAGGTCTTCAGCCAGCAGCTCGCCAGCGCCAGCCAGGGTCAATTGAGCGCGACCGTGCTCCAGGTGGTCGCTGGCCTGGCGCAGCGCATCCAGGTGGCGCCGGCGTGCGCTGAAGCCGCTCTCCGCCGTCTGCTCGTAGCCCATGCAGGCCTTGAGGTGGTCACGCAGCAGCAGCAGGCCCTGGTCGTCGCCCTTGGCGCTCAGGGTAAGCGTCACATGGCCGTCGTCGCACTGTTCCAGCCCTACTCGCTCGCCACTGAGGTCGGCCTTGTTACGAATCAGCGTGACCTTCGCAGGGTCAGGGCGCTGGTCCAGGAACTCCGGCCACAGCGCAAATGGGTCGCTGGCTTCGGGAGCGGTGGAGTCCACCACCAGCAACACACGGTCGGCTTCGCCAATGGCCTTGAGCGCCCGTTCCACGCCGATCTTTTCCACATGGTCATCGGTATCACGCAGACCAGCGGTGTCGACCACGTGCAGCGGCATGCCATCGATGTGGATATGTTCGCGGAGGATGTCCCGGGTGGTGCCGGCGATATCGGTGACGATCGCCGCTTCACGGCCAGCCAGTGTATTGAGCAGGCTCGACTTGCCCGCATTGGGCCTGCCGGCAATCACCACCGTCATGCCGTCACGCAGCAAGGCCCCCTGCCCGGCTTCGCGCTGCACTGTGGACAACTCGCTGCGCACGGTATCGAGCATCGACAGCACATGGCCGTCAGCCAGGAAGTCGATTTCCTCTTCCGGGAAGTCGATGGCGGCCTCGACGTAGATCCGCAACGCAATCAGCGCTTCGGTCAGGCTGTGCACACGCTTGGAAAATTCACCCTGCAGCGAACGCAAGGCATTGCGCGCGGCCTGGCTGGAGCTGGCTTCGATGAGATCGGCGATGGCTTCGGCCTGGGCAAGGTCGAGCTTGTCGTTGAGGAATGCTCGCTCGCTGAACTCGCCGGGGCGAGCCAGACGGCAACCGACTTGTACACAGCGCTGCAGGAGCATGTCCAGGACCACCGGACCACCATGGCCCTGCAGCTCGAGCACGTCTTCGCCGGTAAACGAGTTGGGGCCCGGGAAGAACAGCGCAATGCCTTCATCCAGCACCAGCCCCTGCTCGTCGCGGAACGGCCCGTAGTGGGCATGGCGCGGCGTCAACGTGCGGCCGGTGATGAGTTGGCCGGCCTGGGCCGCCAGTGGCCCGGACAGGCGGACGATGCCTACGCCGCCGCGGCCTTGGGCGGTAGCGATGGCGACGATGGTTTCACGCACAGTGTTCATGCTCGAAAGCCTCTACGACAAAAACGACAGATAGCAAAAACGCCCCCGAAGGGGCGTTTTTATTCACAGGCTAGCGCAGTAGCCCGTCAAGCAGCAGCTTTTTTGGTCGCTGCTTCGATACGGCGGGTGATGTACCACTGCTGCGAAATCGACAGGCAGTTGTTCACAACCCAGTACAGCACCAGACCGGCTGGGAACCACAGGAAGAAGAAGGTGAAGATGATCGGCATCATTTTCATCACCTTGGCCTGCATCGGATCCGGCGGCGTCGGGTTCAGGCGCTGCTGGATGAACATGGTGGCGCCCATGATGATCGGCAGGATGAAGAGCGGATCCTTGATCGACAGGTCGGTGATCCACAGCATCCATGGGGCCTGACGCATCTCGACGCTTTCCAGCAGTACCCAGTACAGGGCCAGGAATACCGGCATCTGCACCAGGATCGGCAAGCAGCCGCCCAGCGGGTTGATCTTCTCTTTCTTGTACAGCTCCATCATCGCCTGGGACATCTTCTGGCGATCGTCACCGAAGCGTTCCTTCAGTGCGGCAAGCTTCGGCGCCACGGCACGCATGCGCGCCATCGAGCGGTAGCTGGCAGCCGACAGCGGGAAGAACAGACCCTTGATGAGCATGGTCAGGACAATGATCGACCAGCCCCAGTTACCCAGCAGGCTGTGGATATGTTGCAGCAGCCAGAAGATCGGCTGGGCGATGAACCACAGGAAGCCGTAGTCGACGGTCAGTTCCAGGCCTGGGGACAATTCCTTGAGCTTGGACTGAATCTTCGGACCGGCGTACAGCATGGCGCTGGTTTCGACCTTGCCGCCAGCAGGTACGCTGATGGTCGGGCCGGTGTAGCCGATGATGTAGTTGCCCTGGCTGTCCTTGCGGGTCTGGACGACGTTGTTGTCCGACTTGGCAGGGATCCATGCAGTCACGAAGTAGTGCTGCAGCCAGGCGACCCAGCCGCCGGACACATTTTCTTTCAAACTGCCTTTGTCGATGTCTTTCATCGACACTTTCTTGTACGGCTCGCCAGCTGTCCACAGGGCAGCGCCCAGGTAGGTCGCGGTGCCGGTAGCAGTGCTCGAAGACGGATCGCCACTGGCGTCACGCTTGAGCTGGGCAAACATGTTGCCGTTCCAGGCCTGGCCGCTCTGGTTGTCGATCAGGTAGCTGACATTCAGGTCGTACTCACCGCGCTTGAAGCTGAAGCGCTTGATGTAGTTCACACCGTTGTCGCTGAACTTCAGGTCGACCACCAGTTGTTGCTGGCCATCAGCCATCTGGTAGGACTTTTGCTCGGCAGCATACAGAGGACGGCCAGTCGAACGGGCATCCGGGCCGTTGGCGCCGGTCAGACCGCTCTGGGCCAGGTACACCCGCTCACCACCGTTGTCGAACAGCTGGAACGGAATGTTCGGATGGTCCTGACGGCGTGGGTACTTCGGCAGGTTCAGCTGGACGATGTCACCACCGACTGGATCGATAGCCAGTTCCAGGACATCGGTCTTGACCCGGATCAGATCCTTGCTGAGTGCAACGGGTGCCAGCTCGGCAGGGGTCGACTCGCCGTTGGCGCTCGGAACATCGGCGTTGGCGCCGTTGTTAGCGGCCGGTACGCCATCTGGCAGGCCCGGAGCAACAGTGCTGGCAGCAGTATTCTGAGTCGGCAGGGCAGCCTGCCCGTAGTCATCGTTCCACTTCAGGACCATGACGTAGGACACGATTGCCAGGGCGGCGATCAGGATCGTGCGTTTAATATCCATGATTACTCGGCTATCGAAGAAGTTCGGGAGGAAGGAGCGGGGGGAACGGGATCGAAACCGCCGTCGTTCCACGGATGACAACGCCCCAGGCGACGAACGGCTAGCCACCCGCCACGCCAAAGACCATGGTTTTCAATGGCTTCGTAAGCGTAACAGGAGCAAGAGGGGTAGAAACGACAGTGGCTGGCCATCAGGGGACTGATGGCGTAACGGTAAAACTGGATCGGAACGAGGGCCAGTTTACGCATTTTGACTGTCTACCCCTGCGGAATCGGCGTTTGCCGCTGGAGTGGGCCGGCTGCGTGCCAGGCGTTTCCAGAGCTTGCCAAAGTGTTGGTGCAATTCCGGGTTTTCTATCTCACCCAATCCCTTGCGCGCGACGATCACTATGTCCAGGCCAGCGAGCAGGTGCTGGTTCAGACGGAAGGAATCGCGCATCAAGCGCTTGAGGCGATTGCGTTGAACGGCGAGCTTGACGCTCTTCTTGCCGATTACCAGGCCGAGGCGCGGATGATCGAGACCGTTCTCGCGAGCAAGGATCAGCAGGTTTTTCCCTGGAACCTTGCCGGTTGGGGAGTCGAAGACCGCTTTGAAATGCCGGGGTGTAAGCAGTCGCTTTTCCCGACTGAAGTCCTGACTCACCACCTGTGCCGAAAAATCAAATGGCCAGACGCTTACGGCCTTTGGCGCGACGACGCGACAGAACAGCACGGCCGTTCTTGGTAGCCATACGGGCACGGAAGCCGTGGGTGCGAGCGCGCTTGATGGTGCTTGGTTGGAAAGTACGTTTCATGGCGTGTTACCTGGGTTTGTCGACGACGGGCCGGGATGGCCCCCTTTTTAAGAGATCGGCGATTCTAGAGAAAGCAAGCCAATAGGTCAATTTCCAACCAGCCTTTCCTTATGGAAGGTGCAAACCCGACGCTCGTCCAGGCGACGCTTGCTCGTGCAGACAAACGGACGACAAAATGAAAAAAAAGAAGAGACATATAAAAAGCTTTTCTGAAGAACTTATAACTCTTAAGTGGATAAGTATCTGTGGATAACCTTCTGCAGCCCTTTATTCATGGGCTGTACAGAATTTCAAAACCTTGTCCACAAGGGGTGCGGCGCCTGTGCTGCGGGTGGGCAAAACTTGTGGATGAAAACGGTAATTATCCACAGGGGAGTTATCAACAGGGCTCGACCCGGGGTTGTGCATAGCCCTCATGCTCGGTTATCCACAGGGCTTATCCACCGCGCCATTGAGGTGTTTTGGTCGCTAAATGGCTGATTTGTCATTACTCAGAATGTTTCCACATGTGGATAACTGAACGCTCGACCGGTACAATGGCGGTTTGCTTTTGCCTCATCCGGCTTTCAAACTCAGGGGATATCCGTGTCAGTGGAACTTTGGCAGCAGTGCGTGGAGCTTCTGCGCGATGAACTGCCTGCCCAGCAATTCAACACCTGGATCCGTCCGCTACAGGTCGAAGCCGAAGGCGACGAGTTGCGCGTTTATGCGCCTAACCGCTTCGTTCTCGATTGGGTGAATGAAAAGTACCTCGGCCGTCTGCTCGAACTGTTGGGTGAGAACGGCAGCGGCATCGCGCCTGCCCTTTCCTTATTAATAGGCAGCCGTCGTAGCTCCGCACCACGTGCCGCACCCAACGCCCCGGTCAGTGCCGCAGTGGCCGCGTCTCTTGCACAAAGCCAGACGCCACCCACCGCCGCACCAGCAGCCTTTGCCGAGCCGGTCACCGCCGCCGTGGCTGAACCTGTGCTGGTCAATGACAGCGCAGAGTCGTCATCGCGTGACAGCTTCGATTCCATGGCCGAAAGCAACTCGGCGCCGGCCGCGAGCGGGCGCACCGAACAGCGCACCGTCCAGGTCGAAGGCGCGCTCAAGCACACCAGCTACCTGAACCGCACCTTTACCTTCGAAACCTTTGTCGAAGGTAAGTCGAACCAGTTGGCCCGCGCCGCTGCCTGGCAGGTGGCCGATAACCCCAAGCATGGCTACAACCCGCTGTTCCTTTATGGCGGCGTGGGTTTGGGCAAGACGCACTTGATGCACGCTGTGGGTAACCACCTGCTGAAGAAGAATCCGAATGCCAAGGTCGTCTACCTGCATTCCGAGCGCTTCGTCGCGGACATGGTCAAGGCGCTGCAGCTCAACGCCATCAACGAGTTCAAGCGTTTCTATCGCTCGGTCGACGCCTTGCTGATCGACGACATCCAGTTCTTTGCCCGCAAGGAGCGCTCGCAGGAAGAGTTTTTCCACACCTTCAACGCCTTGCTCGAAGGTGGCCAGCAGGTGATTCTCACCAGCGACCGCTACCCCAAGGAAATCGAAGGCCTGGAAGAGCGTCTGAAGTCGCGCTTCGGCTGGGGCCTGACGGTGGCCGTGGAGCCGCCGGAACTGGAAACCCGTGTCGCGATCCTGATGAAGAAGGCCGACCAGGCCAAGGTCGAGCTGCCGCACGACGCGGCGTTCTTCATCGCCCAGCGTATTCGCTCCAACGTGCGTGAACTGGAAGGCGCCCTGAAGCGGGTGATCGCCCACTCGCACTTCATGGGCCGCGATATCACCATCGAGCTGATTCGCGAATCGCTCAAGGATCTGCTGGCGCTGCAAGACAAGCTGGTGAGTGTGGATAACATTCAGCGCACCGTGGCCGAGTACTACAAGATCAAGATCGCCGATCTGTTGTCCAAACGCCGCTCGCGCTCTGTCGCGCGCCCGCGTCAGGTGGCCATGGCGTTGTCCAAGGAGCTGACCAACCACAGTCTGCCGGAGATCGGCGACATGTTTGGCGGCCGTGACCACACCACCGTGCTGCACGCCTGCCGCAAGATCAACGAATTGAAGGAATCCGACGCGGACATCCGCGAGGACTACAAGAACCTGCTGCGCACGCTAACGACCTGATGGCCGTCAGCCCAGCTAACTGAAGGCAAGGGACTAGACCATGCATTTCACCATTCAACGCGAAGCCCTGTTGAAACCCCTGCAACTGGTCGCCGGTGTCGTCGAGCGCCGCCAGACCTTGCCGGTCCTGTCCAACGTACTGCTGGTCGTACAAGGCCAGCAGCTGTCGTTGACCGGTACCGATCTGGAAGTCGAACTGGTAGGCCGCGTGCAACTGGAAGAGCCGGCTGAGCCCGGCGAAATCACTGTCCCGGCGCGTAAGCTGATGGACATCTGCAAGAGCTTGCCGAACGACGTTCTGATCGATATCAAGGTTGACGAGCAGAAGCTGTTGGTCAAGGCCGGCCGTAGCCGCTTTACCCTGTCGACCCTGCCGGCCAATGACTTCCCGACCGTGGAAGAAGGCCCGGGCTCGCTTACCTGCAACCTGGAGCAAAGCAAACTGCGCCGCCTGATCGAGCGCACCAGCTTCGCCATGGCCCAGCAGGATGTGCGCTACTACCTCAACGGCATGCTGCTGGAAGTGTCGCGCAACACCCTGCGTGCGGTGTCCACCGACGGCCACCGCTTGGCCCTGTGCTCGATGAGCGCAGCGATCGAGCAGGATGAGCGTCACCAGGTCATCGTGCCGCGCAAAGGTATCCTGGAGCTGGCGCGCCTGCTCACCGACCCTGAGGGGATGGTCAGCATCGTGCTGGGTCAGCATCACATTCGCGCGACCACCGGCGAGTTCACCTTTACCTCGAAACTGGTCGACGGCAAGTTCCCGGACTACGAGCGCGTGCTGCCCAAGGGCGGCGACAAGCTGGTGCTGGGCGATCGTCAGGCACTGCGTGAAGCGTTCAGCCGTACCGCGATTCTCTCCAACGAAAAGTATCGCGGTATCCGTCTGCAGCTGGCGGCTGGCCAACTGAAGATTCAGGCCAACAACCCTGAGCAGGAAGAAGCTGAAGAAGAGATCAGCGTGGACTACGAAGGTAGCTCGCTGGAAATCGGCTTCAACGTCAGCTACCTGCTGGACGTATTGGGCGTGATGACTACCGAGCAAGTTCGTCTGATTCTGTCCGACTCCAACAGCAGTGCGCTGCTGCAGGAAGCCGGCAATGACGATTCTTCCTATGTAGTCATGCCGATGCGTCTGTAACGTAGCAGGCCTAATGTCCCTTCGACGTATCATGGTCACCGCGGTGCGCAACCTGCACCCGGTGACACTCACACCCTCTCCCCGCATCAATATCCTCTACGGCGCCAACGGCAGCGGTAAGACCAGCGTGCTCGAAGCTGTGCATCTGCTCGGCCTGGCCCGTTCGTTCCGCAGCACCCGCCTGAACCCGGTCATTCAGTACGAGCAACCGGCGTGCACGGTCTTTGGCGAAGTGCAGCTCGCCCAGGGTGGCACCAGCAACCTCGGTGTTTCACGGGAACGGCAGGGAGAGTTCACCATCCGCATCGATGGGCAGAATGCCAGGAGCGCAGCGCAACTGGCTGAACTACTGCCCTTGCAGCTCATCAACCCAGACAGCTTTCGGCTGTTGGAAGGGGCGCCGAAAATACGTCGGCAGTTCCTCGATTGGGGAGTGTTCCACGTGGAACCCCGATTCTTGCCTGCCTGGCAACGTCTGCAGAAGGCGCTGAGGCAGCGGAACTCGTGGTTGCGTCATGGTACACTTGACCCAGCTTCGCAAGCCGCCTGGGACCGGGAATTGTGCCTGGCCAGCGCGGAAATAGATGAATACCGTCGCAACTACATCAAGGCCTTGAAGCCCGTCTTCGAGCGAACCCTGAGCGAACTGGTCGAGTTGGACGGGTTGACCCTGAGCTACTACCGAGGCTGGGACAAGGACCGGGAACTGCAAGAAGTCCTCGCCTCCTCTCTCCTTCGTGATCAGCAGATGGGCCATACCCAGGCCGGCCCGCAGCGTGCTGATTTGCGTCTTCGTCTGGCTGCCAACAACGCAGCGGACATTTTGTCGCGCGGTCAGCAAAAGCTGGTGGTGTGTGCATTGCGCATTGCCCAGGGCCACCTCGTCAGCCAGGCTCGCCGCGGTCACTGTATTTATCTCGTGGATGACTTGCCGTCGGAGCTGGACGACCAGCACCGCCGCGCATTGTGCCGCTTGCTAGAAGAATTACGCTGCCAGGTGTTCATTACCTGTGTAGATCACGAATTACTGAGGGAAGGCTGGCAAACGGAAACGCCAGTTGCTTTGTTCCACGTGGAACAGGGCCGTATCACCCAGACCCACGACCATCGGGAGTGAAGGCATGAGCGAAAATCAAACGTACGACTCCTCCAGCATCAAGGTGCTGAAAGGTTTGGATGCCGTGCGCAAGCGCCCCGGCATGTACATTGGCGACACCGATGATGGTAGCGGCCTGCACCACATGGTCTTCGAGGTGGTCGACAACTCGATCGACGAAGCCCTCGCGGGTCACTGCGATGACATCACCGTAATCATTCATACGGACGAATCGATCAGTGTGCGCGACAACGGTCGCGGCATTCCGGTTGACGTGCATAAAGAAGAAGGCGTTTCGGCAGCCGAGGTCATCATGACCGTGCTGCACGCCGGCGGTAAGTTCGACGACAACTCGTACAAGGTTTCTGGCGGCCTGCACGGCGTGGGTGTGTCGGTGGTCAATGCCCTGTCTGAAAAGCTGGTGCTCACCGTTCGCCGTAGCGGCAAGATCTGGGAACAAACCTACGTGCACGGTGTGCCGCAGGCACCGATGGCCGTAGTAGGCGACAGTGAAACCACCGGTACCCACATCCATTTCAAGCCTTCGGCTGAAACCTTCAAGAACATCCACTTCAGCTGGGACATCCTGGCCAAGCGTATCCGTGAGTTGTCCTTCCTCAACTCCGGCGTTGGCATCCTGCTGAAGGACGAGCGCTCGGGCAAGGAAGAGTTCTTCAAATATGAAGGCGGCCTGCGTGCGTTCGTTGAGTACCTGAACACCAACAAGACCCCGGTCAACAACCAGGTGTTCCACTTCAATGTTCAGCGTGACGATGGCGTTGGTGTCGAAGTGGCGCTGCAGTGGAACGACAGCTTCAACGAAAACCTGCTGTGCTTCACCAACAACATTCCGCAACGCGATGGCGGTACCCACCTGGTTGGCTTCCGTTCCTCCCTGACCCGTAGCCTCAACAGCTACATCGAGCAGGAAGGCCTGGCCAAGAAGAACAAGGTCGCCACCACCGGTGATGATGCCCGTGAAGGCTTGACCGCGATCATCTCGGTAAAAGTGCCGGATCCGAAGTTCAGCTCCCAGACCAAGGACAAGCTGGTTTCCTCGGAGGTGAAAACCGCCGTGGAGCAGGAGATGAACAAGTACTTCTCCGACTTCCTGTTGGAGAACCCTAACGAAGCCAAGGCCGTTGTCGGCAAGATGATCGATGCTGCCCGTGCCCGTGAAGCGGCGCGTAAAGCACGTGAAATGACTCGCCGCAAAGGTGCGCTGGATATTGCTGGCTTGCCGGGCAAACTGGCGGACTGCCAGGAGAAGGACCCTGCCCTTTCCGAACTGTACCTGGTGGAGGGTGACTCCGCAGGTGGCTCGGCCAAGCAAGGTCGTAACCGTCGTACCCAGGCGATCCTGCCGCTGAAGGGCAAGATCCTCAACGTCGAGAAAGCCCGTTTCGACAAGATGATCTCGTCCCAGGAGGTCGGCACGCTGATCACTGCGCTGGGCTGCGGTATCGGTCGCGAAGAGTACAACATCGACAAGCTGCGTTATCACAACATCATCATCATGACCGATGCTGACGTCGACGGTTCGCACATCCGTACCCTGTTGCTGACCTTCTTCTTCCGTCAGCTGCCGGAACTGGTCGAGCGTGGCTACATCTACATTGCCCAGCCACCGCTGTACAAGGTGAAGAAAGGCAAGCAGGAGCAGTACATCAAGGACGACGAGGCCATGGAAGAATACATGACCCAGTCGGCCCTCGAAGACGCCAGCCTGCACCTGGACGAATCGGCGCCAGCCGTTTCCGGTGTGCAACTGGAAGCCCTGGTCAACGAGTTCCGCAGCGTGATGAAGACCCTCAAGCGTCTGTCGCGACTGTACCCGGAAGAGCTGACCGAGCACTTCATCTACCTGCCGGAAGTGACCCTGGAGCACCTGGGCGACCACGCCGTCATGCAGGCCTGGTTGGCTAGCTTCCAGGAGCGCCTGAACAACAGCCAGAAGTCGGGCCTGGCTTACAAGGCCAGCCTGCGCGAAGACAAAGAGCGTAATGTCTGGCTGCCGGAAGTGGAAATCACCTCCCACGGCCTGGCCAGCTACATCACCTTCAACCGCGACTTCTTCGGCAGCAACGACTACCGTACCGTGGTCAACATCGGTTCCAAGCTGTCCACTCTGCTGGGTGAAGGTGCCTATGTTCAGCGTGGTGAGCGCCGCAAGGCCATCGTCGAGTTCAAGGAAGGCCTGGACTGGCTGATGAACGAGACCACCAAGCGCCACACCATCCAGCGCTATAAAGGGCTGGGTGAGATGAACCCGGATCAGCTGTGGGAAACCACCATGGACCCAACCGTCCGCCGTATGCTGAAGGTCACCATTGAAGATGCGATCGCTGCCGACCAGATCTTCAACACCCTGATGGGTGATGCGGTGGAACCACGCCGTGAGTTCATTGAAAGCAATGCGCTGTCGGTGTCGAACCTGGACTTCTGATCAGGTGTAGATAGACCGCCATGAAAAAACCCGCGTAAGCGGGTTTTTTCATGGCGGCAGATCCACGAAAGCTAGGACAACCCCAACTCTTTCAAACGCCGATACAAGGTGCGTTCACTCATGCCGAGGTGACGGGCCAGTTCGCTGCGCGACCCCTGAAACTGTTCGAGCGCCTGCGCCAGCT
This sequence comes from Pseudomonas sp. GM84, assembly GCF_000282535.1. Taxonomy (GTDB): domain Bacteria; phylum Pseudomonadota; class Gammaproteobacteria; order Pseudomonadales; family Pseudomonadaceae; genus Aquipseudomonas. The sequence continues at coordinate 5,334 of NZ_AKJC01000089.1, read as the reverse complement.
CACCCAACTCGTTGCGCCCTCGCCCCTTGCTCAGCCCGCGAGCGTATTCAGGGCCGACGTCTTCCGGCAAATGCTCTGGCCGGATCAGCCCGTCGTCGGCGAACAAGTGGGCCCTTTCCAGAATGTTGCGCAGCTCGCGGATGTTGCCCGGGAAGGGATGCAATTGAAGATGCTGCTGCGCTTCAACGCTCAGCCTGGATGTGGACTTGCCTGGCATGCGCTGCAACAGGCTCTGGGCGAGCAATGGCAGGTCTTCCACGCGCTCGCGCAAGGCGGGCAAGCGAATGGGGAAGCCGCTGATGCGGTAATACAGGTCTTCACGGAACGTGCCCTCTGCCACCATCTGCTTCAAGGGTTTGTGTGTCGCCGATACCAGGCGGAAGTCCGAGTGTACGGTGCGCAGGCTGCCTACCGGGCGGAAGCTGCCGGACTCGATCAAGCGCAGCAGTTTGACCTGCATGGCCAATGGCACTTCACCGATTTCGTCGAGGAACAACGTGCCGCCATGGGCCGCTTCGGCCAGGCCGATCTTGCGCTGGTTGGCACCGGTGAAGGCGCCTTTCTCGTAGCCGAACAATTCGCTCTCGAACAGCGACTCGGTCAAGCCCGTGCAGTCGACCACCACCAAGGGGCCGTTGGCCCGTGGGCTGCCCATGTGGATAGCACGGGCAAACAGTTCTTTACCCGTGCCCGACTCACCCTGGAGCAACACCGGGATCTGCGCTGGGGCCGCACGCTGCAGGCTGGCCAGTGCCGCCTTGAAGGCTGGCGCCCGTCCCACCAGGCCTTGTTGCTGAGGTTGTGCCGAAGCCAGGGTAACGGTGGTCAGACGCTCGACGAAGGCCACCACCCTGCCCTGCTCATCGAGGATGGGGCGCAGCTCGACATCCACGTGTTCCGGCCCGCGTGGTGTGTGGTGGATGTGCAGGACACGTTCCGGCACCTTGCTGTCCCAGGCCTTGCGCATCGGACAATGCTCACCGGCCTGATCGCAAGGCACGGCGTAGTGATGGGACACGCGGTGACACTTCTCGCCCAGTGGTGCTTGCTGGTCACGGCCGAACAGCCGGCGGTAGGCCGCGTTGGCCGCGAGGATGTTGTAGTCGGTATCCAGCACGATCGTAGGCTGCGCATCGTGTTCGAGGTAGGAAACCAAAGCTAGGATGAGGGAGTGGGATTCAGGCATGACGGCACCGAGGAATGACCGCTGCAGGGTAACAAGGACTGCCAAACACTGCCATTAGCTGACAGTCGACTGCCAGTGCAGCTGCCATATCGGCAAGGCATACGCCAGCACCGGCCGTTTTCATTGGCCTTTCGAGCAGAAAAACCCTGGCATGCATCTTGATAAACCTCCCGGCACTGCCTACGCCTCTACAAGGCGCGGCAGATAATTTGGAGAACGTGATGATCATCGGCAACAACCTTCACGTGGAAGCCTTCTTCGACAAGGCGACCTCGACCATCAGCTACCTGGTCATGGACGGCGAGACGCGCAAGTGCGCGTTGATCGACAGTGTCCTGGACTACGACCCCAAGTCCGGGCGCACCTGCACAGACTCCGCAGACTTGCTGATTGCCCGGGTCAAGGCGCTGGGTGCCGAGGTGCAGTGGGTACTGGAAACCCATGTACATGCCGACCACCTTTCCGCAGCGGCTTATCTGAAGGAAACACTGGGTGGCCATACCGCCATTGGTGCCCACATCACGCAGGTGCAGAAAGTCTTCGGTTCGCTGTTCAATGCCGAACCCGGCTTTGCTCGTGACGGTAGCCAGTTCGATGTGCTGCTCGAGGACGAAGAAGGCTTCCGTATCGGAAACCTGCACGCCCGTGCCCTGCACACCCCCGGGCACACACCTGCCTGCATGAGCTATCTGTTCGAGGATGCTGGGGAAAAAGCGCTGTTCGTTGGCGACACCCTGTTCATGCCCGACTACGGCACGGCGCGTTGCGACTTCCCCGGTGCCGATGCCCGCACCCTGTATCGCTCCATCCGCCGACTGCTGGCCTTCCCTGACCAGACCCAGCTGTTCATGTGCCACGACTACCTGCCAGGTGGGCGTGACATGCGGTACGTCACCACCGTGGCCGAACAGCGCGCCAGTAATATCCACATCCATCACGGCATCGACGAGGACAGCTTCGTGACCATGCGCGAAGCCCGCGACAAGACGCTCGACATGCCTGTACTGATCCTGCCCTCGGTGCAGGTGAACATGCGCAGCGGCCATTTTCCCGAACCCGAGGAGAACGGTGTGAGCTACCTGAAGATCCCGCTGAACAAGCTCTGACCGCCCTGCTCCATTATCAGAATTCCAGGAAATACCTTCATGCCTGCCTTGTTGTCCCCAACCCATACCGATCACCATAAAGTGGTCATCGTCGGTGCCGGTGCCGCCGGTATCGCCACCGCTTCGAGCCTCATCAGCCGCGACCCTTCACTGGACATCGCCCTTATCGACCCTGCCGATGTGCACTACTACCAGCCTGGCTGGACCATGGTTGGCGCAGGTGTGTTCAAAGCACCGAGCACCGCCCGCACCATGGCTTCGGCTATCCCGCGCGGTGTGCATTGGGTCAAGGCACGGGTCCAGGGCTTCGACCCGTCGGGCCAGCTGGTGATGCTCGAAGACGGCCGCGCCATCAGTTATGAACAGCTGGTGGTCTGCCCGGGCCTCAAGCTCGACTGGGAGGCCATTGCCGGGCTCAGCGAAACCCTGGGCCGCAATGGCGTGACCTCGAACTACCGTTACGACCTGGCGCCCTATACCTGGCAGCTGGTGCAAAACCTCAAGCAGGGCCGAGCGCTGTTCACCCAACCGCCCATGCCGATCAAGTGTGCTGGCGCACCACAGAAAGCGCTGTACCTGTCCTGCGACCACTGGCTGCGCCACGGTCAGCTGGGCCATGTCAAAGCCAGCTTCTTCAATGCCGGGGCGGTGCTGTTCGGTGTGCCCGACTATGTACCTGCGCTGATGGCCTACATCGACAAATACGGTGTCGACCTGAACTACAGTCACCGTCTGGTCGCGGTGGATGGCCCCAACAAGCGCGCGACGTTCGCCCGTACCCTCGCCGACGGCACCAGCGAAACCCGCACTGAAGCCTTCGACATGCTGCACGTGGTACCGCCGCAGGTTGCCCCCGAGTTCATTCGCCAAAGCCCGTTGGCCGATGCCGCTGGCTGGGTCGATGTCGACCCGCAGACCCTGCGCCATCGCAAGTTCTCCAATGTCCATGCCTTGGGCGACGTGGCCAACACCAGCAATGCCAAGACCGCTGCCGCGGCACGCAAGCAGGCGCCGGTGGTGGCCAACAACGTGCTGGTGGCACTGGGCAGGCTGCCTACCCTGGCCCAGTACGATGGCTACGGCTCCTGCCCACTGACCGTCGAGCGCGGCAAGATCGTGCTGGCCGAGTTCACCTATGGCGGCAAGGTCGCACCGAGCTTCCCGCGCTGGCTGCTCGATGGCCGCAAGCCTACCCGCCTGGCCTGGCTGCTCAAGGCACGGGTGCTGCCTCCGTTGTACTGGCAAGGCATGCTCAAGGGGCGCGAATGGATGGCGCGTCCACAGCCACTGGTCGAGGCCCGCCAGTGATCGAACATCAACTGCTGGGCGCCGGCCTCGGCGCCATCATCGGTGCGGTGCTGGCGCTGACCGGCGCTGGCGGCGGCATCCTGGCGGTGCCGCTGCTGGTGTTCGGCCTGGGTTTGTCGATGGTCGAAGCGGCGCCGATCGGACTGCTGGCGGTGGGCTTGGCGGCGGCCGTGGGCGCGGTACTGGGGTTGCGCCAGGGGCTGGTGCGTTATCGCGCCGCCTTGTTCATCGCCCTGATCGGTATCGTTGCAGCGCCGTTCGGGCTGATGCTGGCCCACCGCTTGCCCAACACGCCCCTGGCCCTGGTTTTCGCCGCCGTGCTGGTTTATGCCTGCCTGCGCATCTGGCGCAAGGCGGCCAAGGAGCTGCGCGGTGAAACCGTCGATGCGCACCGGCTCATCGCGCCCTGCGTACTCAACCCGTTGCAGGGTCGCTTGCGCTGGACGTTGCCGTGCGCGCGAGCCTTGGCCTTCACGGGCGCATTGTCTGGGCTGTTGTCCGGCTTGCTGGGCGTAGGCGGCGGATTCGTGATCATTCCAGCCTTGAATCGCTACACCAACTTGCGCATGACGAGCATCGTCTGCACATCGCTGGCGGTGATCGCCCTGGTCTCCATGGGCAGTGTGGTCAGCGCCAGCCTGGCGGGGGTGATGCACTGGCGGGTTGGCGCACCGTTCGCCATCGGCGCGGTGCTCGGCTTGCTGGTGGCCCGGCCGCTGGCCGCCAAACTCGCCGGGCCGCGATTGCAGCAGTTGTTTGCCGTGGCCGGTTGGTCGGCGGCACTGCTGCTGGCGGGCAAGGCGCTACTCGGCTAGCAACTCGCCTTGCTCCGCCGCGCACAGCGCCAGCAGGTAGTCCCAGACCACCCGCAGGCGCACCGACTTGTGCAGCTCGCGACGGGTACAGATCCAGTAGCTGCGCTGGATGGTTTCGCTGGGCAGCACGCGGACCAGCGTGGGGTCGCGGCGGGCCATGTAGTTGGGCAGCACGGCGATCCCCAGCCCGGCGCGGGCAGCGGTTTGCTGGGCGATCACGCTGGTGCTGCGAAAGGCCACGTTGGGCGCCCGGCAGAAGCTGTTGAGAAACAGCAGCTCCTGACTGAACAGCAGGTCATCGACGTAGCCGATCCAGTTGTGGCGGGCCAGGTCCTCGCGGTTGCGCAGCGGTGGGGCGCGGTCCAGGTACGCCTGGCTGGCATACAGCGCCAGGCGGTAGTCGGTGAGTTTGCGGGTGATCAGCAGGTCGGCGTTGGGCCGTTCCAGATGAATGCTGATCTCCGCTTCGCGGTTCAGGATGCTGACGAAGCGCGGCACGGCAACCAGCTCTACCTCAAGGCCCGGGTAGCGTTCGAACAGATCGCGCATGCGCGGGGTGAAGAACATGATGCCGATGCCTTCGGTAACCCCCAGACGAATCTTGCCCAGTGGCGTGATGGCCTGGGTGATTTCTTCCTGCGCCAGCAGGGCAACGTTCTCCATGGCTTCGGCATGCTTGAGCAGGGCCTGGCCTGAGGAGGTCAGTTCGTAGCCTTGGGCATGCTGCACGAACAGCGGTGTACCGAGGCTTTTCTCGATGCTTTCGATATGCCGGGCGACGGTGCTGTGGGTGGTGTTGAGGCGTTTGGCAGCGGTGAGCAAGCGGCCGCTGCGCTGTAACTCGAGGAAAAACCGCAGATCATTCCAGTCGAACATGCTGATCCCTTTGTGCTGTTCGTTCTGGCCCCATCGCCGGCAA
>NZ_AKJC01000088.1 GCF_000282535.1 Pseudomonas sp. GM84 | reverse complement strand
TGCCGGCGATAGGGCCGGTACCGACAACACAAGGCCATATAGCTTGTAGCTATACCGACCACAGATTGCGTGATATGGCGGCGAAGGGTTTGCCGGTATGATAGGCACCCCTGCCGTCCGGATTGTGAAATACACCATGACCTTGCAGTACCCAACCATCGCCGATTGCGTCGGCAATACGCCCCTGGTTCGCCTGCAGCGCATCGCTGGAGAAACCAGCAACACTCTCCTGCTCAAGCTCGAAGGTAACAATCCCGCCGGCTCCGTGAAGGACCGCCCGGCACTGTCGATGATCACCCGCGCCGAATTGCGCGGCCAGATCAAGCCCGGCGATACCCTGATCGAAGCTACCTCCGGCAACACCGGCATCGCCTTGGCCATGGCGGCGGCGATCAAGGGTTACAAGATGATCCTGATCATGCCCGACAACTCCACCGCCGAGCGCAAGGCTGCCATGACCGCCTACGGTGCCGAGCTGATTCTGGTGACCAAGGAAGAGGGCATGGAAGGCGCCCGCGACCTGGCCGAGAAGCTGCAGGCCGAAGGCCGCGGCCTGGTCCTCGACCAGTTCGCCAACGGCGACAACCCGATCGCCCATTACACCAGCACCGGCCCGGAGATCTGGCAGCAGACCCAGGGCACCATTACCCATTTCGTCAGCTCCATGGGCACCACCGGTACCATCATGGGCTGCTCGCAGTACCTCAAGGAGCAGAACCCGGCGGTGCAGATCGTTGGCCTGCAACCGATGGAAGGCTCGGCGATCCCGGGCATCCGCCGCTGGCCCGAGGAGTACCTGCCGAAAATCTTCGACGCCACCCGCGTCGACCGCGTGGTCGACATGTCCCAGCAGGAGGCCGAGGAAACCACCCGCCGCCTTGCCCGCGAAGAGGGCATTTTCTGCGGCGTGTCTTCCGGTGGTGCGGTGGCAGCCATGCTGCGCCTGTCCCAAGAAGTGGAAAACGCGGTGATGGTTGCGATCATCTGTGACCGCGGCGACCGTTACCTGTCCACCGGCCTGTTCGACCCGAGCTAAATGTCCAGAAAGAAAAGCAACAGCGGCCTGCGCTTCCAGCCGGCCGGCGGCAACCGCACCCCCCAGGTCCCCGTGGGCAAGAAGCAGCGTCTGGAAATCGAGCGCCTGGCCGGTGACGGCCGCGGCATCGCCTTCCTCGATGGGCGCACCTGGTTCGTCAGCGGAGCGCTGGCCGGTGAGGCGGTCGAGGCGCGGGTACTCAATGCCCGCGGCAAGGTAGTCGAAGCGCGCCTGGAGCGGGTACTGCAAGCCAGCCCGGAACGCCGCCAGGCGCCGTGCCGCCACTACGAACGCTGCGGTGGCTGCAACCTGCAGCACCTGCCGCACGACGCCCAACTGGCGCTCAAGCAGCGCACCCTGGCTGAACAGCTGCAGCGGGTTGCCGGCGTACAGCCCGAAGAGTGGGCTGCACCCTTGAGCGGCCCGGAGTTCGGCTACCGGCGCCGGGCGCGGGTAGCGGTGCGCTGGGATGTGAAAGCGCGCCAGCTGGATGTGGGATTTCGCGCCGAAGCCAGTCAGGAAATTGTCTCCATAGATGACTGCGCAGTGCTGGTACAGCCTTTGCAATCTATTCTTCGTCACTTGCCGACCGTGCTGCGCTCGCTGAGCAAGCCACAGTCGATCGGCCATGTGGAGTTGTTCAGCGGCACCGCCGAAGCTGTACTGGTTCGGCATGTGGCGCCGTTGTCGGCGCAAGACCTGGCGCGGCTGCAGGCATTCTGCAGCGAAGCCAACGCGCAGCTCTGGCTGCAAGGCGAAGGTGAGCCGGCGCCGGTGGATGCCGAGGCGAAACTGGGCTTTGCCCTGGAGCCCTGGCAGCTTGAGCTGGCATGGCGCCCGGGCGATTTCGTCCAGGTCAATGCCCAGGTCAACACGGCGATGATCGAGCAGGCGCTGGCCTGGCTCGCGCCGCAGGCCGACGAGCGTGTGCTGGACCTGTTCTGCGGCCTGGGCAACTTCGCCTTGCCGCTGGCCCGTCAGGCACGTGAAGTGGTGGCGGTGGAAGGTGTACAGGCCATGGTCGACCGCGCCGCAGCCAATGCCCGAAACAACAATGTGCATAACGCACGGTTTTTTCAGGCCGATTTATCGCAGCCTTTGGCAGGCGCCGGATGGGCCGCCGAGGGCTTTTCTGCGGTACTCTTGGATCCACCGCGCGACGGTGCGTTCGAGGTGGTGCAAGGCATCGCACGCCTCAAGGCCAGACGGCTGGTCTACGTATCGTGCAACCCGGCCACGCTGGCGCGAGACGCCCAGGTGCTGGTCGGCCAGGGGTACCGGTTAAAAAGGGCCGGGATTCTCGACATGTTTCCTCAGACGGCGCATGTCGAAGCCATGGCGTTATTCGAAGCGGGCTAGCGAACTGGCCCCTTGGTGCGGCTTCCATGGACTGGGAGTCGCACGGTGATAGCCAGTGCACCCATGGGGTGCGCTGTATGGAAAGGTAAAAGAAAGATGGTACAGGTGAGAGTGCACCAGCCGGTCAACACCGACGGCAGTATCAATCTCGAAGCATGGCTGGATCATGTGGTGAGCGTCGATTCGGCATTGGATCGCGTGGCACTCAAAGAGGCCTGCGAGTTCGCCCAGGAAATCGAGAAGAAGGGCAACCCGGCCAAGCATTCATGGGCCGATGGTACCTCCAGTTTCCAGGCAGGTCTTGAGATCGCCGAAATCCTCGCCGACCTCAAGCTCGACCAGGACTCCCTGGTGGCGGCGGTCATCTATCGTTCGGTGCGTGAGGGCAAGGTGACCCTGGCCGAAGTCGGCCAGCGTTTCGGCCCGGTAGTGTCCAAGCTGATCGACGGCGTGCTGCGCATGGCCGCCATCAGCGCCAGCCTCAGCCCGCGCCAATCGCTGGTACTCGGTTCCCAGGCGCAGGTCGAGAACCTGCGCAAGATGCTCGTGGCGATGGTCGACGACGTGCGCGTGGCACTGATCAAGCTGGCCGAGCGCACCTGCGCGATCCGTGCGGTGAAATCCGCCGATGACGAAAAACGCCTGCGCGTGGCCCGCGAAGTGTTCGACATCTATGCGCCGCTGGCCCACCGCCTGGGGATCGGCCATATCAAGTGGGAGCTGGAAGATCTGTCCTTCCGCTACCTCGAACCCGATCAGTACAAGCAGATCGCCAAGCTGCTGCATGAGCGCCGGCTGGACCGCGAGCGCTTCATCAGCGATGTGATGAACCAGCTGCAGAACGAACTGCTGGCCACTGGCGTCAATGCCGATATCAGCGGCCGGGCGAAACACATCTATTCGATCTGGCGCAAGATGCAGCGCAAAGGCCTGGAGTTCAGCCAGATCTACGACGTGCGCGCGGTGCGCGTGCTGGTGCCCGAGGTGCGCGACTGCTACACCGCGCTGGGTATCGTCCACACCCTCTGGCGCCACATTCCCAAGGAATTCGACGACTACATCGCCAACCCCAAGGAGAACGGCTACCGCTCGCTGCACACGGCGGTGATCGGCCCCGAGGGCAAGGTGCTGGAAGTGCAGATCCGTACCCACGGCATGCACGAGGAGGCCGAGCTCGGCGTGTGCGCCCACTGGCGCTACAAGGGCACCGACGTCAAGCCCAGCTCCAACCACTACGAAGAGAAGATTTCCTGGCTGCGCCAGGTGCTCGAATGGCACGAAGAGCTGGGCGACATCGGTGGCCTGGCCGAGCAGCTGCGGGTCGATATCGAACCGGACCGGGTCTATGTATTCACCCCGGACGGCCATGCCATCGACCTGCCCAAGGGCGCTACCCCGCTGGACTTCGCCTACCGCGTACACACCGAGATCGGCCACAACTGCCGTGGCGCCAAGATCAACGGGCGCATCGTGCCGCTCAACTACAGCCTGCAGACCGGCGAGCAGGTGGAGATCATCACCAGCAAGCACGGCAACCCGAGCCGCGACTGGCTGAACTCCAACCTCGGCTATGTCACCACCTCGCGGGCGCGGGCCAAGATCGTCCACTGGTTCAAGCTGCAGGCGCGCGACCAGAACGTCGCCGCCGGCAAGACCCTGCTCGAACGCGAACTCAGCCGTCTGGGCCTGCCCCAGGTGGACTTCGAGCGCCTGGCCGAGAAGACCAACGTCAAGACCGCCGAGGACATGTTCGCTTCGCTCGGTGCCGGCGACCTGCGCCTGGCGCACCTGGTCAACGCCGCTCAGCAGTTGCTCGAACCCGATCGCATCGAACAGATCGAGCTGGTGCCGCGCAAGCCTACCGGCCCGCGTACCGGCAAGCGTGGCGATATCCAGATCCAGGGCGTGGGCAACCTGCTGACACAGATGGCCGGCTGCTGCCAGCCGCTGCCGGGCGATGCCATCGTCGGCTACATCACCCAGGGCCGCGGCGTGAGCATTCACCGCCAGGACTGCGCCTCGGTGCTGCAGCTGGCCGGGCGTGAGCCGGAGCGGATGATCCAGGTGAGTTGGGGGCCGATACCGGTACAGACCTACCCGGTCGATATCGTCATCCGTGCCTACGACCGGCCGGGCTTGCTGCGCGACGTGTCGCAGGTGCTGCTGAACGAGAAGATCAACGTACTGGCGGTGAACACCCGCTCGAACAAGGAAGACAACACGGCGCTGATGTCGCTGACCATCGAGATTCCTGGCCTGGATGCGCTGGGGCGCCTGCTGGGCAGGATCTCGCAGTTGCCGAACATCATCGAGACGCGGCGTAATCGAACCCCTTGAAACAGCGGCGTCCCCTTCGCGGGGCAAGCCCGCTCCCACAGGATTGGGTGCAAGCATTCAGCCATGCACCGGCCCTGTGGGAGCGGGCTTGCCCCGCGAAGAAGGCACCACCGAAGGACCTGCTTAAATGACCTACACCCTCGAAGACCTGCTGCACCTCATGGCCCGCCTGCGCGACCCGCAGTACGGCTGCCCATGGGACCTCAAGCAGAACTACGCCAGCATTGTCCCGCACACCATCGAGGAAGCCTACGAGGTCGCCGATACCATCGAGCGCGGTGACTTCGAGCACCTGCAGGGCGAGCTCGGCGACCTGCTGTTCCAGGTGGTCTACTACAGCCAGCTGGCCCGGGAGGAGGGGCGTTTCGAGTTCGACGGCGTGGTCGATGCCATCACCCGCAAGCTCATCCGTCGTCACCCCCATGTCTTCCCCACCGGCGAACTCTACGCGCCGCTGGATACCCCCAGCCTGAGCGAGGCCCAGGTCAAGTCGCGCTGGGAGGAGATCAAGGCCGAGGAACGCGCCGAGAAGAGTGGCCCAGAGCAGCTGTCGTTGCTCGATGACGTGCCTGCAACCTTGCCGGCCTTGTCACGGGCGGCCAAACTGCAGAAGCGCGCGGCCACTGTCGGGTTCGACTGGCCGGATGCCTTGCCAGTGCTCGACAAGGTCCGCGAGGAGCTCGACGAAGTGCTGCAGGCCATGGCCGAGGGTGATGCCCAGGCCCTGGAAGACGAGGTCGGTGACCTGCTGTTTGCTGCCGTCAACCTGGCCCGCCACCTCAAGCAAGACCCGGAAAACGCCCTGCGCCGCGCCAACCGCAAGTTCGAGCGGCGTTTCCGCTTCATCGAACAGGCATTGCGCGACAGCGGTCGACCCATCGAAGATTGTAACCTTGACGAACTGGACGCCCTTTGGGGAGAAGCCAAGCGTCAGGAAAAGAACCTGCCCAGCTGCGGCTGAGTGGCTGCATAAGTGAGTGAACATCCATGAGTATTTCCCTTCGCGATCAATTGCTCAAGGCCGGTCTGGTCAACCAGAAACAGGTCTCCCAGGCCAACAAGGCCGAGAAGAAACAGAAACGCCTGGAGCACAAAGGCCAGGTCGAAGTCGACGACAGCCAGCAGCGCATGGCCAAGGAAGCCATGGCCGAGAAGGCCAAGCGTGACCAGGAACTGAACCGCCAGCAGCAGGAGAAGGCCGAGCAGAAAGCCCGTGCCGCACAGGTCAAGCAGTTGATCGAAGCGACCCGCCTGCCCAAGTTGAACACCGAGGATTACTACAACTTCGTCGATGACAAGAAGGTCAAGCGCATTGCCGTCAACGCCTTGATGCGCAGCAAGCTCAGCAACGGCGCACTGGCGATCGTTGCCCATGGCGGTGGTTACGAAGTGATTCCGCGGGAAGCGGCGGTGAAGATCCAGGAGCGCGACCCTAACCGCATCCTGCTGCTCAACACCCATGTCGAGGAAGCGGACGAGGACGACCCGTATGCGGCCTACAAGATCCCGGACGATCTGATGTGGTAAGTCTGAAAAGCCCCGCCTAGGCGGGGCTTTTTCATGGAAGGTGGGGTCACTGCATGTCGCGCTGGTTTTCCAGGTCTTCGAGCTCTACACGGTACTGGTGAGCTTCATGTTCATGGTGGAACATGCCCACCAGTTGGCCCTGCTGGTGCACATCCCAGATCCGCACGCCAGCGGCCAGGCCTTCGTGGGACATTCTCGATTCGTCGCGTTCGGTTACTTGGACTGTCATCGGTAAACTCCACTTCTTGGTTGGTTGCGACATTGTGTCGCACACCCCTTTTATAGAGTTTGTTAGCAGGCTAAGTAAGTAAAACCGCCATGAAACAAGTTTCATGTACCGGTGGATATCCCAGGCAAAAAGAAGCCCCGCACAGGGCGGGGCTCCGAGTATTACGGGCTGCAGAGAATCAGTTGCCTTTCACCGCCTTGCCGTCGACCGTGCCATCCTGCAGCACGATCACATACTCCTTGCCATCGGTTTCGACCTGGCGCAATTGCACCAGCAGGTAGTCCCATTCCTTGGCGAACCACAGTTCGGTGATGCGCTTGCTCTGGCTCGGGTCGCGCACGCGCTCGACCTTCACCGCATCGACCTGGCCGGTCTTGGTGGTGACTTTCTCGGTGCCCAGGACGCGGAAGTCGTAGGTGTCGATCTCGTCACCGTCGACCACCTGGTAGGTCATGCTTTTCTTGCCAGCGGCCACGTCATGCTGCAGTGCCAGCTGGTAGGAGGACTTGTCCAGCACGCCGCGGTTGAGCGGCAGGCTGATTGCGTCACCGCGGTCGCTGCCGGTCACTTTCTTGGCGTTCCAGTCGAAGTTCAGGTCGACCTTCTTGGCCTTGCCCAGGCCGCCGCGTTCGAAGTGATACTTCTGCGGCAACAGTGTGTCGTTGTCCAGGCGCAGGGTGCTTTGCTCGGTCAGGCTGGCGATCATCATGGAAGCCTTGAAGTTAAGGTCCCAGGTGCCGTTGGCATTCTTGACCAGGCTGCGCTCGGCAGTCCCGCTCATGGGCAATTGCTTCCAGTCGGCGGTGTAGCTGGCCGAGAAAGGCTTCAGGTCAGCTGCCTGGAGGGGCAGGGCAAGCACGGCAAGAGCCAAGAGCAGGGCGCGACGCATAATTTCTCCTAGGGTCGAATCAAATGACCACTGGCCGGCAGGGGCTGGCCATCCAGTAACGCACCCTGTTCACCCAGGCGCAAGCGCCCCTCGGCAAACCAGTGCACTGCCAGCGGGTAGATCTGGTGTTCCTGGTGGTGTACCCGTTGCGCCAGGCTTTCAGCTGTATCAGCTGGCGCGACCGGTACCACTGCCTGTACGACCAGAGGGCCGCCATCGAGTTCCTCGGTGACGAAGTGTACGCTGCAGCCATGCTCGGTGTCGCCCGCTTCCAGCGCCCGTCGGTGGGTATGCAGGCCCTTGTACTTGGGCAGCAGCGACGGGTGGATATTGAGCAGGCGGCCTTGGTAATGGCGCGCGAAGCCACCACTGAGGATGCGCATGAAACCGGCCAGTACCACCAGGTCCGGGGCGAAACCGTCGATGCGCGCCATCAGCGCATCATCGAAGGCTTCGCGGCCGTCGAAAGCAGTGTGGTCCAGCACGGCAGTGGCGATGCCGGCCGCCGCAGCCCGTTGCAGGCCGTAGGCATCGGCGCGGTTGGAAATCACCGCGGCGATGCGTACTGGGCTGGTTTCACCGCGGCAGCTGTCGATCAAAGCTTGCAGGTTGCTGCCGGAACCCGACAGCAGTACCACGACATTGCAGGGCGAACTTGGCATCAGTGTGCCTTGAGGTTCTGCAGCTCGACCTGGGCAGCGCCTTCGGCGGCCTGCTCGATGCGGCCGATGACCCACGGCTGCTCGCCTTCGGCGCGCAGGACGTTGAGGGCGGCTTCGACCTGGTCCTGGGCTACGCAGATGACCATGCCGACGCCGCAGTTCAGCACGCGGTGCATTTCGTGTTCATCGACGTTGCCTTTTTCCTGCAGGAAGTCGAACACGACCGGGCGCTGCCAGCTGGCCACGTCAACCACGGCCTGGGCGTTTTTCGGCAGGACGCGCGGGATGTTGTCCAGCAGGCCGCCACCGGTGATGTGGGCCATGGCCTTGACCGCGCCGGTCTGCTTGATCAGTTGCAGCAGCGGCTTGACGTAGATGCGGGTCGGCGCCATCAGCAGGTCGGTCAGCGGCTTGCCGTCGAGCTGGGTGTTCTCGATGTCGGTGCCGGACACTTCGAGGATCTTGCGGATCAGCGAGTAACCGTTGGAGTGCGGGCCGGAGGAGGGCAGGGCGATCAGCGCGTCGCCAGTGGCGACCTTGGAGCCGTCGATGATCTCGGCCTTTTCCACCACGCCGACGCAGAAGCCGGCCAGGTCGTAGTCTTCGCCTTCGTACATGCCTGGCATTTCGGCGGTTTCGCCGCCGACCAGGGAGCAGCCAGCCAGTTCACAGCCGGCGCCGATGCCGGTGACCACGGTGGCGGCCACGTCGACGTTGAGCTTGCCGGTGGCGTAGTAGTCGAGGAAGAACAGCGGCTCGGCGCCGCAGACCACCAGGTCGTTGACGCACATGGCGACCAGGTCCTGGCCGATGCTGTCGTGCTTGTTCAGGTTCAGCGCCAGGCGCAGCTTGGTGCCGACGCCGTCGGTGCCGGAGACCAGCACAGGCTGTTTGTAGCCGGCCGGGATCTCGCAGAGGGCGCCGAAGCCACCCAGGCCACCCATGACTTCAGGGCGTGCGGTGCGTTTTGCCACGCCCTTGATGCGTTCGACCAGTGCTTCGCCGGCGTCGATGTCTACACCGGCGTCCTTGTAGCTCAGGGAGGGTTGCTTGCTCATTGATCCAGGCCTTTAAGAGGGAGGGATTCGTAAAAACGACCGTGACGGCCAAGGCCGGCGGGGAGGCACGGCTGCCTGAAACGTCAGAGGTCTGTGAAGGCGCGCGATTTTATCAGGGTTGCCGGGCAGCGGCCATCCTCAGGCCGACGGGCAGGGCAGGAAATGGTGAAAATCATGGCAAAGCCGAGCACCTTGTGGGAGCCGGCTTGCCGGCGATAGGGCCCGAACAGGCTGCCCAAGGCGACCGTGTTGTGCCTGTACCGGCCCCATCGCCGGCAAGCCGGCTCCCACACAGATCGCGCAAGCGATCTCATGCCTATATAAGGTAAAGGGAGCACTTTGCCCTCAGCAATGGTCCCACCCTGCGCTACGCTCACGTTGCTCCGTGTTATCTGGACAGGAATCCCCCATGCGTCTTTCCTACATTCTGGCCGCCACCTGCCTGGCGCTGGTCTCGCTCACCACGCAGGCCGAAACCGTCTCCAGCCTGTATCAGGTGCGTGAGCCGGTCGAAGGGCAGGGCGCCGAGGCCCGTGCCGCCGCCACCGTCAAAGCCCTCGATACCCTGGTGCTGCGCCTGACCGGCGACCCCAAGGCGGCGCAGAGCCCGGCGCTGGCCGAGCTGCGCAAGGACCCGCAACAAATCATCAACCAGATCGGCAGCGAGGCGGGCCCGCCCGAGTCGGTGATGGTCGAGTTCGACCCAGGCAGCACCGAGCGGGCCCTGCGCAAGGCCGGGCTGGCGCTGTGGGGCAGCAACCGGCCTTCGATGCTCGGTTGGTGGCTCAACGACAGTGCCGAGGGCAGCAACCTGGTGGGCGATGGCCAGGCCAGCGCCCAACCCCTGCGCCGTGCCGCCCAGCACCGCGGGCTGCCGCTGCGCTTGCCGCTGGCCGACCTGCAGGAGCAACTGGTGGCCAATGCCAAGCAACTGGAAGGCAGCGACCCCGCGCCGCTGCGCCAGGCTGCCGAGCGTTACGGCGCCGATGCCCTGCTGGCGGTGCATGCCCAGCAAGCTGACGGTAAATGGCAAGGCAAGTGGCAGCTATGGCTGGGCAAGCAGCACGAGCAAGGCAGTGTCGAAGGTGCCGACGAGGCCGCCCTGGCCGACGCGGTGATGCTGGCGGTGAGCAGCCGCCTGGCGCCGCGCTACGTGACCCGGCCTGGCGCCAGCAGCCGCCTGCAGCTGCAGGTGCAGGGCATGAACCTGCAGCGCTATGCCGAACTGGGCCGTGTGCTCGAACCTTACGGCCCACGCCTGAAGATGGCCGATGGCAAGACCCTGACCTACGCCGTTACCGCCGACCGCGAGCAACTGCGCGCCCAGCTCGGCCTGGCCAAGCTGCAGGAATTGCCGGCCGAGCAGGCACCCGTGACGCCGCCAGCGCCCGCGCCTGACACAACCTCACCGACGGGCCAGCCCGCCGCCAGCCCGCCTGTAGCCAAGCCGTTCGACGGCTTGCGCTTCCGCTGGTAAGGAGAGGCAAAGATGCTCGATACCCGTCGCTGGATCTGGCTGGGCGCGGCCCTGCTGATCGCCGTGCTTCTCTATAGCTTGCACAACATCCTCTCGCCGTTTTTGGTGGGCATTCTGCTGGCCTACCTGGCTGACCCTCTGGTCGACCGCCTGGAACGCCTGGGGCTTTCACGCACCTGGGGTGTGGTGGTGGTGTTCAGCCTGTTCACCCTCATCCTGCTGGCCCTGCTCCTGGTCCTGGTGCCCATGCTGGCCAAGCAGCTGTTGCGCCTCTATGAGCTGGCGCCACAGATGCTCGACTGGTTGCAGCACGAGGCGCTGCCCTGGGTACAGCACCGCCTGGGGCTGGCCGATGGCTTCTGGAAGTTCGACAAGATCAAGGCGGCGATTGGCGAACACATGGGCCAGACCACCGATATCGTCGGCGTCCTGCTGTCCCAGGCCACCGCGTCGAGCCTGGCGCTGCTGGCCTGGCTGGCCAACCTTGTGCTGATCCCGGTAGTGGGTTTCTACCTGCTGCGCGACTGGGACGTGATGATGGCCAAGCTGCGCGGCCTGCTGCCGCGTCAGCGTGAGTCGCAGGTGGTGGGGTTGGCCGGGGAATGCCATGAGGTGCTGGGGGCGTTCGTGCGCGGCCAGTTGATGGTGATGCTGGCCCTGGGGGTCATCTATTCCGCCGGCTTGATGCTGGTGGGGCTGGAGCTGGGGCTGCTGATCGGCATGCTGGCAGGCTTGGCAGCCATCGTGCCGTACATGGGCTTCATCATCGGTATCGGTGCGGCGCTGGTCGCCGGGCTGTTCCAGTTTGGCGGCGATCTGTACCCGATGCTGGGAATCGTCGCGGTGTTCATGGTCGGGCAGGCGCTGGAAGGCATGGTGCTGACGCCGTTGCTGGTCGGCGACCGGATCGGCCTGCATCCGGTGGCGGTGATCTTCGCTATTCTCGCCGGCGGCGAGCTGTTCGGGTTCACGGGTGTGTTGCTGGCATTGCCGGTCGCTGCGGTGATCATGGTGCTGTTGCGGCATGTGCATGATGTCTACAAAGAGTCGGGCATGTATGCCGGTGATATCGATCCTGAGTTGTGAAAGTGGGGCAGCGCTGCGGCCCTTTCGCCGGCAAGCCGGCTCCCACAGGGTGCAGCGGTACTGCCACTGTCGGAGCCGGCTTGCCGGCGAAAGGGCTGAACAGCCGCCCCAGACAGTGCAACTTGTTGATTTTGCTTATGCTATTTGCCTGGGCGATTGTGCCCCCCGCGTTGCGGGTATAGACTTTGCACACCGTTCATTTAAGGCCCCCTGTGGTCCTCCCGACCGCCCGCCAGCATGAAACCACCGATCCAGTTGCCCCTGGGTGTGCGTCTGCGTGATGACGCCACCTTCATCAACTATTACCCGGGCGCCAATGCCGCGGCATTGGGCTATGTCGAGCGGTTATGCGAAGCCGACGCCGGCTGGACCGAAAGCCTCATCTACCTGTGGGGTAAGCAGGGCGTTGGCCGCAGTCACCTGTTGCAGGCCGCCACCCACCGTTTCCAGCAGCGCGGCGAACCTGCCGTGTACTTGCCGCTGGCACAATTGCTCGACCGTGGCGTGGAACTGCTCGACTACCTGGCGCAGTACGAACTGGTGTGCATCGATGACCTGCATGTGATCGCAGGCAAGGCGGATTGGGAAGAGGCGATGTTCCATCTGTTCAATCGCCTGCGCGACAGCGGTCGGCGCCTGCTGCTGGCCGCATCGGCTTCGCCCCGGGAACTGCCGATCAAGCTGCCTGACCTCAAGTCGCGCCTGACCCTTGCCCTGGTATTCCAGATGCGCGGCCTCTCCGATGAAGACAAGTTGCGAGCCCTGCAACTGCGTGCTTCGCGACGTGGCCTGCACCTGACCGATGAAGTCGGCCATTTCATCCTGACCCGCGGCACCCGCAGCATGAGTGCGCTTTTCGACCTGCTCGAACGCCTCGATCAGGCTTCGTTGCAGGCGCAACGCAAGCTGACGATCCCATTCCTGAAAGAGACTCTCGGCTGGTAAGCCCCGTCTTTGCTGGGCTGCGGGCGAAAAACAAAAAAGTCACATGTTTTTCGATAAAATTTGCAAATGGTCCCGATAGAAGGCATAGTTTCCCCCTTCTAAAGGATTACAGACACGGTCGTGCCCATGCTCAAGCGCTTTGCACCCCTCGTGCCACTCGCACTCGTGACCCTGCTGATTGGCTGCGCGGCCCAAGCCCCAGTTTCCCAGCCACAGGATCACACCTCGGTCGCCCGCCAGGCGGGGATCGATGCCAAGGCTTCTCCTTCGTCGGTATTCGGTGAAGAGATGCAGGCTACCGAAGATGACCTGGAGGCCTTCTCCAGCAGCAAGCCTTACCAACTGCCGGTCCTGGCCGACAGCATCCTCGAACGCGGCATGTCGCTGATCGGCACCCGCTACCGCTTCGGCGGCACCACCGAGGCCGGTTTCGATTGCAGCGGTTTCATCGGCTACCTGTTCCGCGAAGAAGCTGGCATGAACCTGCCACGTTCGACCCGCGAAATGATCAACGTCGACGCGCCCAAGGTTGCCCGCAACAAGCTCAAGCCAGGTGATCTGCTGTTCTTCAGCACCAATGGCCGTGGCCGCGTCAGCCACGCCGGTATCTACCTGGGCGACAATCAGTTCATCCACTCCAGCAGCCGCCGCAGCGGTGGCGTGCGCATCGACAATCTCGGTGACCGCTACTGGAGCAAGACCTTCATCGAAGCCAAGCGTGCCTTGGCCATGGCGCCGGCCAGCAATATCGCGCGCAACTGATATCAATATGCTATATCCTGCCACGGCGGCGATGCTTAAAAGCTCGCCGCCGTGCGCGTTTACAAAAAGCGTCTAATCTAAATTCTCAACACTTTTCGGCTGCGGCCCTGCGGTCTCAGACAGGATGTTCTGGCCATGGCGATAATGGCGCGCTTCGCATTCTTTTCCCTGGTGGCATTGCTCGCCGCCTGCTCCAGCCGTGCCCCGGCACCGGCCCCCGTGGCCAAGCCACAGGTCACCTACGCCCCTGCCGCCACCTCGCCGATAGCCGATGACGTGCTCATCCGCGCCATTGGCCTGGTGGGCACCCCTTATCGCTGGGGCGGCAATACCCCCGATTCCGGTTTCGATTGCAGTGGTCTGATCGGCTATGTCTACCGCGATGCCGCCGCCATCAGCCTGCCGCGCACGACCCGCGAGATGATCGTCATGCGCGCGCCCACTGTTGCTTCCAATGCGCTGCAATCGGGCGATCTGGTGTTCTTCGCCACCGGTGGCGGTTCGCAGGTCAGCCATGCAGGCATCTACGTGGGTGAGGGGCGCTTCGTGCATGCGCCTTCGGCAGGTGGCACGGTGCGTCTGGACTACCTGTCCAACAGCTACTGGTCCAAGGCCTACCTGCAAGCCAAGCGGGTGATTCCACCAGGGCACCTGGCGCAGAACCCTTGAGCGCAGCGGGTGGCTATCGCACTTTGCTCACCCGCCAGACCACATTGCCCACATCATCAGCCACCAGCACCCCTCCGTGCTGATCGCTGGCGACCCCGACCGGCCGCCCCATGGCCTTGCCCTGGTCATCGAGGAATCCGCTCAGCAGGTCTTGCGGTTTGCCTGCCGGCTTCCCGGCGCTGTCGAACGGCACGAAGATCACCTTGTAGCCACTGTGCGGCTTGCGATTCCACGACCCATGCTGGCCAATGATCGCGCCTTGCCCAAAGGGCGATGGCAGGGCCCCCGGCTCGATGAACATCAGCCCCAGTGACGCGGTGTGCGGGCCCACGGCATAGTCCGGCGCCAGGGCCTGCGCGACCTTTTGTGGATCCTGCGGTTTTACCCGCTCGTCCACATGCTGCCCGTAGTAGCTGTACGGCCAGCCATAGAAACCACCGTCCTTGACCGAGGTGATGTAGTCAGGCACCAGGTCGCTGCCGATCTCGTCGCGTTCGTTGACTGCCGTCCACAAGGCGCCGCTGCGGGGTTCCCAGGCCAAACCATTGGGGTTGCGCAGCCCTGAGGCATAGATCCGGTGCTGGCCGCTGGCCGGGTCCACTTCCCAGATCGCTGCGCGGCCTTGCTCCTGATCCATGCCGTTCTCACCGACGTTGCTGTTCGACCCCACGGTGACGTACAGCTTGGTGCCAGCGGGGTTGGCAATCACATTCTTGGTCCAGTGGTGGTTGAGCGGGCCACCCGGCAGATCGACGACCTTCTGGCCTTGCTCGCGGATCTGCATGGCGCCGGGTTCGTAGTGGAAGCGCAGCAACCGATCGGTATCGGCGACGTAGAAATCCTTGCCTACCAGCACCATGCCAAAGGGTGAATTGAGGCCTTCGATGAAGGTGCTGCGCATTTCCGCGACACCGTCGTGGTCGGCATCGCGCAGCAGCGTTATGCGGTTGGGGCTGGGCACGGCCGCGCCTGCACGTTTCATCGCCTTGCCCATGACCCAGCCACGGATCCCCTTGCCGTCTTCCGGCTTGGGCGGGGCGTTGGTTTCGGCCACGAGCACGTCGCCATTGGGCAATACGTACAGCCAGCGAGGATGATCGAGCCCGTCGGCGAAAGCGGTGACCTGGGTGCCCGGTGCCGCCATCGGCTTGCGCCCCTCCGGCCAGCCGATGGCGGGGGCGATGTTGACGGTCGGAATCAGCGTCTTGTCAGGGGCGGGCAGCTGCGGCGCAGGGCCTGTGCCGTCGATCACCTCCAGGTGGGCGGTGTCGCCACAACCTGCCAGGCAGGCGCCGAGCGCCCATGGTAAGACTCTGTACATGCGCTTCATGGTCACCACCCTCGGAGTTTGGTCCATGACTAATCTGAGCTTGCCCCGTTGCCGGTGGTTCACTCGGGCGAGGCTGCAGTCGCCCATGAGCAAATCGCCCCGGTCGATTGACGCTCCCGGTGCAACCCTCTAACCTTCGCGGCGTGTTTCAGGTGCCCTGCCAGCCTCGACTGGGCAGGGTGAAACTGGGAAGCCGGTGGGCGCCAGCAAGGCGCGATTCCGGCGCTGCCCCCGCAACGGTAGGTGAGTAGCAGGCCGCGCACGGCCACTGGATGCCAGCATCCGGGAAGGCGCGCAGGCTTGGGCCAAGGCCCGCTCACGAGCCCGGAGACCGGCCTGTCACTGCCAACGGCATCACGGAGGGTGATGCGCGGTGCACTGTGGCGTCCGGCCACGGCCCCTGCGCGTTCTCCGTCTGCCTGTCTATCGACCTGTCGCCGCGTCAATCGTGGCGTCAGCCTGCGGAGAACCCTGATGAGCGAACCCACCGACCGCGACGAACGCCACCTCGCGCGCATGCAGCGCAAGAAGGCGATCATCGACGAGCGCATCGCCAATTCCCCTAATGAATGCGGCCTGTTGCTGGTGCTGACCGGCAATGGCAAGGGCAAGAGCAGCTCGGCCTTCGGCATGCTTGCCCGCGCCCTTGGCCACGGCATGCAGTGTGGTGTGGTGCAGTTCATCAAGGGCCGCAACAGCACCGGCGAGGAGCTGTTCTTCCGGCGCTTCCCGGAGCAGGTGCGCTACCACGTGATGGGCGAAGGCTTCACCTGGGAAACCCAGGACCGCCAGCGCGACATCGCCGCCGCGGAAGCGGCCTGGGCCGTTTCCCGCCAGTTGCTGCAGGACCCGTCGGTGCAGTTCGTGGTGCTCGATGAGCTGAACATCGCCCTCAAGCACGGCTACCTCGACCTTGACCAGGTGCTCGGCGACATCCAGGCCCGGCCACCGATGCAGCACGTGATCGTCACCGGCCGCGCGGCCAAGCCCGAAATGATCGAACTGGCCGATACCGTCACCGAGATGGGCATGCTCAAGCACGCCTTCCAGGCCGGTATCCGCGCCCAGAAGGGCGTGGAACTGTGACTCAGGGCCGCCATTGCCCGGCCGTATTGATCGCGGCACCCGCCTCTGGCCAGGGCAAGACCACTGTCACCGCCGCCTTGGCACGCCTGCACCGCAACCTTGGGCGCAAGGTGCGGGTGTTCAAGTGCGGGCCAGACTTTCTCGACCCGATGATCCTCGAACGGGCCAGCGGTGCGCCGGTGTACCAGCTCGACCTGTGGATGATCGGTGCGCAGGAAAGCCGCCGCCTGCTGTGGGAAGCGGCAGGCGAGGCCGACCTGATCCTCATCGAAGGGGTAATGGGCCTGTTCGACGGCACGCCGTCGAGCGCCGACCTGGCGCGCCACTTCGGCGTGCCGGTGCTGGCCGTGATCGACGGTACGGCCATGGCCCAGACCTTTGGTGCCCTGGCCCTGGGCCTGGCGCGTTATCAGGCCGACCTGCCATTCGCCGGCGTGTTGGCCAACCGGGTCGGTAGCCTGCGCCACGCACAGCTGCTGGAAGGCAGCTTGACCGAGGGCCTGCGCTGGTATGGCGGTCTTTCGCGCGAGCGCGGCATCGAGCTGCCCAGCCGCCACCTGGGCCTGGTGCAGGCGAGCGAACTGAATGACCTGGATGCGCGCCTGGACGCCGCCGCCGAAGCCCTGGGCGCCAGCTGCGACGCCGCCTTGCCACCGCCAGTGGCCTTCGCCGAGCCTGAGCCGCAAGTGTGCGCTGCATCGCTGGCCGGCGTGCGCATCGGCGTGGCGCAGGATGAAGCGTTTGCCTTCACCTACGGTGCCAACCTCGATCTGCTGCGCACGCTCGGCGCGCAGCTCGAATTCTTCTCGCCACTGCACGACCGTGCGCTGCCGGAGGTGGACAGCCTGTACCTGCCAGGCGGTTATCCGGAACTGCACCACCACGCGCTGGCTGCCAACACGTCGATGTGCAAGGCGATCCGTGCCCACCATGACGCCGGCAAGCCCTTGCTGGCCGAATGTGGCGGCATGCTTTACCTGCTCGATGCCTTGACCGATGTGGCGGGCGAACGCGCCGAGCTGCTTGGCCTGCTGACGGGCGAAGCGACCATGCAGAAGCGCCTGGCGGCCCTGGCCCTGCAATCGGTGGAATTGCCGGAAGGGATCCTGCGCGGCCACACCTATCATCATTCGCTGACCAGCACCGACCTCGAGCCGATTGCCCGCGGCCTGAGCCCCAATGGTGGGCGCGGCAACGAAGCGGTCTATCGCCTGGGCCGCCTGACGGCCTCCTACGTACACTTCTATTTCCCCTCCAACCCCGATGCGACGGCGGCGCTCTTGCAACCATGAGCGAACACGCCTACAGCGCCGCCGAGCGCGCCGCGATCTACCGGGCGATCGGTGAGCGCCGTGACATGCGCCACTTCGCTGGCGGGACGGTAGCCCCTGAACTGCTTGGCCGCTTGCTCGCGGCCGCGCATCAGGCGCCCAGTGTCGGCCTGATGCAGCCCTGGCGCTTCATCCGTATCAGTCAGCGTGACCTGCGCCAACGCATTCAGGCGCTGGTCGAGCAGGAGCGGGTGCGCACGGCCGAGGCCCTGGGCGAGCGTTCCGACGACTTCATGAAGCTCAAGGTCGAAGGCATCAATGACTGTGCCGAAGTGCTGGTGGCCGCCTTGATGGACAACCGCGAGCCCCATGTTTTCGGCCGCCGCACCCTGCCCGAGATGGACCTGGCCTCGCTGGCCTGCGCCATCCAGAACCTGTGGCTGGCGGCGCGGGCCGAAGGTCTGGGCATGGGGTGGGTATCGCTGTTCGACCCGCAGGCGCTGGCCGAACTGCTGGGCATGCCCGCCGGGGCGAAGCCTGTGGCGGTGCTGTGCCTGGGGCCGGTGACCGCGTTCTACCCGGCACCCATGCTGGCCCTGGAACACTGGGCCGAGGAACAGCCCTTGAGTGAAATGCTCTTTGAAAACCAATGGGGAGAGCGCCCATGAGCGTGGCCTTGCTTACTGTGGCCGGCGTGGCCCTGGATGCCTTGCTGGGCGAGCCGCAGCGGCGCCACCCGCTGGTGGCCTTCGGTAACCTGGCGTCGAGCCTTGAGCAGCGCCTGAATGCGGGTGGCCGCGGCTGGCGCAGCCATGGCGTGAGCGCCTGGTTCCTGGCCGTGGTGCCACTGACCCTGGTGGCGTTGATTCTGTCCTGGCTGCCCTACATCGGCTGGCTGGTGGATGTGCTGGCGCTGTATTGCGCGCTGGGCCTGCGCAGCCTTGGCGAGCACGTGCTGCCGGTGGCCAACGCCTTGCGCCAGGGCGACCTGGAGGAGGCGCGGCGGCGTGTCGGCTACCTGGTCAGCCGCGAGACGCGCGAGCTGGATGAGCCGGCCGTGGCCCGGGCGGCCACTGAGTCGGTGCTGGAGAACGGCAGCGATGCGGTATTCGCCGCGTTGTTCTGGTTCATCGTCGCCGGCGCGCCCGGGGTGGTGCTGTATCGCCTGAGCAATACCCTGGATGCGATGTGGGGTTACCGCAACGAACGCTTCGAGCGCTTCGGCTGGTGCGCGGCACGTATCGACGACGTGCTGAACTATATTCCTGCCAGGTTGGTGGCCTTGACCTACGCACTGCTCGGCAAGACCCGCCGGGCGCTGGCCTGCTGGCGCAAGCAAGCCCCTTTGTGGGATAGCCCCAATGCTGGCCCGGTCATGGCGGCGGGCGCCGGGGCCCTGGCGGTCGAGCTCGGTGGCCCGGCTGTGTACCACGGCGAGCTGCACGAGCGCCCCCGCCTGGGTGAAGGTCCGATGGCCGATGCCGACGCCATCGAGCGCGGCTGGAGCCTGGTGCAGCGCGGCGTGTGGCTGTGGCTGCTGCTGATTTGCCTGGGAGCGTACCTCGATGCTTGAACATGGTGGCCGCCTGTTGCGGGCGATACGCCAATACGGGATTGCGCGTGAAGACTGGCTCGACCTGTCCAGTGGGATCGCGCCCTGGCCTTATCCGATCCCGGTGATCCCGCAGGATGCCTGGGCGCGTTTGCCGGAAACGGACGACGGCCTTGAGGCTGCGGCATGCCGTTATTACGGCGCACACCAAGTGTTGGCGGTGGCCGGTTCGCAAGCGGCAATCCAGGCCTTGCCGCACTTGCGCCCGCGCGGGCGCGTCGGTGTGCTGTCGCCGTGCTATGCCGAGCATCCGCACGCCTGGCAACGCGCCGGGCATACGCTGATCGAACTGCAGCAGGACCAGGTCGAGGCGACCCTCGACAGCCTCGACGTGCTGGTGCTGGTCAACCCCAACAACCCGACCGGCCAGCGCGTGCCCCGCGAGCGCCTGCTGCACTGGCACGCCCGCCTGGCCGCGCGCGGCGGCTGGCTGCTGGTCGACGAAGCGTTCATGGACAACACCCCCGCGCACAGCGTGGTCGACTGCGCCGAGCGCCCCGGCCTGATCGTGCTGCGCTCGTTCGGCAAGTTCTTCGGCCTGGCTGGGGTGCGGCTGGGCTGCGTGGCAGCCGAACTGCCGCTGTTGCAGCGCCTGGCCGACAGCCTTGGGCCGTGGACCGTCAGCGGCCCGACCCGCGTGCTGGCCCAGGCGTGCTTCGCCGATGAGGCCGCGCATCAGGCGCAGATCGAGCGCTGCGCCCAGGCCAGCCAACGCTTGGCCACGCTTTTGCAGCACAACGGCCTGGCGCCCAGCGGCGGCTGCGATCTTTTCCAGTACGTGCGTAGCGAACGTGCTTCGCACCTTTACGATTTTCTCGCCCGCCGCGGCATTCTGGTCCGCCTGTTCGAGCAGCCTGCTGCCGTGCGCCTGGGCCTGCCTGCCGGCGAAGCCGATGAACAGCGCCTGGCCCAGGCGCTGGCCGCTTATCAGAAGGAAACGGCATGACCACGCTCATGGTGCAAGGCACCACCTCCGATGCCGGCAAAAGCACGCTGGTCACTGCCCTGTGCCGCTGGCTGCTGCGCCAGGGCATCGGTGTGGTGCCGTTCAAACCCCAGAACATGGCGCTCAACAGCGCGGTGACCGCCGACGGTGGCGAGATCGGCCGTGCCCAGGCGGTACAGGCCCAGGCCTGCCGCTTGGCGCCTCACACCGACATGAACCCGGTGCTGCTCAAGCCCAACAGCGACACCGGCGCCCAGGTGATCATCCATGGCCGCGCGGTCACCAGCATGAATGCGGTGGCCTATCACGACTACAAGGTCGTTGCCATGCAGGCAGTGCTGGCCTCGCACCAGCGCCTGGAGGCGGCCTATCCGGTGGTGATGGTCGAAGGGGCGGGCTCGCCGGCGGAGATCAACCTGCGCGCCGGCGACATCGCCAACATGGGTTTTGCCGAAGCGGTCGACTGCCCGGTGATCCTGATTGCCGACATCAACCGTGGTGGCGTCTTCGCCCACCTGGTCGGCACCCTGGAGCTGCTGTCGCCCAGCGAACAGGCGCGGATCAAGGGCTTCGTCATCAATCGCTTTCGCGGTGACATTGCCCTGCTGCAGCCCGGCCTGGACTGGCTGGAGGCGCGCACCGGCAAACCTGTGCTGGGCGTGCTGCCCTACGTCACCGACCTGCACCTGGAGGCGGAAGACGGCATCGACGTGCGCCAGGGCAGCAAGGATGAGCGTGTGCTCAAGGTGATCGTCCCGGTGCTGCCGCGCATCAGTAACCACACCGATCTCGACCCGCTGCGCCTGCACCCGCAGGTGGACCTGCAATTCATCGGCCCCGGCCAACCGATTCCGCCGGCCGACCTGATCATCCTGCCCGGCTCCAAGAGCGTGCGCAGCGACCTGGCGCACCTGCGCGAGCGTAGCTGGGACACGGCCATCGCCCGGCACCTGCGCTACGGCGGCAAGCTGATCGGGATTTGCGGCGGCCTGCAGATGCTCGGCCGCGAAGTGCACGACCCGCTCGGCCTGGAAGGGCCAGCCGGCTCAAGCCCGGGGCTGGGGCTGCTCGACTACGCCACGGTGCTCGAAGCCGAAAAGCAGCTGCGCAATGTGGCTGGCACCTTGAACCTCGAAGGCTCGCCGGTGGCAGGCTATGAGATTCATGCCGGTGTCACCACAGGCGCAGCGCTGCAGCACCCCGCTGTGCAGCTTGCCGATGGCCGCAGTGACGGTGCTGTCAGTGCCGACGGGCAAATCCTCGCCACCTATCTGCATGGCCTGTTCGAAGGCAGCCAGTCGTGCGCCGCACTGCTGCGCTGGGCCGGCCTCGAAGCGGTGCAGACCATCGATTACGAAGCCCTGCGCGAACGCGACATCGAGCGCCTGGCCGACCTGGTGGAACAGCATCTGGATAACGCCCGGCTGCGCCAATTGTGTGGAGTCGCCTGACATGCTCAATCTCATCCTTGGCGGCGCCCGCTCGGGCAAGAGCCGCCTGGCCGAACAGCTGGCGAGCGACAGCGGCCTGCCAGTGACCTACATCGCCACCAGCCAGGCGCTGGACGGCGAAATGAACGAGCGGGTGCAACTGCACCGGCAGCGCCGGCCTGCCGAGTGGGGGCTGATCGAAGAGCCGCTGGCGCTGGCCGCCGTGCTGCGTGCCGAAGCCGCCGAAGGGCGCTGCCTGCTGGTGGACTGCCTGACCCTGTGGCTGACCAACCTGCTGATGCTCGAAGACGAGCAACGCCTGGCCGAAGAGCGAGATGCGCTGCTCGACTGCCTCGAAGAGTTGCCCGGCACGCTCATTCTGGTCAGTAACGAAACGGGCCTGGGCGTCGTGCCCATGGGCGAACTCACACGACGCTACGTCGATCTGGCCGGTTGGCTGCATCAGGCCGTGGCCGAACGTTGCCAGCGCGTGGTACTGACCGTCGCCGGCCTGCCTCTCATGCTCAAAGGACCTGCACTATGAACCAACCCTGGTGGCGTGACGCCTGCCAACCGCTCGACACCGCCGCCATGGAGCAGGCCCGCGCCCGCCAGCAGCAGCTGACCAAACCCGCCGGTTCACTCGGCCAGCTGGAAGGGCTCGCGGTGACGCTGGCCGGTTTGCAAGGGCGTGAGCGGCCGACCCTGGAGCAGGTCGCGATCACGATCTTTGCCGGTGACCATGGCGTGGTCGAGGAGGGCATCTCGGCCTACCCGCAGGCGGTGACCGGGCAGATGCTGCGCAATTTCGTGGGCGGTGGCGCGGCGATCAGCGTACTGGCGCGCCAGCTGCAAGCCAGCCTTGAAGTGATCGACCTGGGGACGGTCGACCCGCACCTGGAACTGGCGGGCGTGCGCCACCTGCGCCTGGGCGCCGGCACGGCCAACTTCGCGCGCCAGCCGGCGATGACCGATGGCCAGTTGCAGGCAGCCCTGCAGGCGGGCCGTGACAGCGTCCGACGCGCGGCCGAAAACGGCGCGCAGCTGTTCATCGGCGGCGAGATGGGCATCGGCAACACCACGGCCGCTGCGGCCCTGGCCTGCATCCTGCTGGGTTGCCCGGCCCGTGACCTCAGCGGCCCAGGCACCGGCCTGGACAGCGCCGGCGTGCGGCACAAGGCCGAAGTGATCGAGCGTGCCCTGGTGCTGCATGGCCTGCGCGCCGACCAGCCCCTGGAGGCCCTGGCCTGCGTCGGTGGCTTCGAGATCGCCGCGTTGGCCGGTGCTTACCTGGCCTGCGCGCAGCAGGGCATCGTGGTGCTGGTGGACGGTTTCATCTGCAGTGTCGCTGCGCTGGTGGCGGTGCACCTCAACCCGCAATGTCGTGCCTGGCTGCTGTTCGCCCACCAAGGCGCCGAGCCCGGGCACAAGGCCCTGCTTGCCGCACTGGACGCCGAACCGCTGCTGGCCCTGGGCCTGCGCCTGGGCGAGGGCAGCGGTGCGGCCCTGGCCGTGCCACTGCTGCGTCTGGCCTGCGCCCTGCACGGGCAGATGGCGACCTTCGCCGAAGCGGCGGTGGCGGACCGCCCGGCATGATCCTCGACCTGCTGCGCCACGGTGAAACCGAGCAAGGCGGCCTGCGCGGCAGCCTCGACGATGCCCTGACCGATAAAGGCTGGTCGCAGATGCGCGCGGCCGTGGTTGCGGCTGGGCCTTGGCAAGTGCTGGTCAGCTCGCCCTTGCAGCGTTGTGCGCGCTTTGCCGACGAACTGGGCGCGCGCCTGGGCCTGCCGGTGCAGCGTGAAGCTGACTTGCAAGAGCTGCATTTCGGCGAGTGGGAAGGGCGCACTGCCCTGCAGATCATGGAAACCCAGGCAGATGAGCTCGGGCGCTTCTGGGCTGACCCTTATGCTTATACGCCGCCTGCTGGCGAGCCGGTCAGCGCCTTCGCCGAGCGTGTCCTGGCGGGCATCGAACGCCTGCGCCGGGTGCACTCAGGCAAGCGCGTGTTGCTGGTCACCCATGGCGGCGTCATGCGCCTGTTGCTGGCGCGGGCCCGTGGCTTGCCCAAGGAGCAACTGTTGCAGGTCGAAGTTGGGCATGGGGCGTTGGTGCAGCTGGATTTGACGGGCAACCTGCTGCGGGAGGTGCGCTGAGATGCTGCCTTTCTGGATCGCCTTGCAGTTTCTCAGCAGCCTGCCGGTACGTTTGCCGGGTATGCCCGAGCCGCAGCAAATGGGGCGCTCGTTGCTGTACTACCCGTTGGTAGGGCTGCTGTTCGGCCTGCTGTTGTGGCTCGCCAGTCACCTGCTGCAGGGGGCGCCGGCGCCGCTGCAGGCGGCCTTGCTGCTGACGCTGTGGGTATTGCTCAGTGGGGCCTTGCACCTGGATGGCCTGGCTGACAGCGCCGATGCCTGGCTGGGCGGGTTCGGCGACCGGGAGCGCACGCTGCAGATCATGAAAGACCCACGCAGCGGGCCGATTGCCGTGGTCACCCTGGTGCTGGTGTTGCTGCTGAAATTCTGCGCCTTGTGGGTGCTGGTCGAGCGCGACGCGGGTGCGTTGCTGGTGCTGGCACCGGTGGTGGGGCGGGCGGCGATGCTTGGGTTGTTCCTTTGCACGCCCTACGTGCGCCCGGGCGGCCTGGGGCAGGCCTTGGCCGAGCACCTGCCACGGCATGCAGCCGTTTGGGTGCTGCTGGCCAGCGTGTTGGGGTGCCTTGTGTTTGCTGGTTGGACTTCGGCCTGGGCGATGCTGGCGGCGCTTGGGGTGTTCTGCTGGTTGCGACGAATGATGTGCCAACGCTTGGGCGGGACGACAGGGGACACCGCCGGGGCTCTGCTGGAGTTGCTGGAGCTCACGGTGCTGCTGGGGCTGGCGCTCAGGCTTTGACGCAGGGTCCGGTGGGCAGTCATTTTCAGCAACGCATCAGCGCCACGTTTCCCACTCAGGCGGAGTATCTTCGGCCTTCTGTCCAATCGGCCAGGGAGGCCTTCCATGTATCGCTGGATCCTTGCCAGCCTGCTGGCGTTGTTCGCTCCGCTCGCCACCGCCGCAGACTTCATCGACTTCTGGAGTGTCCCCCGCCACGGCGGCAACAGTTTCAATCGCCTTCCGCCCGATCAGGCCTACTTCGAGGCCTTGCGCGGCTATGGCGCCAGTTGGGTGCGGCTTTCCTACGATAAATGGCAGCCGGCGCAGCGCGACTTTCTGCTAGGCGATGCCGACCACTACCAGGGCCTGCCCGAAGCGGACCTGGATCGCCTGCGTGCCACCCTTGATCGCGCCCATCAGGCAGGGCTCAAGGTGGTCATCACGCCGCTGTCATTGCCGGGCATGCGCTGGTCGCAGAACAACCAAGGCCAGTTCGACGACCGTTTGTGGCAGGACAAACGCTTCTGGACTCAGGCCGCCGCGTTCTGGCGCGACCTGGCCCGCGAGTTGAAGGACCATCCGGCCATTGCCGCCTACAACCTGATCAACGAACCGGCCCCGGAGAAGCAGGGCGGCCTGGCCGAGCATGCCCCTGCGCAGCAGATGCAGCAGTGGTATGCGCAGGCAAGAGGCGGCTCACGCGACCTGCCAGCGCTGTATCGCCAACTGCTCGCGGCCATCCGCGAAGTGGATACGCGCACGCCCGTCATGGTCGACGCGGGCTGGTATGCAGGCGCCGATGCTTTCAGCTATTGGCCAGAACCGCTGCCGGACGAGCGCGTGCTCTACAGCGTACACATGTACGAGCCCTATGCTGCCACCAGTGCGCCGAACATGGCGCGCAAGCAGCCGTTTGCCTATCCTGGCCCGGTGCCATTCGCGGGCGAGCTTCAGCACTGGGATGGCCAGCGTGTCGGGCAGTACCTTGCCCAGCCGCTGGCATGGGTGGACGCGATGAAGGTGCCACGTTCACGGCTGGTGGTCGGCGAGTTCGGGTGCATGCGGCGCTTGCCAGGGTGTCGGCAGTACCTGGAAGACGTCCTCACGGTACTGGAGCGTAACCGGCTGCATTGGGCCTTCTACAGCTTTCGTGAGGACAGCTGGGATGGCATGGATTACGAACTCGGCTCGGCAAAGGTGCCGGGGCGTTATTGGCAGGCCATCGAGCAGGGCATCCCGGACACTTTGCCCCGGCGCGCCACGGCAGAGTTCGAGCCTATTCGGCAGCGGTTGGCACAATGAAACTTCTTGCAACATCCAGGTTGCGGGTATATACACGTAATCATGTTGACCAGTGAATGCATCTGCACCCATTTGCGTCGTGCCGCCCGCGGGGTGAGCCGACACTACGACGAGGCCCTGGCGGGCTTCGGCATCAACGTTGCCCAGTTTTCCTTGCTGCGTCATCTGCAGCGACTCGATCGCCCCAGTATCACCACGCTGGCCGAGGCCATGGGCCTGGAGCGCAGCACCCTGGGCCGCAACCTGCGTGTGCTGGAGGCCGAGGGCTTGGTGGCCTTGGCTGACGGTGACGACCAGCGTAACCGCGTGGTGCTGTTGACCGAGGCGGGAGCGGCGCGCCTGCGGCTCGCCCATCCGGCATGGGAGCACGCGCAGGCGTCGTTGGTGGAGCACTTGGGCGAAGGGCAGCGTGATGAATTGGTGCGCTTGCTGGAGCGGTTGGCCTGATCGGCTTCGATTGAACGCGGGTATATACCCGCATAACCTTGCGATGTGCTGGAGATAACGACAATGACTTCGGTGTGGCGAACCAGCGGGTGGATTCTGGTAGGGGCGGCATTGATCCTGGCGCTGTCACTGGGTGTCCGGCACGGCTTCGGCCTCTTTCTGGCGCCGATGAGCGCCGATTTTGGCTGGGGCCGCGAGGTGTTCGCCTTCGCCATTGCCCTGCAGAACCTGATCTGGGGCCTGGCTCAACCCTTTGCCGGGGCCCTGGCTGATCGCCTTGGCGCGGCGCGCGTGGTCATCATCGGTGGCATCCTCTATGCCGCTGGCTTGTTGTTGATGAGTACGGCCGATTCGGCCTGGTCGCTGTCGCTCAGTGCAGGCCTGCTGATTGGTATTGGTCTGTCCGGCACGTCGTTTTCGGTCATTCTGGGTGTGGTTGGCCGCGCCGTACCGGCAGAAAAACGCAGCATGGCCATGGGCATCGCCAGCGCCGCCGGTTCGTTTGGCCAGTTCGCCATGCTGCCGGGCACCCTCGGGCTGATCGAATGGCTGGGCTGGTCGGCCGCGTTGCTGGTGCTGGGCCTGTTGGTGGCGTTGATCGTGCCTTTTGTCGGCCTGCTGCGGGATCGTCCGCTGCCGAGCCACGGGGCGGAGCAGACGCTGGGCCAGGCCCTGCGCGAGGCCTGTTCGCATTCCGGCTTCTGGCTGCTGGCCCTGGGCTTCTTTGTCTGTGGTTTCCAGGTGGTGTTCATCGGCGTACACCTGCCGGCCTACCTGGTCGACCAGCATTTGCCGGCGACCACCGGCACCACGGTGCTGGCGCTGGTCGGGCTGTTCAACATCGTTGGCACCTACACCGCCGGTTGGCTGGGCGGGCGGATGTCCAAGCCGCGCCTGTTGACCGCGTTGTACCTGCTGCGGGCGGTGGTGATCGGCTTGTTCCTGTGGGCGCCGGTGAGTGAGGTCAGTGCCTACCTCTTCGGCATTGCGATGGGCCTGCTGTGGCTGTCGACCGTGCCTTTGACCAACGGCACGGTGGCTACGGTATTTGGCGTGCGCAACTTGTCCATGCTTGGTGGCATCGTGTTCCTGTTCCACCAGCTGGGCGCCTTCCTGGGTGGCTGGCTGGGCGGTGTGGTGTATGACCAGACTGGCAACTACGACCTGGTCTGGCAGATCTCGATCCTGCTCAGTCTGCTGGCTGCTGCTCTCAACTGGCCGGTGCGCGAACGCCCGGTCGCTCGCCTGCAGGCGCAAGCCGCATGAACCGCTACCTGGCCCGCGGGCTGCTGCTGGCGGCCGCGGTACTGGCGCTGGCGCTGGTGTGGTGGGGCTGGCACCGGGGCGGGTTGGCGTTGATGCAGCTGGGCATGGGCGTTTGTTAAGCGCTACCCTGCAAGCTCAAGGACTGTCTTGCAGGAGAAACCTTCGATGCGTACACACTGGTTGACGATGCCATTGCTGGCTTTGCTTGCCGCTACTTCGAGCTGGGCTGCCGATTGCCCGGCGCTGTTGCAGGGCAGCTTGCCCGAGCTGCGTGGCAAGGAGCAGGTCGACCTGTGCCAGCGCTTTGCCGGCAAGCCGTTGGTGGTGGTCAATACGGCCAGCTATTGCGGTTTTGCGCCGCAGTTCGAGGGGCTTGAGGCGACGTACAAGGAATATCACGAGCAGGGTTTGGAAATGCTCGGTGTGCCTTCGAATGACTTCAAGCAGGAAGATGCTGACGCGGAGAAGACTGCCAAGGTCTGTTATGCCAATTATGGGGTGACGTTCACCATGACCAAGGCGCAGGCGGTGAGGGGCAAGGATGCGATTCCGCTGTTTGTGGAGCTGGCGCAGCAAAGCAGTGCGCCGAAGTGGAATTTCTACAAGTATGTGGTGGATCGCAAGGGCAAGGTGGTCGGCAACTTCTCCAGCCTGACCAAGCCTGATGATCCGGAGTTCCGGTCGGCGATTGAAAAGGCGATTGCATCGCAGCCTTGAGAATGCCCAAGCAGTTCGGCGTGCTCTTGCTCTTGCTCTTGCTCTTGCTCTTGCTCTTGCTCTTGCTCTTGCTCTTGCTCTTGCTCTTGCTCTTGCTCTTGCTCTTGCTCTTGCTCTTGATCTTGATCTTGATCTTCATGCGAGGTAGTTCAGGCGCCGCAGATTGCGACTTCAGG
>NZ_AKJC01000087.1 GCF_000282535.1 Pseudomonas sp. GM84 | reverse complement strand
GCCGGCTTGCCGGCGATCAGGCCCTACTCGGCCTTCAACGCCTGCGCCATCAATTCATAAGACCGCACCCGGTCGGCATGCTCATACAGGTCGCAGGTAAAGATCAGCTCATCCGCCCCGGTCTGCTCCAGCAGCACTTGCACCTTGGCCCGCACCTTCTGCGGGCTGCCGATCATCGCCAGACCCAGGAAACTGCCCACCGCGTCCCGCTCATGGGGCAGCCACAGCCCGTCCATGCTCTGCACCGGTGGCCGCTGCATCAGGCTTTGCCCGCGAATCAGCGCAAGGATGCGCTGGTACACCGAGGTGGCCAGGTATTCGGCCTTCTCGTCGGTTTCCGCCACCACCATCGGTACGCCAAGCATCACATAGGGCTTGTCCAGCGTGGTGGACGGCTTGAAATGGTCGCGGTAGATGCGGATTGCCTCATGCATGTAGCGCGGGGCGAAGTGCGAGGCGAAGGCATAGGGCATGCCGCGCATGCCGGCCAGCTGGGCGCTGAACAGGCTGGAGCCGAGCAGCCACATCGGCACTTCGGTGTCGTGTCCGGGCACAGCGATCACTTTTTGATCATCAAGGCGCGGGCCCAGGTAACGTGAAAGCTCTTCGACATCGTCCGGGAAGTCATCGGCACTGCCCGAGCGCTCGCGGCGCAGGGCATGGGCCGTCATGTGGTCGGAGCCTGGCGCACGGCCCAGGCCCAGGTCGATGCGTCCCGGGTACAGGCTCGCAAGGGTGCCGAACTGCTCGGCGATGACCAGCGGCGCATGGTTGGGCAGCATGACGCCGCCGGAGCCCACGCGGAGGGTCGAGGTGCCGCCCGCCAGGTAGCCGATCAGCACCGACGTGGCGGAACTGGCGATGCCGTCCATGTTGTGGTGTTCGGCCACCCAGAAGCGGTGATAGCCAAAGCGCTCGACGTGCTGGGCCAGGTCCAGGGAATTGCGCAGCGACTGCGCGGGCCCGGCGTCGGCGCGCACCGGCACCAGGTCGAGGGTGGAAATTTTCAGGTCGCGCAGCAGCGTCATCGAAGTCTCCTGGAACAGGGTTGGCCTGAGGCCTTTTCAACTCTGTATGGGCATATTCGGTGTATTCAATGGCTGCAGCGAGATTGCTCTGAACTTGCCGTAGGGCGCCGTCCTCTGAACTTTAAGCATGTAACCAAGCGACCAGGAGGCATCATGAAAAAGACAGCATCGGCGATCTGGCAAGGTGGTCTGAAGGATGGCAAGGGCCTGCTTTCGACGGAAAGCGGCGCGCTCAAGCAGAACCCCTATGGCTTCAACACCCGGTTCGAAGGCTCGCCTGGGACCAACCCGGAGGAACTGATCGGTGCCGCCCATGCGGGCTGCTTCTCGATGGCGCTGTCGATGATGCTTGGCGAAGCGGGCCTGACCGCAGAGCGGATCGACACCATCGCCGAAGTCAGCCTCGACAAACAGCCCGATGGTTTTGCCATCACCGCCGTGCACCTGATCCTCAAGGCCAAGGTGCCGGGGGCCAGCGAAGCGCAGTTCCTCGAAATCGCCAACAAGGCCAAGGCTGGGTGCCCGGTATCGAAGGTGCTGAACGCCACTATCAGCCTGGACGCCACGCTGGTGGGCTAAGCGGCGCAACGGGAGCGGTTTCCTGTAGTCTAAGAGGTGTCGGCAGCACAGCTGCCCTTCCAGGAGCCGTTCCATGATCCGCGTAGCAATCGCCGTGCTGGCGTCCCTGCTGGCCACATCTGCACTGGCGGCGGTCAAACCGTGCGAGGAACTGAAAGCCGAGATCGAAGCCAAGATCCAGGCACAGGGCGTACAGACCTATACCCTGGAGATCGTGCCCAACAGCGAGGTCAAGGATCAGAACATGGTCGTTGGCAGCTGTGATGGCGGGACCAGGAAGATCATCTACCAGAAGAATGGCCGGTAGCTGATTGGGGCCGCGTGGCGGCCCCGCATGCTAAGGGATGCAGAATACGTTGCTGGGCTCGTTCACCAGCACCTTGCGGCTGGCGTCATACAACAGCACTTGCGGCTCCATCACCGGTGCGCGGGCTTCCAGGCGGTAGCGTTCGCCGGCCTTGAAGTCGTCGAAGCGTACGGTCAGGTAGCAGGTGCGGTCTTTCGGCGATGTCAGCATGCCGCCGGCGTAGATCTCGTAATCGAAACGTACCACCAGTTCGTGCTTGCCCGGCGTGACCTGAAAGTAGCGGCCGTCATCCAGCCGTTTGCCGTCGAGGCGGTCGGCCATGATGACCCGGCCTGGGGTCATGGTGTAGAGGTCAATCCAGGCCTGCTTGGGGTCGACGGGCGGCAAGGGGCTGGCGCAAGCCCCCAGTGCACTGAGGGCGATCAGCATCATGGGCTGGCGCATGGTGAAACTCCCACTTGCGACTCACAAGCTACAAGCATAGCGCCGTTTGCGCCGTTCAGGTGCGTTGGCAGCCTGCCGGTATGCCCTGGCCGAGCAATTTCTGCTGGTCGTCATAGAGTTTGATCCACGGCCGGAACCCGATGCTGCCCGCCTGCAGCTGGTAGCGCTGGCCAGCGCTGAAATCCTTGAAGGTCAGGTTGAGTTGGCAGTCGCGCCACAGCGGCTCGGCGTCCGGGCCGATATTGCTCGGTGTGACCGGGAACTGGTAACGCACGGTCAGCTCGTGGCTGCCTGGCTGAACCTCGAAATAGCGGCTTTCGGCCCATTCACGTTCGTCAACCTGGACGGCGTGCAGGGAGGTGTTGTCGTGCGGGGTCAGGTCGATCCAGGCTTGGTTCGGGTCCGGGTTGGGCAAGGTCGAACAGGCCGATACCAGTAACAGTGAGCCGGCGACGAACAGTGCACGCATGGCGAAACTCCCCATTGGCGAGATAGTCTTGGAGCGTATCGGCCGTGAGCGAGTTGGACAGCCCAAGATGGTTTGGTTTTTTCTTTTGAAGCGCTCAGGCCCTGGGCCACTCGACCGCGTTTTCAGCGCTTTGGTTCCCGTTTTGGGCGTTTTTCTGCTGAACGGTTGCAGCAGCCTTGGCTATTACGGCCAGTTGGCCGAGGGCCAATGGCAACTGCTGCGGGCGCGCCAGCCGGTAGAAAAGGTGATTGCCGACCCGGCCAGCAGCGCGCAATTGCGAGCCCGCCTGGAGCACGCCGTGCAGGCGCGGGCATTCGCCAGCCGGCACCTGGCCCTACCCGACAACCGCAGCTACCGGGTGTATGCCGACTTGGGGCGGCCCTACGTGGTGTGGAACGTGTTCGCCACGCCTGAGCTGTCGCTGCAGCCGGTGACCCACTGCTTCCCGATTGCCGGCTGCGTCGCCTACCGCGGCTATTACCAGAAGGGCGCGGCCCGTGGTGCGGCGGCGTTGATGCGCCAGGACGGCATGGACGTGTACGTGGGCGGTGTGGAGGCCTACTCGACCCTGGGCTGGTTTGATGACCCGATCCTGTCGACGATGCTCGGCTGGGGAGACGAGCGCCTGGCGACGCTGATCTTTCATGAGTTGGCCCACCAGCGTTTCTACCTGCAGGACGACACCGCGTTCAACGAGTCATTCGCCACCTTCGTCGAGCAGGAAGGAACGCGGCAATGGCGTGCGGCGCGCGGGCTTGCGGCGATTGACGATAGCCAGGCCGGGCAGCGCGAGCAGTTCACCCGGCTGGTGCTGGCGAGCCGTGAGCGGCTGCAGGGGATTTATGCCGGGCCGTTGGATGATGCGCACAAGCGTGCGGCCAAACAGGCGGAGTTCGAGCGTTTGCGGCGCGAGTACCGTGAGGTGCGTGACCGTGAATGGGGCGGGGATAAACGCTACGACGCCTGGATCTATGGACCGATGAACAATGCCAAGTTGCTGCCGTTTGGGCTGTATGACCAGTGGGTGCCGGCGTTTGCGGCGCTGTTTCGGGAGGTTGGGGGGGACTGGGCGCGGTTCTACGAGCGGGTTGAGGGGTTGGGGCGGTTGTCGGTTGAGGAGCGCAAGGCGGCGTTGGCGCGATTGCTGGTTAGTCAGTGAGATTTTGGGGCCGCTTTGCGGCCCATTCGCGGGACAAGCCCGCTCCCACAGGTATTGCACTGACACTGAAAGCGGTGGGGTACCTGTGGGAGCGGGCTTGTCCCGCGAATGGGCTGCAAAGCAGCCCCATTGCGCCCTAGGCTTTGATGAAAGCCTGATGCATCTCGGCCACGGTTGCGAAGTGAAATTCTGGCGTGTGGGCCCTCAACTCCTCCTCGCTACCAAACCCATACCCCACCGCCACCGCCTGCACCCCATTGCTCCGCGCGCCGATCAGGTCGTGCTTGCGATCGCCGATCATCAGCGTCTGCGCCGGGTCCAACCCTTCCTCATCCAGCAAATGGCGGATCAGTTCGACCTTGTTGGTGCGCGTACCGTCCAGCTCACTGCCGTAGATGACCTTGAAATGATGGTCGAAGGCAAAGTGCCGGGCGATCTCGCGGGCAAATTCCCAAGGTTTGGAAGTGGCGATGTACAGGGTGCGGCCCTGGTCGTTCAGCGCCTGGAGCAGCTCCGGCACGCCATCGAACACCAGGTTCTCGTACAGGCCGGTGACGCGGAAACGTTCCCGGTAGAAGTTCACCGCGTCCCACGCCTTGGCTTCGTCAAAGCTGTAGAACTGCATGAAAGCCTGCAGCAGGGGCGGCCCGATGAAGTGCTCGAGCCGCGTCAGGTCCGGCTCGTCGATGCCCAGTTTGGCCAGGGCGAACTGGATCGAGCGGGTGATGCCCAGGCGTGGGTCGGTCAGGGTGCCGTCAAGGTCGAAAAGGATGTTCTGCTGGTGCATGTATGAGGTTCCACTCAAGTCATTCAGGTTGGTCGTAGCCTTCGGCCAGGTGCTGGTCCTTGAGCTTCACGTAGTTGCTGGCGCTGTAGGGGAAAAACGCGCGCTCCTTGTCGGTCAATGGACGGGCCTGCTTCACCGGGCTGCCCACATACAGGTAGCCGCTTTCCAGGCGCTTGCCTGGCGGCACCAGGCTGCCGGCGCCGATGATCACCTCGTCCTCGACGATGGCACCGTCCATGATGGTACTGCCCATGCCGACCAGGATGCGATTGCCCAAGGTGCAACCGTGCAGCATGACCTTGTGACCGATGGTCACCTCGTCGCCGATGATCAGCGGGAAACCGTCCGGGTTGAACGGGCCGGCATGGGTGATGTGCAGCACGCTGCCGTCCTGCACGCTGGTGCGCGCACCGATGCGGATACGGTGCATGTCGCCGCGCACCACGGTCAGCGGCCACACCGAGCTGTCCTCGCCGATTTCCACGTCGCCCAGCACCACCGCCGAACGGTCGACAAAAGCCCGTGGTGCAACTTTCGGAGTGTGTTGCTGGAAGCGTCGGATGGCCATGATAGCGTCTCTCATCTGTGCCGATAGGCAGGCTGCCTGCTGCGGTCGGCGTCGATTGTAATTAAGATGGGGAAGTGTTTCTTCTGCCAAGGTATCCAAACCGTGAGTGCCAACAACCCGCTTCTGCAATCCTATGATCTGCCGCCCTTCTCGGCGATCCGTGCCGAACACGTGCTGCCGGCCATCGAACAGATCCTGGCCGATAACCGCAAGGCCATTGCCGAGATCCTCGAAAAGCAAGGCAAGAACCCCACCTGGGCTGGCCTGGTGCTGGCCATGGACGAACTGAACGACCGCCTGGGCGCCGCCTGGAGCCCCGTCAGCCACCTCAATGCGGTGTGCAACAGCCCGGCGCTGCGCGAGGCCTATGAGTCCTGCCTGCCGGCGCTGAGTGCCTACTCTACCGAACTGGGCCAGAACCGTGCCTTGTTCGAAGCCTACGAGGCCTTGATCAACAGCCCGGAGGCCGCAGGCTTCGACGTGGCGCAGAAAACTATCCTCGAACATGCCCTGCGTGACTTCCGCCTGTCGGGTATCGACCTGCCGGCCGACCAGCAGCAGCGCTATGCCGAGGTGCAGAGCAAGCTCAGCGAGCTGGGCAGCCGTTTCTCCAACCAGCTGCTCGACGCCACCCAGGCCTGGACCAAGCACGTCACTGACGAAGCGGCCCTCGCCGGCCTGACCGATTCGGCCAAGGCGCAGATGGCCGCCGCTGCCCAGGCCAAGGGCCTCGAAGGCTGGCTGATCACCCTGGAATTCCCCAGCTACTACGCGGTGATGACCTACGCCAGCGACCGCGCCCTGCGTGAAGAGCTGTACGCCGCCTACTGCACCCGTGCCTCGGACCAGGGCCCGAATGCCGGCCAGTTCGACAACGGCCCGGTGATGCACGAGATCCTCGACCTGCGTCAGGAACTGGCCGCCCTGCTGGGCTACAAGAACTACGCCGAACTGAGCCTGGCCACCAAGATGGCCGAATCCAGCGACCAGGTGCTGAGCTTCCTGCGTGACCTGGCCAAGCGTTCCAAACCCTTCGCCGCCCAGGACCTGGAGCAGCTCAAGGCCTACGCCGCCGAGCAAGGTTGCGCCGAGCTGGCCAGCTGGGACGCCGGCTACTTTGGCGAGAAACTGCGCGAACAGCGTTACAGCGTGTCGCAGGAAACCCTGCGCGCGTACTTCCCGATCGACAAGGTGCTGTCCGGCCTGTTCAGCATCGTCCAGCGCCTGTACGGCATCGAAATCGCCGAACTCAAGGGCTTCGACAGCTGGCACCCGGACGTGCGCCTGTTCGAGATCAAGGAAAACGGCCAGCACGTCGGCCGCTTCTTCTTCGATCTCTATGCCCGCGCCAACAAGCGTGGCGGCGCCTGGATGGACGGCGCCCGCGACCGTCGCCGCACTGCCGAAGGCGCATTGCAGAGCCCGGTGGCCAACCTGGTGTGCAACTTCACCCCAGCCGCGCCCGGCAAGCCTGCGCTGCTGACCCATGATGAAGTCACCACCCTGTTCCACGAGTTCGGCCACGGCCTGCACCACTTGCTGACCCGCATCGAGCATGCCGGTGTTTCCGGTATCAATGGCGTGGCCTGGGATGCGGTCGAGCTGCCGAGCCAGTTCATGGAAAACTGGTGCTGGGAGCCGGAAGGCCTGGCACTGATCTCCGGCCACTACGAGACGGGCACCGCCCTGCCCCAGGACCTGCTGGACAAGATGCTGGCGGCGAAGAACTTCCAGTCGGGCATGATGATGGTGCGCCAGCTGGAGTTCTCGCTGTTCGACTTCGAGCTGCATGCCAGCCATGGCGATGGCCGCAGTGTGCTGCAGGTGCTCGAAGGCGTGCGCGACGAGGTGTCGGTCATGCGTCCACCGGCGTACAACCGCTTCCCCAACAGCTTTGCGCACATCTTCGCCGGCGGTTACGCGGCGGGCTACTACAGCTACAAGTGGGCCGAAGTCCTGTCGGCGGATGCCTTCTCGCGCTTCGAGGAAGAAGGTGTGCTCAATGCTGAAACCGGCCGCGCCTTCCGTGAGGCGATTCTGGCCCGTGGTGGTTCCCGCGAACCGATGGTGCTGTTCGTCGACTTCCGCGGCCGCGAACCTTCCATCGATGCACTGTTGCGCCACTGCGGCCTGAGCGAGGTCGCGGCGGCATGAGCGAGGTAGTTGTGAACAAGACCAAGAAGCGCTTCATCGCCGGGGCGGTCTGCCCGGCGTGCAGCGAGCCGGACAAGCTGATGATGTGGAGCGAGGATGACGTGCCGCACCGTGAGTGCGTCGCCTGCGGCTTCACCGACACCCTCAACGAACAGGGCCTGTCGGTACCCAAGGAGCTGGGCACCCGGGTCAACCACCTGGCGCCCAAGGCTGCCCCGGCCAAGGTGCAGACGGTGCAGTTCTTCCCCAATCCGAAGCTGAAGAAACCGGCCGACTAAGCGCTCCGTTGGCTGACCAGAGGCGCTGGAAGAATCCTCCTTGTCGCGATACTGTATATGAGTACAGTATCGGGGTGAGCGATGATTCCTCCAGCACCGCAAAAGGGCCGTGGCACGGCGCACAATCCGCACAACCGTTTTGCCCCGAGCCATTCGGTGGCGGAGGATGACGGCTGGTACCAGGAAGTGCCGCTCACCCAGGGCACCGAGGTGCGCATCGAGACGGCCAAGACGGTCATTACCCGCAATACCTCGCCCGACCTGCCCTTCGACCGCTCCATCAATCCCTATCGCGGTTGCGAGCATGGCTGTATCTACTGCTATGCCCGCCCTTCCCATGCCTACTGGGACCTTTCTCCGGGCCTGGACTTCGAAACCAAGCTGATCGCCAAGACCAACGCCGCCGAAGTGCTCGCGCAGCAGCTGAGCAAGCCGGGCTACGTTTGCGCGCCGATCAACCTGGGCTCCAACACGGACCCCTACCAACCCATCGAGCGCGAGCAGCAACTGACCCGGCGCCTGCTCGAAGTGCTGCTGCGCTTTCGCCACCCGGTGACCATCGTCACCAAGGGCTCGCTGGTGTTGCGCGATCTCGACCTGTTGTCCGAGATGGCCAGCCAGCGGCTGGCGCGGGTGATGATCAGCCTGACCACGCTGGACGATGACCTCAAGCGGGTACTGGAGCCGCGCGCGGCGTCGCCCAAGGCGCGGCTGAGAGCGATCCGGGTGTTGCGCGAGGCAGGCGTACCGGTGGGCGTGCTGTGTTCGCCGATGATTCCGATGGTCAATGACAGCGAACTGGAGCGCCTGCTCGAAGCGGCCAGGGAGGCTGGCGCGCAAAGCGCGGCCTACATGATGCTGCGCCTGCCGCTGGAAGTGGCGCCGTTGTTCGAGCAGTGGCTGAAGGACCATTACCCCCAGCGGGCAACCCACGTGCTCAGCCTGATTCGGCAAAGCCGGGGTGGCGAGCTGTATGACAGCCGGTTCGGCGCGCGAATGCGGGGAGAAGGTGTGTTCGCCGA
This sequence comes from Pseudomonas sp. GM84, assembly GCF_000282535.1. GTDB lineage: Bacteria > Pseudomonadota > Gammaproteobacteria > Pseudomonadales > Pseudomonadaceae > Aquipseudomonas. The sequence continues at coordinate 47,581 of NZ_AKJC01000087.1, read as the reverse complement.
GCTGCTGGCGCAGCGCTTTGCCAAGGCGATGCGGCGCTTGCAGTTCGAAGGGCGGGAAGCGCAGGCACTGGATTGTTCGGCATTCTGTCCACCTGGGGGGCAGATGGCGCTGTTCTGATCCTTCAATCCAACTAATCCAAGCTCATAATTTCATTCAGGGCTCTTGGCAGTTGATGCTTTTTTGCTATTATTCAGATCCCGCCTTTCTCTTCTGGAACAGCCGTTCTAGAGCCTTCGAATTAAGTTTCAGTTAAGTTTTCCCCGCTAGCGTAGGAAACCAGTCCACGAAGACTGTGATCTATGGCTCGTGCGTGTCATCTAAAACCCTGCATAGCCAGAATCTTTCACCGGTAAACTGGATTTACCAAAACACCGTCAAGAGGATGAATCATGCCCGTCAAGGACCCATCCAAGGTCATTCCGCAGGCCCCGGCGGAAAGCGCCGATGCCGCACTGAAGCACATCGTCGACGGCTTCCTGCGTTTTCACCATGACGTCTTTCCCGAGCAACAAGAGCTGTTCAAGAAGCTCGCCACGGCGCAAACCCCACGCGCCATGTTCATCACCTGTGCCGACTCGCGCATCGTCCCCGAGCTGATCACCCAGAGCTCGCCAGGCGACCTGTTCGTGACCCGTAACGTCGGCAACGTGGTGCCGCCCTATGGGCAGATGAACGGCGGTGTTTCCAGCGCCATCGAGTACGCGGTTTCGGCGCTGAAGGTGCACCACATCATCATCTGTGGTCACTCCGACTGCGGTGCCATGCGCGCGGTGCTCAACCCGCAGTCGCTGGCCAAGATGCCGACCGTTTCCGCCTGGCTGCGTCACGCCGAAGTGGCACGCACCGTGGTCGAGAACAACTGCTCCTGCGGCAGCGAGCATGAAACCATGCAGGTGCTGACCAAGGAAAACGTCATCGCCCAGCTGCACCACTTGCGCACCCACCCGTCCGTGGCTTCGCGCCTGGCGGCTGGCGAGCTGTACATCCACGGCTGGGTGTACGACATCGAAACCAGCAAGATCGAAGCCTACGACGCCCTCAGCGACAGCTTCCTGCCTTTGGCCGCTGGCGAGCCGGTCCCCTGCGCCACTCCGAGAGGCCGCTACTAAGCGACCCGTCCCACGCTAGAACCTTGATAGCCGGCTGCACCCACTAGGGTGTGGCGCGGCCTTCTGCTGCCTTGAATTCCCTGATTGCCCTGCCGGCATTCTCGCTGGCGGCTTGCGCCTGGGCGCGTGTCAGGGGCCAACGTGCCCACGGCCAGAGGAATGGCCGTGTGACTGAGAAAGGAGAAATACGGTGAACATGACACAGTTGAAAGCGGCCCTGCCGCGTGAGTTGTTGGCGTCGGTGGTGGTCTTCCTGGTCGCCCTGCCGTTGTGCATGGGTATCGCGATCGCCTCGGGCATGCCGCCGGCGAAGGGCCTGATTACCGGCATCATCGGCGGTATCGTGGTGGGCTTCCTGGCAGGCTCGCCCCTGCAGGTCAGCGGCCCCGCCGCAGGCCTGGCGGTGCTGGTATTCGAGCTGGTGCGCCAGCATGGCGTGGCCATGCTCGGGCCGATCCTGCTGCTGGCCGGGGTCTTGCAGTTGCTGGCCGGGCGCTTGCGCCTGGGTTGCTGGTTCCGCGTCACGGCGCCAGCGGTGGTGTACGGCATGCTGGCCGGTATTGGCGTGCTGATCGTGCTGTCACAGGTGCACGTGATGTTCGACACGGCGCCGCAGCCCTCCGGCATGCAGAACCTGTTGGCGTTCCCCGCGACCGTCGCCGCTGCCTTGCCACTGGAAAGCGAAGGCGCAGGCTGGCAGGCCGGGGCACTTGGCCTGGGCACCATCGCCGTGATGTGGGCCTGGGAGCGGCTGCGGCCGCAGAAGCTGCGCTTCATTCCCGGTGCCCTGTTGGGCGTGGCGGCCATGACGGCCATCAGCCTGTGGCTGGCGCTGCCGGTGAACCGGGTGCAGGTTCCGGCGGACCTCTCGCAAGCCATCGACTGGATACGCCCGGATGACCTGCTCAAGCTCGCCGACCCCACCTTGCTGGTGGCGGCCTTCGCCCTGGCCTTCATCGCCAGTGCCGAAACCTTGCTGTCGGCCGCCGCCGTGGACCGCATGCACAGCGGCCAGCGTTCGGACTTCGACCGCGAGCTGTCGGCCCAGGGGATCGGCAACATGCTCTGCGGTGTGCTTGGCGCCTTGCCGATGACCGGCGTGATCGTGCGCAGCTCGGCGAACGTGCAGGCCGGTGCGCAGACCCGCGCTTCAGCCATCTTCCATGGTCTGTGGCTGCTGGCCTTCGTCGTGGTGCTCAGCAGTGTGCTGCAGCAGATTCCGGTGGCCAGCCTGGCGGGCGTGCTGGTGTTCACGGGGATCAAGCTGGTGGATGTGAAGGCGTTGCGTGGATTGGGGCGCTATGGGCGGATGCCGATGTTCACCTACGCGGCGACTGCGCTGGCGATCATCTTTACCGATCTGCTGACGGGGGTGCTGCTGGGCTTTGCCCTGACGCTGCTGAAACTGGCCTTCAAGGCGGCACGCCTGAAGATCAACCTGGTGAGCCTGGACCAGCCCGGGCATATGGAACTGCGCCTGGGAGGTGCTGCTACGTTCCTCAAGGTGCCTGCGCTGACCCAGGTGCTGGATACCGTACCGGCGGGGACCACGCTGCATGTGCCGTTGGGCAACCTCAGCTATATCGACCACTCTTGCCTTGAATTGCTTGAGGACTGGAGCCGGAGCAATGCCGCCCATGGGTCGCGGTTGGTGATCGAGCAGCGGCGGTTGAAGCGGCGGATCGAGGGGCGGATGCGCACTTCTGCTGGGATTGGCGCCTAGTTGCGACCATTTTCGTAGACTGAGCTGGACTCTTCGCGGGACAAGCCCGCTCCCACAGGTTATGTACTGCTCTTCAGAGCAACACCGTACTTGTGGGAGCGGGCTTGTCCCGCGAAGAGGCCAGCTCAGACACCATCAACGTCGAAATCAGGCGGGCTGGCCCAGCTCCACGCCCAGCTGGCGCGACAGGCATGGCCAGCGCTTCCAGGCGGCGCCGGTTTCCGGGCTGCACAGGGCCTCGCGATAGGCCTCCACCGACTCTGCCGCAAAGCTTTCGTCGTTGAGCATCTCATCCACCGAATGGTGCACAACCTCATCCAGCTGGTTGGCAAAGGTCTCGCCGATCAGCTGATGCGCGATCAGGTTGGCCAGGGTGGTATCGAAAGGAATCAGCGGCTGCTGGAAATGGCGGATGTACAGGTCGTTCACTTCTTCCACCAGGCGATGCGCCAGGTAGGCTTCATCCAGCAGGCAGTCTAGGCCAACCTGCCCCTGCATCACGCTCGGTGGTTGCAGGAAATAGGCCTCGGCGATCTTCAGAACCGGTTTGATCTGCGACTCGATACCGGCTTCGCGGGCCACCTCATGGGCAGCCTCGATCAGCTCCGGAACCTGGTCGATGTAAGCGCTGACGAAGCGCGCCAAAGTACCCTGGGCGTCCTGCTCAGGCAGTTGGATCGAGGGGTGCAGGTGTGGCAGTTGCAGCTCGAGACGCTCTTTCAGTTGACCGGTACGGCCTTCGTGATCGTGGGCTTGGCTAATTTGCTCGCGTACAGCAGCGATGTTCATGACAACTCCAGGGACAAGACGTTTCAAACGGAAGACACTAAATTAGCTCGGTATACCGAATACCTAAGACTCATTTGTTATAAATCTCGCAAACGTGTGCGCTGTTGGGTATAACCAAGTGCCACCATTATGCCAGACCCTATCTAGCGCGCGGCTTGCGCGTCATTTCACAATTTCATGCAGTTCATTTCTCCCCTCGCGTTGCGTGCCATTGGTCGGTGTCTATACTCGGGTTGAACGTGATTCGTTGATGAGGCCCGTCTGCTTTCGCAGGGGGCTCGGTCGTCGAAGTCAGGCAGTCTTGACCGCCGTTCCCGCTTGCCGCAGGCCACGCCTTCGGGACAACAAGAACTAGAAGGGGAACCCGCAATGATGCGACATCCACATGTCTGGATGGGCCTTCTGTTGTGGTCGGTTTTCGGTCAGGCCAACGCCGCCTGGACCGTGAACATGGCGCCAGGGGCGACGGAAGTCTCCAACGCCGTGTTCGACCTGCACATGACCATCTTCTGGATCTGCGTGATCATCGGCGTCGTGGTGTTCGGCGCGATGTTCTGGTCCATGGTCCTGCACCGGCGTTCCACTGGCCAGCAGGCCGCGCATTTCCACGAGCATACCTGGGTGGAAATCCTCTGGACCGTGGTCCCCTTCCTGATTCTCGTGGCCATGGCCATTCCCGCCACCAAGACCCTGATCGACATCTACGACGCCAGTGAGTCGGATATCGACATTCAGGTCACCGGCTACCAGTGGAAATGGCACTACAAATACCTGGGCCAGGACGTGGAGTTCTTCAGCAACCTGGCTACCCCTGCCGATCAGATCCACAACAAGGCCGCCAAGGACGAACATTACCTGCTCGAAGTCGACCAGCCGCTGGTGCTGCCGGTGGGGGCGAAAGTGCGCTTTCTGGTGACCGCCGCCGACGTGATCCATTCCTGGTGGGTACCGGCCTTCGCGGTCAAGCGTGACGCTATCCCGGGGTTCGTCAACGAAGCCTGGACGCGCATCGAGAAGCCCGGCATCTACCGCGGCCAGTGCACCGAGCTGTGCGGCAAGGACCACGGCTTCATGCCGGTGGTGGTCGAGGTCAAGTCCAAGGCCGACTACGACACCTGGCTCGCCGAGCGCAAGGCCGAGGCGGCCAAGCTCAAGGAGCTGACCAGCAAGGAATGGACCCTCGAAGAGCTGGTCGAGCGCGGCGACAAGGTCTACCACACCACCTGCGTCGCCTGTCACCAGGCCGAAGGCCAGGGCCTGCCGCCGATGTTCCCGGCGCTCAAGGGCTCGAAGATCGCTACCGGGCCGAAGGAAGGCCACCTGGGCATCGTCTTCCATGGCAAGCCTGGCACTGCCATGGCTGCATTCGGCAAGCAGCTGTCGGAAGTCGACATCGCCGCCGTGGTCACCTACGAGCGCAACGCCTGGGGCAACAACAAGGGCGACATGGTCACGCCGAAGGACGTGCTGGCGCTCAAGCAGGCAGAAGCGCAATGAACCGGGTTACTCGCGGCAATCAATGGATTGCAGGAGACAGGACATGAGTGCAGTGATCGACGACCACGCCCACGGCCATGACCACGCACATGGCCCGGCCAAGGGCCTGATGCGCTGGGTGCTGACCACCAACCACAAGGACATCGGCACGATGTACCTGTGGTTCAGCTTCATCATGTTCCTGCTCGGCGGCTCGTTCGCCATGGTGATCCGCGCCGAACTGTTCCAGCCCGGGCTGCAGATCGTGCAACCTGAGTTCTTCAACCAGATGACCACCATGCACGGCCTGATCATGGTGTTCGGCGCGGTGATGCCGGCCTTCGTCGGCCTGGCCAACTGGATGATCCCGCTGATGATCGGCGCGCCGGACATGGCCCTGCCGCGGATGAACAACTTCAGTTTCTGGCTGTTGCCGGCGGCCTTCCTGCTGCTGGTTTCGACCTTGTTCACCCCGGGCGGCGGGCCCAACTTCGGCTGGACCTTCTATGCGCCGCTGTCGACCACCTACGCACCGGCCAGCGTCACCTTCTTCATCTTCGCCATTCACCTGATGGGCATCAGCTCGATCATGGGCGCGATCAACGTGATCGCCACCATCCTCAACCTGCGCGCACCCGGCATGACATTGATGAAGATGCCATTGTTCGTCTGGACCTGGCTGATCACCGCGTTCCTGCTCATTGCGGTGATGCCGGTGCTGGCCGGCGTGGTGACCATGATGCTGATGGACATCCACTTCGGCACCAGTTTCTTCAGCGCCGCCGGCGGCGGCGACCCGGTGCTGTTCCAGCACGTGTTCTGGTTCTTCGGCCACCCCGAGGTGTACATCATGATCCTGCCGGCCTTCGGCGCGGTCAGTTCGATCATCCCGGCGTTTTCGCGCAAGCCACTGTTCGGCTACACCTCGATGGTCTATGCCACCGGGGCCATCGCCTTCCTGTCGTTCATCGTCTGGGCCCACCACATGTTCGTGGTCGGCATCCCGGTGGTCGGTGAGCTGTTCTTCATGTACGCCACCATGCTGATTGCGGTGCCCACCGGGGTGAAGGTGTTCAACTGGGTCAGCACCATGTGGGAAGGCTCGCTGACCTTCGAGACACCGATGCTGTTCGCCATCGCCTTTGTCATCCTGTTCACCATCGGTGGCTTCTCCGGGCTGATGCTGGCGATTGCTCCCGCCGACTTCCAGTACCACGACACCTACTTCGTGGTGGCGCATTTCCACTACGTGCTGGTGCCGGGGGCGATCTTCGGCATCTTCGCCTCGGCCTACTACTGGCTGCCGAAGTGGACCGGGCACATGTACGACGAAACCCTCGGCAAGCTGCACTTCTGGCTGTCGTTCGTCGGCATGAACATGGCCTTCTTCCCCATGCATTTCGTTGGCCTGGCCGGCATGCCACGGCGCATCCCCGACTACAACCTGCAGTTCGCCGACTTCAACATGGTGTCGTCGATCGGTGCCTTCATGTTCGGCGCCACGCAGATCTTCTTCCTGTTCATCGTCATCAAGTGCATCCGCGGCGGCGCGCCGGCACCGGCCAAGCCGTGGGACGGTGCCGAGGGCCTGGAGTGGTCGATCCCCTCGCCTGCGCCCTACCACACCTTCCAGACGCCACCGGAAGTGAAATAGGGAACCGCCATGACCGGCCAACCGCTCAAACGCCTGGTGCTGCGCCTGCTGATGCTGACGGTGGTGATGTTCGCCTTCGGCTTCGCCCTGGTGCCGATCTACGACGTGATGTGCAAGGCCTTCGGCATCAATGGCAAGACCGGTGGGCAATACGAAGGCAGCCAGGTCAGCGACCCGACGCGTTCGGTGCGGGTGCAGTTCATGTCGACCAATGCCGGTGACATGGTCTGGGACTTCTATTCCACCGCCGACCAGATCGAGGTCAACCCGGGGGCGGTCAACCAGATGATCTTCATCGCCCACAACCCGACCGACCGGCCCATGAGTGCCCAGGCCATACCGAGCATCACCCCGGCCGAAGCCGCGGCGTACTTCCACAAGACCGAGTGCTTCTGCTTTACCCAGCAGGTGCTGCAGCCCGGCGAACGCATCGAAATGCCGGTGCGCTTCATCGTCGACCGCGACCTGCCGGCCAGCGTGAAGCACCTGACACTGGCCTACACCTTGTTCGACATCACCGCTCGCCACCCGCCGGTCGCCCACAACGCGGCCCAGGACGTCCAGGGCGCCCGTTAAGGGAAGGAGAACAGCAATGGCAAGTCACGAGCACTACTATGTTCCGGCGCAGAGCAAGTGGCCGATCATCGCCACCATCGGCATGTTCATCACCGTGTTCGGCCTGGGTACCTGGTTCAACGACCTCAAGGCCGGCCACCCCGACTCCCACGGGCCGCTGATCTTCTTCGTCGGTGCGCTGTTCCTGGTCTACATGCTGTTCGGCTGGTTCGGGGCGGTGGTCAAGGAAAGCCGAGCCGGGCTCTACAGCTCGCAGCTCGACCGCTCGTTCCGCTGGGGCATGAGCTGGTTCATCTTCTCTGAAGTGATGTTCTTCATGGCCTTCTTCGGCGCGCTGTTCTATGTGCGCGTGCTGGCCGGGCCGTGGCTCGGTGGCGAGGGTGCCAAGGGGGTCGCGCACATGCTCTGGCCCAGCTTCGAATTCGCCTGGCCACTGCTGCACACGCCAGACCCCAAGCTGTTCCCGCCGCCCAAGGAAGTCATCGACCCGTGGCACCTGCCGCTGATCAACACCATTCTGCTGGTCAGCTCCAGCGTGACCATCACCATCGCCCACCACGCCCTGCGCCGTGACCATCGCGGTGCGCTGAAGCTGTGGATGGCGCTGACCATCATTCTGGGCATCAGCTTTATCACGTTGCAGGCCTACGAGTACCACGAGGCCTATACCAAGCTGGGGCTGACCCTCGGTTCGGGGATCTACGGCGCGACGTTCTTCATGCTCACGGGCTTCCACGGTGCCCACGTGACCCTGGGCACGATCATCCTGATCGTCATGTTCGCGCGCATCCTGCGCGGGCATTTCAACCCCGAGAAACACTTCGGTTTCGAAGCGGCCAGCTGGTACTGGCACTTCGTCGATGTGGTGTGGGTGGGGTTGTTCATCTTTGTGTATGTGCTTTAGGGCCCTATCGCCAGCAAGCTGGCTCCCACATGTTCACCACAGCTTTCAAGAGCGGCGCTGAACCCTGTGGGAGTCGGCTTGCCGGCGATAGGGTCAGTACGAATTCAGAAGGGAGCATGCGAGACAAGCTGGCCACTGATGAAGCCATACGCCACCAGGCCAATGGTCAGGCTGGCCAAGGTGACACGCACGGTCAGCGCCTTCAGCAGGCGGGTCGAGTTCTCATCGTCCTTGACCAGAAACACCAGGCCACTGAACAGGCTGGCAACCGTGGCCAACAGCAGCAGGACAATCGCGGCCTTGAGCATGGCGACAACTCCGGGGGAATGCAGTGATGAATACAAGTATAGCGACTGACCCGACGAGCCTTCGATGAGGCCCTTTCGCCCAGGCTGGATACCAACCCTGGTGGTGCTCGCGCTACTACCGGGGTTGGTTGCGCTGGGCTGCTGGCAGCTTGGCCGGGCCGACGAGAAGCGCGCGCTCCTGGCTACCTACGCCCAGCGCAGTGCTGATGCGCCGCTGGCCATTTCCAGCTTGCAGCAAAGCAGCGATCCGGCCTTCCGCCAGGTCCACCTGTATGGCCGTTTCGATGCCGAGCACAGCCTGCTGCTGGACAACCGCATACGTGACGGGCAGGCCGGTGTCGAGCTGCTGCAGCCGTTCCACGATCAGCCCAGCGGCCTGTGGCTGTTGGTCAACCGTGGCTGGCTGGCGTGGCCCGACCGGCGTGTGCCGGTGCATTTCGACACGCCCAGCCAGGCGTTGGCCCTGGATGCCTCGGTGTACGTGGCGCCGGGCAGCACCTTCCAGTTGCACCCCGACCCGGCGGGCGGCCAGTGGCCGCACCTGCTGACGGCCATACACCCCGAACAGCTGTGGCAGCAGCTCGACCGCGAGGGCTTTGCCTATGAGCTGCGCCTGCAGCCCGGCCCGGCCAGCTACCGCCTGGACTGGCCGGTCGTCGCCATGGGCCCGGAAAAGCACCTGGGCTACGCCGTGCAGTGGTTTGCCCTGGCCGGCGCCCTGGTGCTGCTCTACCTCTACTTTGGTTGGCACAACAAGAAAAAGGAGAATCACCATGGCCGCCGCCACCACTCCACTGGACGCGCCTGAACGTGGCAAACCCAGAGCCCGCGGGCGTTTGCAGCTGATCCTGATCCTCCTGGTGGTGCTTGGGCCGATGATCCTGGCCACCAGCATGTACAAGCTCAAGTTCTGGGTACCGGACGGGCGCAGCTATCACGGGGCGATGGTCGGCAACGGCCAGACACGCGCCGATATCGGTATCGCGGGCGAGGACGCACGTTGGCAGCTGCTGGTCGCTGCACCCGAGGCCTGTGCCGAGGATTGCCAGCGCCTGGTGTACCTGGCGCGGCAGATCCAGGTCGGCCTGGGCCGTGACGCCAGCCGCGCCAGCCATGCCCTGGCCGCTTCCCAGCCGTTGAGCGCGGATTACCAGGAGCTGCTGGGGCGGGAGTACCCGCAGCTGCAACGTTATCCACTGGATGCCCCGCACTACGTGCAGAAGGTCGGCGAGCCCGGTCCGCAGCTGTGGATCGTCGACCCGCACGGCAACCTGGTGCTGCGCTATGACGGCAAGGTCAATGGCAAACATGTGCTGGACGACCTGCGCCACCTGCTCAAGCTGTCCAACATCGGCTAGGAGCCTGCCATGGCTAGACCTGGATTTCGCCTTGCTGTGTTCGCCACCCTGCTGGCACTGCTGGTCGTCCTGCTCGGTGCCTACACCCGCCTGACCCATGCCGGCCTGGGCTGCCCCGACTGGCCGGGTTGCTATGGCTTCATCAGCGTGCCCAAGACCGATGCCCAGCTGGCCCATGCCGAGCTGCACTTCCCCGAGCACCCGGTGGAAGAAGCCAAGGGCTGGGCCGAGATGGTTCATCGCTACTTCGCCGGGACCCTGGCACTGGTGATTGCCCTGCTGGCCTTGCAGGCTGTTCGGCGCCATGCCCGCGACGGTCAGCCCTACCGCCTGCCCGTGCTGTTGCTGGGCGTGGTGCTGGCCCAGGCGGCGTTCGGCATGTGGACGGTGACGCTGAAGCTGTGGCCGCAGGTGGTCACCGCGCATCTGCTCGGCGGCTTCACCACCCTGAGCCTGCTGTTGCTGCTGTCCCTGCGTCTATCCCGGGCCTTTGCGCCCTTGCCGAAGTTGCCCTTGAGCCTGCGCCGGATCGCTGCGTTGGCGTTGCTGGTGGTCATCGGCCAGATCGCCCTGGGCGGCTGGGTCAGTGCCAACTATGCGGCGGTCGCCTGCATCGACTTGCCCACTTGCCATGGCCAGTGGTGGCCGGCAGCGGACTTCAGCAACGGCTTCCACCTGACCCAGCACGTCGGCCCCAACTACCTGGGCGGGCAGCTGGACAGCGATGCGCGCACGGCCATCCATATCAGCCATCGCCTCGGTGCCCTGCTGGTCACCTGCGTGCTGCTGATGCTCAGCTGGAAGCTGTATCGCTGTGGCCTGCAAGGCCTGGCGCGCCTGGTGCTGTGCGCCTTGGCGCTGCAGGTTGGCCTGGGCATCAGCAACGTGGTGTTCCAGTTGCCGCTGGCCGTGGCGGTGGCGCACAACGCCGGTGGCGCCCTGTTGCTGCTGAGCATGGTGCTGGTCAACTACCGCATCCGCGTGGTCGACAAGGTGCGCATGGGTGTCGGCCAGGGTTGGCGCCTGCGGCCAGTCGCTGGCGTGGCCATCTCCCAACACATGAGGAACGGCTCGTGGCGACGCTTCTGAATGCCTGGCGTGCCGGCTGGCGCGACTACCTGGAGCTGACCAAGCCCAAGGTCGTGCTGCTGATGCTGATCACCTCGCTGGTGGGGATGCTGCTCGCGACCCGGGCGGGCGTGAGCTGGAACGTGCTGCTGTTCGGCAACCTGGGCATCGGCCTGTGCGCGGGCGGTGCGGCAGTGGTCAACCACGTGGTGGACCGGCGTATCGACGCGCTGATGGCGCGCACCCACAAACGCCCTGTCGCCCAAGGGCGGGTCGAGCCGCTGCCGGCGCTGTTGTTCGCGCTTGCCCTGGCGCTACTGGGCATGGCCTTGCTGCTGGTGTTCACCAATGCCCTCACCGCCTGGCTCACCCTGGCCTCGCTGCTCGGTTATGCGCTGCTCTACACCGGCTTTCTCAAGCGGGCGACTCCCCAGAACATCGTCATCGGCGGCCTGGCCGGGGCGGCCCCGCCGTTGCTCGGCTGGGTAGCGGTGAGCGGGCATATCAGCGCCGAGCCATTGCTGCTGGTGCTGATCATCTTCGCCTGGACGCCCCCGCACTTCTGGGCCCTGGCCCTGCACCGCAAGGCCGAATACGCCAAGGCCGATATCCCGATGCTGCCGGTGACCCACGGCGAGCGCTACACCAAGCTGCATATCCTGCTCTACAGCCTGATTCTGTTGGCGGTGACCCTGCTGCCCTATGCCATCCACATGAGCGGCCCGCTCTACCTGGCCTGTGCTCTCGCCCTGGGCCTGCGCTTCCTGCACTGGGCCTGGGTGTTGTACCGTGGCAGCCGGCCGCACGCGGCGATCGGCACCTTCAAGTACTCTATCGGCTACCTGTTCGCGCTGTTCGTCGCGTTGCTCGTTGATCACTACCTGTTGCTGAGCCTATGACCAGAACCCAGAAAACCGTCTTCATCCTCGTTGCCGTCGTCGCGCTGATCCTGGGCCTGACCGTCAACAAGGTGCTCAATGGCCACGATCAGCCCAACCCGACCGAGCTGATCGACGCCGGCATCATCCTCCTGCCGCAGAGCCGCACGGTGGCCGATGTGACCATGACCAACCAGGATGGCCAGCCGGTGCAGCTGGACGATCTCAAGGGCAAATGGTCGCTGCTGTTCTTCGGCTACACCTACTGCCCGGACATCTGCCCGACCACCTTGGCCCAGCTGCGCCAGGTGAAGAGCGAGCTGCCGAAGGAGGCCGTGGACCGTTTGCAGGTGGTGCTGGTGAGCGTGGACCCGAATCGCGATACGCCGAACCAGCTCAAGCAGTACCTGGGCTACTTCGACAAGGATTTCGTGGGGGTGGCGGGGTCGATCGAGGATACCCAGAAGCTCGCCAATGCTTTGAGCATTCCGTTCATTCCGGCCGATACCAGCAAGCCTGGGTATACCGTGGATCACAGCGGCAACCTGGCCGTTGTCGGGCCGGATGGGCGTCAGCGTGGGTTCATTCGCGCGCCGTTCAATAACCAGAAGCTGGTGGCGCAGCTGCCGGGGCTGGTCAAGCGGGATTGATGCAGGCTTCAAAAGCATCGCCGGCAAGCCGGCTCCCACAGAGATCGTGCGCAGCCAGAGAACTGCGCTGTACCTGTGGGAGCCGGCTTGCCGGCGATGGGGGCAACGCGATGCTGCGGCTTAGAACGCCGGAACGACAGCGCCCTTGTACTTCTCGACGATGAACTGCTTCACCTCTGGCGAGTGCAGCGCTGCCGCCAGTTTCTTCATGTCTTCCGAGTCCTTGTTGTCCGGGCGGGCAACAAGGATGTTCACGTAAGGCGAGTCGCTGCCTTCGATGGCCAGCGCGTCTTTCTCCGGGTTCAGCTTGGCTTCCAGCGCATAGTTGGTGTTGATCAGGGCGATATCGACCTGGGTCAGCACGCGCGGGATGGTGGCTGCTTCCAGCTCGCGGAACTTCAAGCCCTTGTCGTTACCGGTAATGTCTTTGACGGTCGACAGGATGTTCTTGTTGTCCTTGAGCTTGATCACGCCGGCCTTGTCCAGCAGCAGCAAGGCACGGCCGCCGTTGGTGGCGTCGTTGGGAATGACCACGGTGGCGCCGGAGGACAGCTCGTCGAGCTTCTTGATCTTGGTCGAGTAAACGCCCAGCGGCTCGATGTGCACGCCGGCCACGCTCACCAGGTGGGTGCCCTTGGCCTTGTTGAACTCATCCAGGTACGGCTGGTGCTGGAAGAAGTTGGCGTCCAGGCGCTTTTCGGCCACTTGCACGTTCGGCTGGATGTAGTCGGTGAATTCCTTCACCTTCAGGTTCACACCTTCTTTTTCCAGCTGAGGTTTGACGAAGTTGAGGATCTCGGCGTGCGGCACCGGGGTGGCGGCGACGGTCAGGTCACCGGCATGAACCGAGAAGGCCGCAACGGCGGCAGCAACAGCAAGCAGCTTCTTCATGAATCACTCCTTGTGAGGGCCGCGACGGCCCCCGAACGGGTCGGCCGGGCCGACCCCATTGGGGTTACTTACGGGAAAAATGCACGACCAGTTTGTCGCCCACGCTCTGCAGGACTTGAACCAGTATCAGCAACAGCACCACGGTGACCACCATGACGTCGGTCTGGAAACGCTGGTAGCCGAAGCGGATGGCCAGGTCGCCCAGGCCGCCGGCACCGACCACACCGGCCATCGCGGTGTACGACACCAGGGTAATGGCCGTGACGGTGATGGCGGCGAAGATGCCCGGGCGGGCTTCTGGCAGCAGCGCGTTGGTGATGATCTGGCGGGTGGTGGCCCCCATCGACTGGGTGGCCTCGATGATGCCGCGGTCCACTTCACGCAGGGCGGTTTCCACCAGGCGCGCGAAGAACGGCGTGGCACCTACCACCAGCGGCGGGATGGCCCCGGCCACACCCAGCGAAGTACCGGTGATCAGCACGGTGATCGGGATCATCACGATCAGCAGGATGATGAACGGCAGCGAGCGCAGGATGTTGACGATCAGCGACAGCAGCGCATACACGCCCTTCTGCTCGAACATCTGACGCGGGCCGCAGAGGAACAGCAGCACGCCCAGCGGCAGGCCGAGCAGTACGGTGAAGAACAGCGAGCCGAACAGCATGATCATGGTATCGACGGTGGCCAGCCAGATTTCGGCCCAGTCGACGTTGGCGAAGAAATTCAGGGCGTCCATCAACGCAGTACCTCCATATGTACGTCAGCTGCCTTGAAGCGGTCGAACGCCGCTTCCATGTCGCCGCCGGTGACGGCCAGGGTCAGCTGCCCATAGGGCACATCCTTGATGCGGTCGATACGCCCGGCGAGGATGCTGTAGTCCACACCGGTTTCGCGGGCCACGGTGCCCAGCAGCGGCGCGTAGGTGGCATCGCCCTGGAAGGTCAGGCGGATGATGCGGCCCGGTACATGGGCGAAGTCGTCGCGTTGTTCGCCTTCGTCGACCTGCTCGTCTTCCTGGACGAAACGCTTGGTGGTCGGATGCTGCGGGTGCAGGAACACTTCGGCCACCGAGCCCTGCTCGACGATCAGCCCGGCATCCATCACGGCCACGCGGTCGCAGACCCGGCGAATCACATCCATTTCGTGGGTGATCAGCACGATGGTCAGTTTCAGCTCACGGTTGATCTCGGCCAGCAGTTGCAGGACCGACGCCGTGGTCTGCGGGTCGAGGGCACTGGTGGCCTCGTCGCACAGCAGGATCTTCGGGTTGGTGGACAGGGCGCGGGCAATGCCGACGCGCTGCTTCTGGCCGCCAGACAACTGGGCCGGGTACTTCCTGGCGTGGTCTTGCAGGCCCACGCGGGCCAACAGCTCGCTGACACGCTGGTCGATCTCGCGGCGCGACAGTTCGCCGGCCAGGGTCAGCGGCAGGGCGACGTTGTCGGCGACGGTCTTGGAGGCCAGCAGGTTGAAGTGCTGGAAGATCATCCCGACCTGCTGGCGGAAGCCGCGCAGCTGGTTGGCGTTGAACGCGGTGACGTCTTCGCCGTCGACGATGATCTTGCCACCGGAAGGCTCTTCCAGGCGGTTGATCAGGCGCAGCATGGTGCTTTTGCCAGCGCCGGAATGGCCGATCAGGCCGAACACCTGGCCGTCTTCGATGGTCAGGCTGGTCGGATTCAGGGCGGGGATTTCCCTACCGGCGACGCGGTAGGTCTTGTGTACATGTTGGAACTCGATCACGTAGCGAACCTTGTGGGGCGCATGGAATTTGGGGTCAGCGGTTAGCTGGGGTGGCGCATTTTAGCCTTTTCCCATAGCTGTTCTTAGCATTTATTTCGTAATGCTCCAATCCATCGGGCATAACGCGACAACTGGTAATCCCGATTGAACGCTCGGCAAAGCCTTCCAGTCACTAGTGGAACAAGCCCGCTACGGGCACGCCTGAAGACTGATGAGGAGAGCCGACCATGCCCAGCAAGAAAACGGACGCGCCCAAGCACAGTGAGGCCGCCGGCACCCAGACCCCTGACCGGGCCAATACCAATGCCAAATTGCAGAGCCTGGAGGCTTTTCGCAGCGATGCCACCGGCCAGGCGCTGCGTACCAACCAAGGGGTGAAAGTTGCCGATAACCAGAACACCCTGAAGGCGGGGGCCCGGGGGCCGTCGCTGCTCGAAGACTTCATCATGCGCGAGAAGATCACCCACTTCGACCACGAGCGCATACCCGAACGCATCGTCCACGCCCGCGGTACCGGGGCCCATGGCTATTTCCAGAGCTACGGCAACCACGCCGAGCTGACCAAGGCCGGTTTCCTGCAGGACCCTGAGAAAATCACCCCGGTATTCGTGCGCTTTTCCACCGTGCAGGGGCCGCGCGGTTCGGGTGATACGGTGCGCGATGTGCGCGGCTTTGCGGTGAAGTTCTACACCGATGAAGGCAATTTCGACCTGGTCGGCAACAACATGCCGGTGTTCTTCATCCAGGATGCGATCAAGTTCCCCGACTTCGTGCACGCGGTGAAACCCGAGCCGCACAACGAAATGCCCACCGGCGGCTCGGCCCACGACACCTTCTGGGACTTCGTCTCGCTGGTGCCGGAGTCGGCGCACATGGTCATCTGGGCGATGTCCGACCGGGCCATTCCGCGCAGCCTGCGGATGATGGAAGGCTTTGGCGTGCACACCTTCCGCCTGATCAACGCCGAAGGCGTGGCCAGCTTCGTCAAGTTCCACTGGAAGCCGCGCCAGGGCGTGCACTCGGTGCTCTGGGACGAAGCCCAGAAGCTGGCGGGCAAGGACACCGACTACCACCGTCGCGACCTGTGGGACGCGATCGAGAAAGGGGACTACCCCGAATGGGAGTTGGGCGTACAGATTGTCCCCGAGGCCGATGAGCATAAATTCGACTTCGACCTGCTCGACCCCACCAAGATCATTCCCGAAGAGCTGGTGCCGGTGACGCTGCTGGGCAAGATGGTGCTCAACCGCAACCCGGACAACTTCTTCGCTGAAACCGAGCAGGTCGCCTTCTGCCCCGGGCACATCGTGCCGGGCATCGACTTCAGCAATGACCCTTTGCTGCAGGGCCGGCTGTTTTCCTACACCGATACCCAGATCAGTCGCCTGGGCGGGCCGAACTTCCATGAAATCCCGATCAACCGGCCGGTGGCGCCGAACCACAGCAGCCAACGCGATGCCATGCACCGCATGACCATCGACAAGGGTCGTGCGTCCTACGAGCCCAATTCGATCGACGGCGGCTGGCCGAAAGAAACCCCGCCAGCCGCGCAGGATGGCGGTTTCGAGAGTTATCAGGAGCGCATCGAGGCGCACAAGATCCGCCAGCGCAGCGAATCGTTCGGCGATCACTTTTCCCAGGCGCGGCTGTTCTTCCAGAGCATGAGTCCGAACGAACAGCAGCACATCATCAAGGCCTACAGCTTCGAGCTGGGCAAGGTGGAGCGTGAGGAGATTCGCATCCGTGAGGTGAACGAGATCCTCGCCAACATCGACCTGAAGCTGGCGGCGGCGGTGGCGGCCAACCTCGGGCTGCCTGCGCCCAAGCAGGGCACAGTCCAGGTAAAAGGCAGCAAACCCGCGCAGTCCAAGGCCTTGAGCCAGATGAACCACCCCGGTGATGTGGGCATCAAGGGACGCAAGATCGCGGTCGTGGTGGCCGATGGTGTGGATGCTTCGCGTGTCGATGCGCTAGTGAAGGCGCTTGAGGCGCAAAGCGCGCGGCCCATGCTGCTGGGGCCGACTTCGGCGCCCGTGAAGACGGCGGATGGCAAGGCACTGCCGGTGGCGGCGTCGATCGAGGGGATGCCGTCGATCATGTTCGACGGGATCGTCGTTCCGGGTGGGCAGGGTTCGATCGATGCGTTGGCGGCCAGTGGCGTGGCCAAGCATTTCCTGCTGGAGGGCTACAAGCACCTGAAGGCGATGCTGCTGGCCAAGGAGGCCAAGGCACTGGTGGGCGGCCTGGGGCTGAAGGAGGACAAGGGGTTGTTGCTGGGGGATGACCAGAACACCGTGGAGGCCTTTGTCAAAGCGGTCGAAGGGCATCGGGTGTGGGAGCGGGAGGCGGCGGCAGAGGCTATTCCTGCCTGATCGGTGTCGTCTTCATCGCCGGCAAGCCGGCTCCCACACGGTTACCTGTGGGAGCCGGCTTGCCGGCGATGAGGCCATCAACATCACTGCTGATGCGGGACCAATACCACCTGAGCCGGCAACTTGCGCTGAATCTCATGCTTCTGCTTCAGCTTGAAGCCGCTGTCGATCTTGTGCACCCGCTTCTCCAGCAGGTTTTTCAACCAAGGCGCATCCTCGGTACGCGGCACCTGGAACACCACCTCGCACTGGTAATTCACCACGTCCTTGGCAATTTCATCGAGCTGGCGGCGCATGGCGGCAATATCCGTGGTTTTCAGCGCAATCACCGTGCTCGGCGCAGTCGGGTCGATCACCCGCGCCTTCGGCTTGGCTTCGGCCGCCTTCAAGGCCGCTTCGGCTTTCTCAAGCTCGGCCTTGCGTGCCTGGGAGACTGCATCACCGCCCGTGACGGCCGGTGCCTGCGGCATCAGCGCACGGGCTCGGGCCAGGGCGGTCGCCGCTGCGTTGACATCGCCCTTCTGCAGGACGATCTGGCTGCGCTTGAGGTAGGCCTCGGCCAGCTGGCGCTGGTACTGCTCCAGGCGCGCGTCATCGGGCGACTGGGCCTGCAGGGCAGCCAGCTGGTCTTCGGCGGTGGCCAGCTCATTGCTGGCGATATTCTGCTGCAGCTGCTGCCAGGCATCGGCTTGGGCAGGTGCATCGGCCTGATCGACAGGCGCACTGGAACAGGCGGCCAGGAACAGGGAAAACGCGGCAACAAGCAGATAACGGGATGCGAACGGCTTCATTCCTGCGACTCTCTATTTGCGCAAAAAGCGAGCAAGTCTACACCCAGGTGCGCACGCTCGAAAACAGGTCTTACAGACCCCTTACCCGCGAAAAAGTTGCAGGGCACACGCTCGTGTACCCCGGTTTTCAGCGTTTTGGCAGGGCCAGGCTCAGCAAGAATAGCACCGCCGCGCAGACCACGATCGATGGGCCGGCGGGGGTGTCCTTGAACCAGGACATGGCAAGGCCCCCGCAAACGGCTGCAACGCCCAGCAGGCTGGCACCCAGCGCCATCTGTTCGGGCGAGCGGGCATGGCGTTGCGCGGCGGCAGCCGGGATGATCAACAGTGAGGTGATCAGCAGCACACCGACGATCTTCATGGCCACGGCAATCACCACGGCAATCAGCAACATCAGCGCCATGCGCAGGCCGGCCACCGGCAAGCCTTCGACCATGGCCAGTTCTTCATGCACGGTAATCGCCAGCAGTGGCCGCCACAATGCAGCCAGCAGCAGCAAGACCAGCGCACTGCCGCCAAGGATCCAGCCCAGGTCGCCGGGGCTTATGGCCAGCAGGTCACCGAACAGGTAGGCCATCAGGTCGATGCGCACGTCCTTCATGAAACTCAGCACCACCAGGCCCAGCGACAGGGTACTCGGCGCGAGGATGCCGAGCAGGGTGTCCGAGGCCAGCGGCTGGCGCTGTTGCAGGGTGACCAGGAGGATGGCCAGCAACAGGCAGCCGACGGTTACCGCCAGCGCCGGGCTGACGTCCAGCACGAAGCCCAGGGCCACGCCCAGCAGCGCGGCATGGGACAGGGTGTCGCCAAAATAGGCCATGCGCCGCCACACCACGAACGAGCCAAGCGGGCCCGCCACCAGCGCCAGGGAAAGACCCGCAAGCAAGGCGTAGAGAAGAAAATCAGCCATGCTTGCAGTGCTCTCCGTGAACATGGGCGCCAGGGGCAACGACTGAACCGTGCAGGTCGTGGCTGTGGTCATGGTGGTGGTGATAGATGGCCAGGCTCGGGGCGTTCTGGCCGAACAGCTCGACGAAGGCCGGGTCGTTGCTGACCTGCTCGGGGTGGCCCGAGCAGCACACGTGACGGTTGAGGCAGACCACCTGGTCGGTGGCGCTCATCACCAGGTGCAGGTCATGCGAAACCATCAGCACGCCGCAGCGGTGGCGGTCGCGCAGGCGGGTGATGAGGTTGTACAGCTCGGTCTGGCCGACCACGTCGACGCCCTGCACGGGCTCGTCCAGCACCAGCAGCTCGGGTTCGCGCAGCAGTGCTCGGGCCAGCAGCACGCGCTGCATCTCACCACCGGAAATGGTCTGGATCGGGCTGTCGATCACTTGTTCGGCACCGACTTCCTGCAACGCCGACAGGGCTGCCGCGCGGTCTACGCCGGGCACCAGGCGCAGAAAGCGCAGCACCGAGAGCGGCAGCGTGGCATCTACCTGGATCTTCTGCGGCATGTAGCCGATACGCAGCTTCGGCTTGCGCCACACTTTGCCGCGGTGCGGCTTGAGCAACCCGAGTACGGCGCGCACCAGGGTGGTCTTGCCGGCGCCGTTGGGGCCGATCAGGGTGACGATCTGGCCGGGTGCCACCGACAGGTCGATGCTGTCGAGCACCGCCTCGCCGCCGAAGGTGACGCCGACCTGCTCAAGGCGGATCAGGGCGTCGCTCATGCTGTGCCCCGGCAGTTGCCGCACAGGCCAACGATTTCCACCGTCTGGGTCTCGACCGTGAAGCCCACGCCCTTGGCGCTGGTGACGATGGCGTCGCTGATGCTGTCCTGCTCCAGCTCGATGGCCACGTGGCACACGCGGCAGATCAGGAACTGGCCATGGTGCGCGTGTTCCGGGTGGCTGCAGCCGATGAAGGCGTTGAGCGAGGCGATGCGGTGCACGAGGCCGTTTTCCAGGAGGAAATCGAGTGCGCGGTACACCGTGGGCGGGGCGGCGCGGCGGCCGTCCTGCTCGCTGAGCACGGCGAGGATGTCGTAGGCGCCCAGCGGCTTGTGGCTCTGCCACACCAGTTCCAGTACACGGCGACGCAGTGCGGTCAGGCGCAGGCCTTGGCGGGTGCACAAGGCGTCGGCTTCGGCCAGGGCGCTGTGCACGCAATGGGAGTGATCGTGGGGGCGGTGAGCCAGCGGCGTGATGGACATGGTCAGCGACGGTTCTGGATGGAGACGTTATTATGTTACCTGTTTCTGACGAGTCGAGTATTCAACGTGTCCCGATTCCTTGTGCTTTTTGTCGCATTCATCGCCTGCTCGGCGCAGGCCGACGTGCGCGTGCTGACCAGTATCAAGCCCTTGCAGCAGATTGCCGCCGCCGTGCAGGACGGCGTGGGCAGCCCAGACGTGCTGCTGCCCCCCGGCGCCTCGCCGCACCACTACGCACTGCGCCCTTCGGACGTGCGGCGAGTGGGCGATGCCGACCTGCTGTACTGGATCGGCCCGGACATGGAGAGCTTCCTGCCACGGGTGCTCGGCAGCCGCAGCAAGCCCACGGTCGCCGTGCAGTCGCTGACAGGCCTGCAACTGCGCCACTTCGGCGAGGACAGCCAGTCCCACGAGGAAGACGGCCACGACGAGCATGACCACGATCACCGCCCGGGCAGCCTGGATGCGCACCTGTGGCTGTCATCGGCCAATGCGCGGGTGATCGCGGCGAAGATGGCGGCGGACATGGCGGCGGCGGACCCGGCCAACGCGGCGCGCTACCAGAGCAACCTGAAGGCGTTCAGCGAGCGTCTCGACGGCTTGGATGCACGCATCAAGGCGCGTGTGGCGGGTATCGCCGACAAGCCCTACTTCGTGTTCCACGAAGCGTTCGACTACTTCGAGTCGGCCTATGGGCTGAAGCACACCGGTGTGTTCAGCGTGGCCTCGGAGGTGCAGCCTGGCGCGCAGCATGTCGCCGCCATGCGCAAGCGCCTGCAGGAAGTGGGCAAGACGTGTGTGTTCAGCGAGCCGCCGTTGCGGCCGCGTCTGGCTGAGACGCTGACGGCGGGGCTGCCGGTGCGGTTGGCCGAGCTGGATGCACTGGGTGGCGCCGACCCGGTGGATGCCAAGGGGTATGAGCGCTTGCTGGAGAAGCTGGGCGGTGATCTGGCGGGGTGCCTGGAGCAGCTTTAATGTTGTGCTGGCCCTTTCGCGGGACAAGCCCGCTCCCACAGGTACAGCGGAGCACTCAAGTGCCGTGGAGAACCTGTGGGAGCGGGCTTGTCCCGCGAAGGGGTCGCCTCGGTTACAAGGCGAACGGCAAGTGCAAAGCCACCTGCTGGCGCTGCGCCAGACGCACTTCAAACTCGCTCGGGTCATGGATCATCACATCCATCCCGGCAAACGACTCCGCCGCTATCAGGCGCGACAGCCAGAAGCGCACACACCCTACCCGCAGCATTTCCGGCCACAGCTCGGCCTCGGCCGCCGTGAACGGTCGCAACACCGCGTAGGCCGCCAGCAGCGCCTGGGCGCGTGGCAGATCGATCGCACCTTGCTCATCCAGGCACCAGTCGTTCACGGTGATGGCGATGTCATACAGCATCGGCCCGGAGCAGGCGTTGTAGAAGTCGATCACACCGGTCAGGTGGGTGCCTTCGAACATCACGTTGTCACGGAACAGGTCGGCATGCAGGTTGGCTCGCGGCAAGGCGAGGATCTGGGCCTTGTGCGCAGTGATTTCGTCCAGTGCCGGCTGCAGCAACGCCACTTGCTCGGGGGTCAGGCGCGGCATCAGCTCGGCGCCGGAGGCCAGCATCCAGTCCAGGCCGCGGTCGGTCTTGCGCTCGATCACGCGGTCGCGGGTGGCCAGGTGAATGTGCGCCAGCAGCTCGCCGACCTGGGCGCAGTGCTGGTTGTTCGGCGCCTTGATGTGCTTGCCCGACAGCCGTGGCTGCAGCAGGGCAGGCTTGCCGCACAGCTCGCGCAGGCCGTTGCCGTCGCGATCACGCAGGGCATAGGGCACCGGCATGTCGGCGGCGTGCAGGGTATCGAGCAGTTCGATGAAGAACGGCATGTCCTCGCTGGGCCCGCGCTCGATCAGCGTCAGGACGAACTCCCCCTGTTCGAGGCTGACGAAGAAATTGCTGTTTTCGGTGCCGGCGGCAATGCCCTGGAAGTCGAGTAGACGGCCCAGCTCGTAAGGCGCCAGAAAGGTTTCCAGCTCAGGCCGGGTCACGGGGGTGAAGACTGACATGATGAAAAGATGCCCATACGGGCACTTCCGCCGGGAAGTGCCGGGTTGATGTGAACGATACGCGTCAGATTACCACTCGAAGATCTTCCAGGACGGAATCAGCATGTCCGGCTGGTCGGAACGAATGAAATTGCCATCAGAGCCATCGGCGCGTACCAGAAAATAAGGTTTGCCGTTTTTCGGCGTGATCTTGATCGCATACAGGAAGCCGTTCTGGCGGTATTCCTGGATGGTTTTATCGCCTTCCGTGCGAATGGTCACCTCGGGATCGGCCGAGGGGGCGTCGTCCGCCGCCAGGGTGACGACTGGCATGGTTGCCAACAGACCGAGCACTAACAGGCGATTGAGTGTACGCATGATAACCTTGTCCCTTTGTCGTCATTGATCCGGCTATTCTAGCCCCGGACCCGCCGAAAAGGTTGATTCTCCTCATGAGCCAAGCGCCTCTCGTCCTGGTGGACGGTTCCTCCTACCTCTACCGCGCTTTCCACGCACTGCCGCCGCTGACCACCTCCAAGGGCATGCCCACCGGCGCGGTCAAGGGTGTGCTGAACATGCTCAAGAGCCTGCGCAAACAATACCCTGACAGCCTCTTCGCGGTGGTGTTCGACGCCAAGGGCGGCACCTTCCGCGATGCCATGTTCGCCGAGTACAAGGCCAACCGCCCGAGCATGCCGGACGACTTGCGGGTCCAGGTCGAGCCGTTGCACGCCAGCGTCAAGGCACTGGGCTACCCGCTGCTGTGCGTGGAGGGCGTGGAGGCCGACGACGTGATCGGTACCTTGGCGCGTAGCAGTGCCGCCCAGGGCCGGCCAGTGATCATCTCGACCGGCGACAAGGACATGGCGCAGCTGGTGGACGGCCACGTTACCCTGGTCAATACCATGACCGGCAGCGTGCTGGACGTCGCTGGCGTGCACGAGAAGTTTGGCGTTGGTCCCGAACACATCATCGATTTCCTCGCCCTGATGGGCGACAAGGTCGACAACATTCCTGGCGTACCGGGCGTTGGTGAAAAGACGGCAGTAGGCCTGCTGACCGGTATCGGCGGTGGTCTCAGCGACCTCTACGCCAACCTCGACAAGGTGCCGACGCTGGCCATCCGTGGCGCCAAGACCCTGCCCGCCAAGCTGGAAGAGCACCGCGACGCGGCGTTCCTGTCCTATGAGCTGGCGACCATCAAGCTCGACGTGCCGCTCGATATCGAAGTGGACGCGCTGGTGTGTGGCGAGCCGGACCGCGAAGCCTTGCTGGCGCTGTACACCGAGATGGAGTTCAAGAGCTGGGTCGCTGATGTTCAGCGTGACGCGGCCAAGGCTGGCGCTGAGATCGCGCCGGTCGAGGAGCCTGCGGCCAAGGTCGAGCCGAAGTACGAGACCATCCTCGACCAGTCCCGTTTCGACGCCTGGCTGGAGAAACTGCGCCAGGCGCCGTTGTTCGCTTTCGATACCGAGACCACCAGCCTGGATGCGCAAAAGGCGCAGCTGGTCGGCCTGTCCTTCGCCGTGCAAGCCCATGAAGCCGCCTATGTGCCGCTGGCCCACGACTACGAAGGAGCGCCCGTTCAGCTGGACCGTGAAGCCGTGCTGCTGGCCTTGAAACCGCTGCTGGAAGACCCGGCCAAGGCCAAGGTCGGGCAGAACGCCAAGTACGACATCAACATCCTGGCCAATGGCATTCCGGCCATCGAGATGCGCGGCGTGGCCTACGACACCATGCTCGAATCCTACGTGCTCAACTCCACCGCCACCCGTCACGACATGGACAGCCTGGCGCAGAAGTACCTCGACCACGCGACCATCTCGTTCGAGGACATCGCCGGCAAGGGCGCCAAGCAGCTGACCTTCAACCAGATCCACCTGGACAAGGCCGGCCCTTACGCGGCCGAAGATGCCGACATCACCCTGCGCCTGCACCAGGCGCTGCAGGCGCGTCTGGCCAAGACGCCGAGCGTGCAGCCGGTGCTGATGGACATCGAGATGCCGCTGGTGCCGGTGCTGGCCAAGATCGAGCGCCAGGGTGCGCTGGTCGATGCCGCCTTGCTGCAGGTGCAGAGCGGTGAGCTGGGCGTGAAAATGGCCGACCTGGAGCGTCGCGCCTACGAGCTGGCCGGTGAAGAGTTCAACCTCGGTTCGCCCAAGCAGCTCGGCTCGATCCTCTACGACAAGCTGGGCATGCCAGTGCTGAGCAAGACCGCCAAAGGCCAGCCGTCCACCGCCGAAGCGGTACTCGACGAGTTGGCCGAGCAGGGCTACCCGCTGCCTGAGGTACTGATGCAGTACCGCAGCCTGAGCAAGCTCAAGAGTACCTACACCGACAAGCTGCCGGGCCAGATCAACCCGCGCACCGGGCGCATCCACACCTCGTACCAGCAGGCGGTGGCGGCCACCGGTCGTCTGTCGTCGAGCGACCCGAACCTGCAGAACATCCCGATCCGTACCGCTGAGGGCCGGCGCATTCGCCAGGCCTTCGTGGCCAGCCCGGGCTACCAGCTGCTGGCGGCGGACTATTCGCAGATCGAGCTGCGCATCATGGCCCACCTGGCCAAGGATGAAGGCCTGCTGCACGCCTTCCGTAATGACCTCGATGTGCACCGTGCCACCGCGGCGGAAGTATTCGGCGTGGCCCTGGAAGCGGTCACCACCGACCAGCGTCGCAGCGCCAAGGCCATCAACTTCGGCCTGATCTACGGCATGAGCGCCTTCGGCCTGGCCAAGCAGATCGGCGTCGACCGCAAGCAGTCGCAGGACTACATCGACCGTTACTTCGCCCGCTATCCGGGCGTGCTGGCCTATATGGAGCGCACCCGCGCCCAGGCTGCGGAGCAAGGTTTCGTCGAGACCCTGTTCGGCCGTCGCCTGTACTTGCCGGACATCAACGCCAAGAACCCGGCCCTGCGCAAGGGCGCCGAGCGCACCGCGATCAACGCGCCGATGCAGGGTACCGCCGCCGATATCATCAAGCGGGCGATGGTCAACGTCGACAATTGGCTCAGCCAGAGCGGCCTGGACGCGCGCGTCATCCTGCAGGTACACGACGAACTGGTGCTGGAGGTGCGTGCAGACCTGGTCGAGCAGGTGAAAGATGAAATTCGTGGGCACATGAGCAGTGCCGCGCAACTGGATGTGCCGCTGCTGGTCGAAGTGGGTATTGGCGCGAATTGGGACGAAGCTCACTGATTGAGCAGGGAAAGCTGTGTAGGATCTGCGGCGTAGTGACGCGGATCCTGCAGTGGCCCTATGCCACTGGTTCTGAAGTTTCATGAAACTATCGCAAATAGTTTTCAGGGCTTCGGAACTAAATGGGTGAAGCGGAACTCAGAGTAACTGAATGGCTGGTGAAGCCCTTCGATGCTCCTATGTTGTGTTAAGTGTTGGCAGATACCCGGACCCCGCCCTAGCGGTCCGGACTTGGACCCCGAACTTCCCCCTCCCCATACGAAGTCCGGGGTTTTTTTTGCCCGGAATTTGGGTAGGCGGTGCTGGCCCTATCGCCGGCAAGCCGGCTCCCACAAGGTCGGTGGGGCCACCCTGTGGGAGCCGGCTTGCCGGCGATGAAGCCACCTCAGGCTACTGGTTTGTCTTCCAGCTCCATCCAGTCGGCCAGCACTTTGTAGGCCTCTTCCAGCCCCAAACGCTTGGGTGCCGAGAACAGCTGGATGGTCACGCCATCCCCCCAACCCTTGCGAATCTCCGACTGCACCTTGAGCAGCGTGTTCTTGGCCGCGCCGTGGGTCAGCTTGTCGGCCTTGGTCAGCAGGATGTGCATCGGCATGCCGCTGGCCTTGGCCCAGTCGAGCATCATCTTGTCGAAGTCGGTCATGGGATGGCGCACGTCCATCATCAAGATCACCCCGCGCAGGCACTCGCGGCTGCCCAGGTAGGCTTCCAGGTGGCGCTGCCAGTGTTGCTTGAGCGGAATCGGGACTTTTGCATATCCGTAGCCCGGCAGGTCGACCAAACGCCGTTCATCGTCCAGACTGAAGAAATTCAACAGCTGGGTGCGCCCTGGAGTTTTCGAGGTACGCGCCAGGCTGGCATGAGTCAGGGTATTGAGGGCACTGGATTTGCCGGCGTTGGAACGGCCGGCGAAAGCCACCTCGTAACCCTGATCGTCCGGGCATTGTTCGACCTTGGCAGCGCTGAGGGCGAATTTGGCTTTCTGGCAGAGGCCGAGGATGGGGTTCTTGACTTGCATGGGATATCCGATGTGGGTGTTGCCAAAGCCTAGGCCGGCAAGCGGTGTCGTTTCCGTTTGGATGGCGGAAGTATATAATGCCCCAGTTTTTGTGTGCTCATTCTCCCAGCGAAGGAGAACGGGCATGGGGTGTCGAACAATAGCTCGCGCATCAGAACGCAGCGCGTCCCCCAACCCTGTCAGGTCGTTTCGCATGGCGAAATGGCTGCTTGCTGTCGGTATGTTCCTGCCGTTTTTCAGCGCACAGGCTACACAGGATCCCGAGGCGTTGTACAACCGCACGTGTGCGGCCTGTCACGCCGGGCAGTTGCCACAGGCACCCAAGAAGGGCGACCGGGCAGCGTGGGAGCCAAGGCTGGCGAAAGGCATGGAGTTACTCCAGACGCATGTTACCCAGGGTTTCAAGGCTATGCCGCCGCGTGGATTGTGCATGGACTGCAGTGCCGAGGACTACCGTTTGGTCATCCTTTGGATGAGCGGCAGTCCCGATACATAACATTTCACCCTTAGCCGTGTTGGATTAGCTGATGAACAAACTAGTCGTGAGTCTGCTGTTGACCATGGGTGTCGCCGGTGCAGCCACTGCTGCGGACCCCATCAAAGGCGATGCCGCCGCCGGCCAGGCCAAAACGGCCGTTTGTGGAGCCTGCCACAACCCCGACGGCAACAGCCTGGCGCCGAACTTCCCGAAACTGGCCGGCCAGGGCCAGCGCTACCTGGAAAAACAGCTGCACGACATCAAGTCGGGCAAGCGTACCGTGCTGGAAATGACCGGCATGCTGGCCAATTTCAGCGACCAGGATATGGCCGATATTGCCGCCTATTTCTCCAGCCAGAAGGGTAGCGTCGGCGCTGCCGATCCCAAGTTGGTCGAGCGGGGCAAGGCCTTGTTCAATGGGGGTGACCTGGAAAAAGGCATGCCTGCCTGTACCGGCTGCCACTCGCCCAATGGCGCGGGTCTCGCACTGGCCGGTTTCCCGCATCTGAGCGGCCAGCATTCGCAGTATGTGACCAAGCAGCTCACTGACTTCCGCGAAGGCAACCGCACCAACGATGGCGATGCGATGACCATGCGCACCATTGCCGGCAAGCTGAGCAACAAAGACATCGAGGCCTTGTCCAGCTACATCCAGGGTCTGCATTAACATTCGGTTAATGCGTCAACGGTAAAGATGAAAGGGCGGCGCGGACCGCCCTTTTTTCTGTCCGCTGCCGTTACACTACAGAACTCGGGCCCTTCCCGACTTGTCTCAGAACGGGTCGTGTCGAGGCGACCAATGACTGCTCAGGAGTAAAGCATGCGTAAACTGATTCTCAGCGCCGCGCTGGTCGCTGCCAGCGTGTTCGGTATGGCCGCCGTCCAGGCCGCAGAGCCTATTACGGCCGGTAAGGAATACCTCGAGCTGAGCAACCCTGTTCCGGTATCCGTCCCCGGCAAGATCGAAGTGGTCGAACTGTTCTGGTACGGCTGCCCTCACTGCTATACCTTCGAGCCGGTGATCAACCCATGGGTTGAGAAACTGCCCAAGGACGTCAACTTCAAGCGCGTGCCTGCCATGTTCGGCGGTCCCTGGGATGCCCACGGCCAGATGTTCCTGACCCTTGAAGCCATGGGCGTCGAGCACAAGGTTCACGCGGCGGTGTTCGATGCCATCCAGAACCAGCGCAAGCGCCTGACTGACAAGAACGACATGGCCGACTTCCTGGCCACCCAGGGCGTCGACAAGGACAAGTTCCTCGCCACCTTCGACTCCTTCGCCATCAAGGGCCAGGTCAACCAGGCCAAGGAACTGGCGAAGAAGTACGAAATCACCGGCGTACCAAGCATGGTAGTCAACGGCAAATACCGCTTTGACCTTGGCACCGCCCAAGGGCCGGAAGGCGTGCTGAACGTCGCCGACCAACTGATCGCCAAGGAGCGCGCCGCTAAGTAAGCGGCGTACCCATGCGCCGTTTCAGATCCGCGCGTGGCATTGGCCTGCACCAGCCGCAGGTCAACGAGCATCACCTGCAGGCTTCCGGCCTGCCCGAGGATGGTCGCCTGCGGCTGCTCAGTTTCAACATCCAGGTCGGCATCAGTACCGAGCGCTACCGCCATTACCTGACCCGCAGCTGGCAGCACCTGCTGCCGCACAACGGGCGGGCGGGCAACTTGCAGAAGATTGGCGACCTGCTCAACGACTTCGACCTGGTGGCCTTGCAGGAAGCCGATGGCGGCAGCCTGCGCTCGGGCTACGTCAACCAGGTGGAGCACCTCGCCCATCTGGGCGCCTTCCCCTACTGGTACCAGCAGCTCAACCGCAACCTCGGGCGCTTTGCCCAACACAGCAACGGCGTGCTCAGCCGTCTCAAGCCACAACTGCTCGAAGACCATCCCCTGCCCGGCCCATCGGGTCGCGGCGCGATCCTGGTGCGCTTCGGCGAAGGTGAGGATGCGCTGATCGTGGTCATGATGCACCTGGCGCTGGGCGCCAAGACCCGCGCCCGGCAGCTGGCCTACATTCGTGAGCTGATCGGCGGCTACCGCCATCAGATTCTCATGGGCGACATGAATACCCATGCCACCGACTTGCTCGACCATTCCCCCTTGCGCGACCTGGGCCTGATCGCCCCTCAGGTCGAAGCGACCTTCCCCAGTTGGCGCCCGCAGCGCTGCCTGGACCATATCCTGCTCAGCTCGAGCCTGACCCTGGAGCGGGTCGAGGTGCTGGCGCAGCCGATTTCCGACCACCTCCCGGTCGCCGTGGAGATCCGATTGCCTGATGCACTGACTGTGGATACGCTGCCGGTCTTGCGCTAGATCAGCTAACGCCTCTTGCACCCTCAAGTGTTCGAGGTACGCGCCGACAGCCTGTATTCACGTCCCACAGATGCATCACCCGTCGCGGATCCAGGCATGACCGAAGAAGCCGAGCGCTGGAAAGAAAAATACCTCAAAAGCATCGAACAGCAGGAAAAGCTCGAACGCCGCTGGGCCGCCCGGCTCGATTTGCTGCGTCGGGGCCTGGTGCGCAGCTCCCTCGCCGCCGAGGGCAGCGACAAGGTTGTCGACGAATGCATGAAGGAAATGCGCGAAGTC
Organism: Pseudomonas sp. GM84; assembly: GCF_000282535.1. Taxonomy (GTDB): domain Bacteria; phylum Pseudomonadota; class Gammaproteobacteria; order Pseudomonadales; family Pseudomonadaceae; genus Aquipseudomonas. The sequence continues at coordinate 17,818 of NZ_AKJC01000087.1, read as the reverse complement.
ATCCGCACCGACAACATGGACGCCGGCCTTGCCGGTTTGATCCCGCGCCTGGAACAGGCCGTGCTGGACTCCGAGCAGCGCCGGGATACGCGCATGAGCCAGGTCAGCGATGCGCTGACTGCGCTGGTTACCCAGCTTCAAGGCCTGCCGCTGCCCGGTGATGTTTCCCGCCCGCTGAAGAAGCTGGCGAAGAAACTCGATGGTGGCGTCAGCCAGTCGCGCGAATTGCCGCCCTTGCTGGGTGAGCTCAGCGGGCTGCAGGGGCGCGCGCTGACATCGCTGAGCAAGCCGGATGAACACGCCAGGTCAGGGTTCCTGCAGCGGTTGTTCGGTAATCGTGACAGCGACCCTGAGACGAAGGACGCTTGCGAACCGGCGCCTCCGGTAGCCGATGCACAGGCCGACACACCGTCTCGGCCATTGCCTGATGGCCCCGTTCTGGTGGACTTGCCGCCACTCGATGCAGACGAGCTGCGCCCGCTTGTGTCGTCGCCGGAAACTGACCCAGGCCAGCCATCGCCTGAGGTGTCGGATGTCGAGCCCGTTGCTGGCGAATCTGCAGAATCGACAGCACCGTCTCAAGAGCGGATAGCCGAGACCGAAGATCTGGCGAGCCTTGAGCAAACCTTCGGCGAAGATGGCCCCTACTCGCTCCCGGACGCCGTCGAGCCGCCCTACAGCCAGGTTGCCGCGCACATCGAGCAGACGCTGCTCGGCCTGCTCGATGACCTCAGCCTGCCGGAGCGTCACAAGGCTCAGGCCCTGGCGATGCGCGAGCGCGTGGCGCGCGGGCTGAACTGGTACGAACTGATTCCGGTGCTCGATGACCTGGCCGTGCTCATGCTGGCCATCACCGACAGCGGCCAGCACGAATTCGAAACCTACCTGCAGCAGCTCAACGAGCGCCTGGAAAGTTTCCAGAGTCACTTGCACGAAGCCAGCGCCGGTCATGCCGACAACAGTACTGCCGCACGCGAACTGGACAGCCAGCTGCGCGAGCAGGTCGATGGCCTGCACAGCAGCGTGCAGGGGGCGGCCGATGTGGGCAGCCTCAAGCACATCCTGGAAAGCCGGCTGGAAGGCCTGCTGGCGACCATGGACGACCACCAGCAGGTACGTGCCCGCCGCGAACAGGAGCTGGCCGGACGCCTGCAGGGCCTGGCCGAACGGGTCGCGAGCATGGAGCAGGAGGCCCTTGGCTATCGCGAGCACTTGGAAGAGCAGCGCCAGAAGGCCCTGATCGACCCGCTGACCGGCCTGCCCAATCGCGCCGCCTGGAGCGAGCAGGTCGAGCGCGAGATGCTCGATTGGCAGGACAAGGGGGGACATCTGGCGATGGCGATTCTCGACCTGGATCACTTCAAGCGCATCAACGACAACTATGGGCACTTGGCTGGCGACAAGGTGTTGAAGATCGTCGCCGAGCAGTTGCGCAAGCGCCTACGGGCTCGCGATTTCATCGCCCGGTTCGGTGGCGAGGAATTCGTCGTCCTGCTGCCGCAGACCTCACCTGCAGCTGCAGCCCAGGTCACCGAGGTGCTGCGCGCCGCCATCGAGGCCTGCCCGTTCCATTTCAAAGGCGAACGCGTGGTCATCACCACCTCCATTGGCCTGAGCGCTTTCCGTTCCGGCGAGCGTGGCGACCAGGTACTCAAGCGCGCCGATGCGGCGCTGTACCGGGCCAAGGGCCAAGGCCGCAATCGGGTGGAACAAAGCTGAGCGGGTGGGCTGGGCGCGCATACGTTATGCTGATGCGTTACCGGCTCATCACCTGGCTTCCCCTATGAAAGCGCTGTTTTCTGCATTGCTGCTGATCGTCCTGGCAGGCTGCTCCACGGGCCTGCGCATCGACCGCAGCCATCCCTCGGCCAACCAGGACGACCGCATCCAGTTCGTCGTTCTGCATTACACGAATGCCTCGCTGGAGCGCTCACTGGAGTTGCTCACCCACGGTGAGGTCAGCGCCCATTACCTGATCGGCGACGGCCCGGCCACGGTCTATCAGCTGATCGACGAAAACCGTCGCGCCTGGCATGCCGGCGAAAGCCAGTGGCAGGGCCGGACCTGGCTGAACTCCAGCTCCATCGGTATCGAGATCGTCAATCCAGGATTCGATGACACCCCCAATGGCCGTGTGTGGTACCCCTACACCGAAGCGCAGATCCAGTCGCTGATCGCCTTGCTCAAGGACATCGTCAAACGCAACAACATCGAACCGCGGCACATCATCGGTCACAGTGACATTGCGCCGTTGCGCAAGCTTGACCCGGGGCCGCTGTTCCCCTGGAAGCGTCTGGCTGAAGCGGGGATTGGCATCTGGCCCGACGCCAACGCGGTGGCCCGGCAGCAGGCCTACTTCAACGTCAACCCGCCAACCATCGGCTGGTATCAGCAAGAACTGGCCCGCTTTGGCTACGCTATTGAACAGACAGGGCAGCTGGATGTGGCCACGCGCCATGTCATCGCCGCCTTCCAGATGCGCTTCCGTCCGCAGCGTTTCGATGGCACGCCCGATGCGCAGACGGCGGCGATGCTGCAGGTGCTCAACCGCATGCGGTAATTCCTCCGCCCAACGGCCAGGCTAATCCACGCTTCAGTTGCTATATCTTGTATATCAACCGGATGCTGCCCATGTCGGCCCTAATAACTGCACTGCGCCAATTTTTCTACCGACCCTGGATGCTGGCTGCCTTGGCAGCGGTAGCCAGCGCCGCAGTATTGCTGACTGCCAGCATCGGCATTGCCCTGCAGCAGATGAAGGAAAGCGAGAGCGCGCAGATGAACGCCCAGGGCGAGCGCTTTCTCGATCGCCTGGAGCAGGTGTTCGGCCAGCTGCGTGAGGGTGTCGATGAGCTGCAGGGGCAGCCGCTTCGAGGCTGCAGCCCGGCGATGTTGGCGTTGCTGCAACAGGTTGGGCTAGGTTCACGCTTCATCTACGAGGCGGCCTACGTCGACGTCAATGTCGCCTGTTCCAATCGCGGCGGCGCCAGGGCCTTCGTGCCCACACGGGCGCCGGATATCCAGGGCCCGACCTACAGCTACTGGCTCAACACCACCACCGAGCCCAACGAAAACCTCGCCGCGCTGATGCTCGCGCGGGGCAATTTCCTGGTTTCCACTTCGCGCGGGCACCTGACCGATGTGGTCGACCTGCCACCCGGCGGCAGCCTGTTGGTAGTGCTCGACAATGGCACGCGTGCTATTCCGGTGCTGGGCCCGCCGCAAGTCTGGCCGCCTGCCAACAGCTGGCCGCCACCCAGCGGCAATTCGCTGTTCGAACTGCATGACCGCCTGGTCTATCGCATGCCGACCAAATCACCGGACTACCAGCTCGTCCTGATCGCGCCCCGGGCCAGCCTGCCGCTGAGGATGAACGGCATGCTCTGGCTGTTGTTCCCCGGCAGCGTGCTGGCGGCCTGTTGCATCGGGTGGCTGGTGCTGCAACTGATCCTGCAGCGTCGCTCGATGAGCTCGGAGCTGCAAAATGCGCTGCGTCGCGGCGAGTTGCAGGTGCTCTACCAACCCATCATCGAACTCGACAGCCGGCGGTGTGTGGGGGCCGAAGCGCTGGTGCGCTGGCGGCGACCTGATGGCACGCTGACCAGCCCGGACTTGTTCATTCCGCTGGCCGAGAACACCGGCCAGATCCGCCAGATCACCGATTTTGTCCTGCAGCGCGTGCTGGAACAGCTGGGGCAGTTATTGCGTTCGCACCGCAACCTGTACATTTCGGTGAACCTCGCCGCCTGCGATGTGATGGCGCCGCGCATCGGCCGGGTGGCGGCGCGGTTGTTGGCGCTGCACCGGGTCGCGGCCAGCCAGATCGCCTTCGAGGTGACCGAGCGCGGGCTGATCGATGTGGTCGTGGCCCGTGACAACCTGCAAGCACTGCGTGCTGTAGGCCATCAGGTACTGATCGATGATTTCGGCACCGGCTACTGCAGCCTGGCCTACCTGCAGACCTTGCCGGTCGACTGCCTGAAGATCGACAAGGCGTTCATCGATGCCTTGGGGCACGATGCGGCCAGCAGTGGCGTGGCACCGCACATTATCCGCATGGCCCATGACCTCCATCTGCGGGTGATCGCCGAAGGTATCGAATGCGAGGCGCAGGCGGTGCTGCTCAACAGCGAAGGGGTCAACTACGGCCAAGGCTGGTTGTTTGCCCACCCGTTGAATGCACGGCAGTTCGCCGAGCTGGTGACCCGCGGCCGGCAAGTCAGGCGGCAGCGAATCGATGATGAGCCTTAGACGGGCAGCGCCATGTAGAACTGCGTGCCCTGCCCTGGTCGCGAAAATACCCCCATGCGCCCGCCATGCAGCTGGACGATTTCCTTGCACAACGCCAACCCCAGCCCTGCCCCGCCTTTCTTGCGCCCGACCTGCACGAACGGCTCGAAGATCCGCCCCTGCTGGCCATAGGCAATGCCTTCGCCGTTGTCTTCGACGCTGATGATCACCCGCTCCGCATGCCGCCGCGCATGCAGGCGAATGCGCCCGCCGCTGGCGGTGTGGCGGATGGCGTTGTGCAGCAGGTTGTCGAGCACGCGGTCGAGTTGGGCGATGTCGGCTTGTATGCGAGGCAGCGGCGTATCCAGCTCCTTGAGCAGCTCGATCTGCTTGGCTGAGGCCGGTTCGCTGAAGCGTGACTGGGCACGTTCGAGCAACGCATCGATGGCGCAAGGTGCGAGGTCGAGCTTCTGCAGCCCGCTTTGATAACGCGAGAAGTTGAGCAGGTCGTTGATCAACTGGGTCAGGCGCTGCATTTCTTCGCCGATGGTTTCCAGCAAGTCGCTCTCGCGCGCTTCAGGTGGGAACTTGATGCGCTCGCGAAGCAAGCCAAAGGCCATGTGCATGCCGGTGACCGGGGTGCGCAGCTCATGCGAGGCGCGCAGCACGAACTCGCTGCGCACACGCTCGAAGGCGCGTTGTTCGGTGACGTCATGCAACACCATCACGGCCCCCAGAATCGGCCCTTGCGGATGGCTGACGGGGGTCAGGCTGTACGTCAGCAGACGTGACTCTTCATCGACCTCGATGCTCAGGTCGTCAGGTGGGCGATCCAGGCTGCCACCGCGCAACACCTGGCGCAGCTGTTGCTCCAGTTCCGGTCGCTGCAGGGCTTCGGCCAGGCCGCTGCCGACGCGGCTGTCACTCCAGCCCAGCTGGCGCTGGGCAACCGGGTTGAGGTGTTCGAGGCGGCCTTGGCGGTCGATGATCAGCAAACCGTCGTCGATGCTGTCGAGCACCGCCTGCAGGCGCTGTTGGCCGGCCAACAGCTCATCGACATTGGTGGCCTGGTGCTTGCGCAGGGCATCGGCCATCAAGCCGAAACGACGCGTCAGTTGGTTGAGCTCGATGGCCTGGGTCACCGGCAAGGTAACGTCGAAGTTGCCTTGGCCAAGCTGGTCGGCCGCCTTGGCCAAGGCTTCGATCGGTTGGCCAAAGCGACGGGCGATGTTGTGCGCGGTGATGAAGCCCAGGATCACCACCACCAAACCCATCAGGCCGAGCACGCCACTGACCAGCAAGGCGCGGTCGCGCGTGCGTTCTTCACTGCGGGTGATCTGTTCGAGGGCTTGCTTGTGGGAATCGATCAGGTCGGTGCGAACCTGATTGAACGCGGCGCCCAGTGGCTGCTCGACACCCATGCTGCGTGCCGGTGTCGGGCTGTCGCGGTAAGCCTGGAGGAAGGCCTGGTAGTTGCTGTTGGCCTTGCTGAAGCCGGTGCGCTCTCCGCCTTGTTCGAGCCCCTGATGCAGCAGGCTCTGAAAGCTCTCCTGCAATGTCTGGAGGTTTTCCGGGGCGGTATCCTCATCGAGAATCAGCGTCAGTTGTTCGCCCAGGTTCTGCCGCAACTTGAGGCCTGTTTCCAGGGCTTGGGTGGTATCGCGCACCGACTGCTGCTGCACCGTGGCCATCTGTAACACACTGACAAGGCCCAGCATCAAGCCCAGCAGGGCAACGGTGACCAGCGCTGAGATACTGAGGAAAAGCCGCGTGCGCAGCTTCATGGGCCATCTCATAAGTTGTACTGCTTGCGTTTGCGATACAGCGTCGAGGCATCGATGCCCAACGTCTTGGCAGCCTGGTCGAGCGTGTCGCTGGTCGCCAGCACCGCACCGATGTGGGCGCGCTCCAGCTCATCCAGGCTCAGTGCCGCGCCCACTCGGGGGGCATTGCTGGCAGGTTGCTCGCCCATGCCCAGGTGGCTGATCTCCACGCGCTCCTGCGGGCAGATGATGCTGGCGCGCTCGATTACGTTGCGCAGTTCGCGGATGTTGCCGGGCCAGCGGTAGTTGAGCAGCGCCGCGCGGGCCTCGTCGCTGAAACCGCGGGCCGGGCGTGAGTACTCTTTGACGAAGCGTGCCAGGAAGCGGTCGGCCAGGGTCAGGATGTCCTCGCTGCGCTCGCGCAGCGGCGGCAGGTGCAGGGTGATGACGTTCAGGCGGTACAGCAGGTCTTCGCGGAAACGGCTTTCGCGCACCATTTCTTCAAGGTTCAGGTTGGTCGCGGCGAGGATGCGCACATCGGCGCGGCGGGTCACCGGATCGCCGACGCGCTCGTACTCTTTATCCTGAATGAACCTCAGCAGCTTGGGCTGCAAGGTCAGTGGGAAATCGCCGATTTCGTCGAGAAACAGCGTGCCGCCGTCAGCCTGACTGACGCGCCCAAGGGTGCTCTCGCTGGCACCGGTAAAGGCGCCACGGGTGTGGCCGAACAGCTCGCTCTCCATCAATTCGGCATTCAGCGATGGACAGTTGATGGTCACGCAGGCCTTGCGCGCCCGTTTGCTCCAGCCATGAATGGCCCGGGCCAGCTCGCCCTTGCCGGTGCCCGATTCGCCAAGGATGAGGATGTTGGCGTCGGTGGTGGCCACCTGCCGTGCAGTTTCCAGCACCGCCATCATGGCCGGGCTGTGCGAGTCGAGGCCGTCCTTGGGTTTGCGTACTTCGCCTTCCAGCGCTTCCAGGCGTGCCGACAACTGGCGAACTTCCAGTTGCTTGGCGGTGGCCAGGCGCAATTGGTCGGGGCTGCAGGGTTTGACCAGGTAATCGGCGGCCCCCGCCTGAATGGCATCGACCGCGGTATCGATCGCTGAGTGCGCGGTCACGATCACCACGCGCATCCAGGGTGCCTGGATACGCATCTGCGCCAGTACATCCAGGCCGTTGTCCTCACCCAGACGCAGGTCGAGGAAACATAGGTCGAACACCTGGCGCTGCAACAAGGCTTCGGCCTGAGCGGCACTGTTGGCGGTGGACACGCTGTAGCCTTCGTCTTCCAGGCAATAGCGGAAGGTGCGCAGGATAGCGGACTCATCGTCCACCAGCAGAATGCGGCCTTGGTTGTCCTGGGCTGATTCCATTTTCCTGCGCTCCTTAGGATAGCTCTTCAATTAGTGTGGGAAAAATCGGGCAAGTTGCATGGTCAATTCTGAAGGATTCTGTCCTTTGCATGCTAGCCAATGGCCAAATAGCGGCCCTGATCACTGATATATCGATGATTTCCTTAGAGCTACGCGCTGGCACATTGGTTGCGACGATTTACGGATTTTGCCCATAAAAGGAGTGCAGTCATGCCCTTTTCCATCCGAATGGCCGCGCTGACGGTCAGCCTCCTCTCCATTTGCACCTCGGCCATGGCCGACCCGATCCAGGACGCTCGCCTGCAGGGCTCGTTGCAAACGGCGCTTTCGCTCAACCAGATGCTCAATCCGTTTCGAATAGATGTCGAGGTCGAAGGGCCGCAGGCGCGCCTTTCGGGTGAAGTGGAAAACGAGGTCGAGCGCCAGTTGGCCGAACAGGTGGCCCTGGCTACCCGAGGCATCCAGCAGGTCGACAACCAACTGCGGGTCAATGCCGCACTGGTCGAGCGCCCACTCGAACTGCGTGCCTATGCCCAGCGCCTGACGGATGAAACCCTGGCCGCGGTGATCCGCGCTCGGCTGCTGTGGAGCCGTATCACGGAAAAGGCCGCCATCGAAGTGCAAAGCAGCGATGGCGTGGTGACCTTGCGCGGCAAGGTCGACAGTACCGAGGCCAAGGAGTTGGCTGGGGTGGTGGCGCGGAGCACCGATGGGGTGCACCTGGTGAACAACCTGGTCAGCCTGGATACCGTGGCCATGGCCAAGGCGCGGGAAACCCCGGTCGATGCGCCCACAGGGCCACAACCCAGTGACAGCTGGGTGATCGACAAGATCCAGAACAGCTTCCGCTTCAGCCGCAATCTGGACGGCCTGAATATAAAGGTGGCCAGTGAAGAAGGCATGGTGCGGCTGTCAGGCGAGGTGCTCAGCAGTGAGCAGAAAACCATCGCAGTAGAGATTGCCCGGCAGATCATCGGGGTGCGTGGCGTGGATGCTGACCTGCTGAAAGTGGCCACCAAGGTCGAGGGCTGAATCGTGCAATTCGCACGACGACAAAGGTGCCATCGTGCAGGATACGTCCTCAAGGGTGATATGGGATTCGGTTAAGTTATTGATTCATAAGGATTTTATTTGAATTAAATGGCTGGCATGCAGGCTGCAATTACCTCTTCAGGTTTGAATAGAAAAATTACAGCAGGAGAACCGGCATGAACCGCCAATCCGTCAACCGCTCGCAAAATGTCGCACTCCCCCTGCGCCAAATCCTGTTACTCGGGATGGCGATGCTGCTGACGCTGGCTGCCGGTCTCTTCTACTACAGCTGGCAGACCGCCCGACTGGCCGATCAGGTCGCGGCGCAAACCGCGTTGCTGACGCACATTCAGGCAACGCGTGCCAACACCTTGGTGAAGGCAGCCCAACCGCTGCCAGCAGCCAATACCTCGCCGGCCACCGTGGCAAATGTCGTGCCCCAGGAACGCTGGGTGTTCTGACGGTCAGGCTGGATCGATCTCAAAAAAGAAAGGAGAAGCATCATGCTTAGCTGGGCTATCACTTTCCTCATCATCGCCATCATCGCCGCCGTACTTGGCTTCGGTGGTATCGCTGGCGCCGCTACGGGTATCGCGAAGATCCTGTTCATTGTCTTCCTGGTCCTGTTCGTAGCCTCCTTCTTCTTTGGACGTGGTCGAGGTTGACGATGGGCAGGAAGCTTTGCACGACGTTGGCTGCCGCCCTGGTATTGACGGGTAGCGCGGGAGCCATGGCGGCCAATGACGGCCAGGTCCGAGTCGATCAGCTGCTCGGCTCGGACCCTGAGTACCAGGAAACCTGGCAGGACGCACTCAAAGGCGAGGAACGCCTGCCCGACTGGGTGATCAACCTCACGGGCAGCGCCGAGCAACAAATGTCGGCGGTGACTGAAGATGGCGACAAGTACCTGGTCGGTCCACTGTGCGAATCCCAGGAAAACTGCACCTACAAACGCCTGATCGTGGCGTTCAGTTGGGACAAGGACGATGCCTACGGGATGCTCGTTGAAGTACCCGAGGGCTTGCCCAGTGACAAGTCGCCCACCCGCCACGCGCAGTACCGTTGGCTGGGTAAACCGGACGAAGGCATGAAGACGATGTTGCAGGAGCAACTCAAGCGCGATCCGAAGTGGTATTGAGCGTCACCGACGAGCGGTCGCGCGCTGTCATGTAATAGAAGCGGAACCTTTCTATCTTTCACGCTTCTATGATGCGCCGCCCCGAGGAGGGGCGACACATGACCAAGGGGCCGGGCTGTTCTGATTGTTGCAGGATCGGAGTGGCCTAGGGGTACAGGGAGTGCCTCCAGGATTGGGCCGGGTCAGGAAAAGGCAGAATCGGAAGCTTCAGGCCAGGCGTGTTTCACGCCATGGCAATCAGGCCTGGCTTCCGAGGCGCCATCTCTTTTTCGTGTCTACTTTTCGCTTTTTGCTGTCAGGACACATTTTGTCTTGACCGTACATCAACTTTTTTTCGAACGTGCGTTCAGTTAAGCAAGTGCCATTTTGGCCATTCGGATTGTCGAACAAGCCATCTCCAACCCCTTTCCTACCCTGCCAAATCTGCCTAAAAATGGCGGTTTGGTCTTGTTCGGGATTCCGAACGTTATAAATCAATGACTTGCAAACGCCTCATTTTGACGCAGATCAGTATGCGTAATCGGTATGGGGTATACGCTTCCGGCATTAGATTTCATCCTTTCCCATCGCAATAGTTGCCGCCTTTTCGCTGGCCCGAGCGCCCTGTCGCTCGCTCGCGGTGTCCTTACATGAGGTCTCCGGACGGAAGCTGTATGCTGCCCGTGACGTTGCCAACGGCTCTGTTACGCGCTTTTCCGGTCGGTGCCCGTGACCACTAGAACAAAGGGTAAAGACATGAAGAAGGCAAAACTGAGCCTCGCCTGGCAGATCGTCATCGGTCTGGTCCTGGGCGTTGCAATCGGCGCGCTGCTGAACCACTTCAGTGCGGAAAAGGCATGGTGGATCAGCAACGTTCTCCAGCCCGCCGGTGACATCTTCATTCGCCTGATCAAGATGATCGTCGTCCCGATCGTGATTTCGTCGCTGATCGTGGGCATCGCCGGGGTTGGCGACGCGAAGAAACTGGGCAGCATCGGTCTGAAGACCATCGTTTATTTCGAGGTGGTGACCACCATCGCCATCGTTGTCGGCCTGGTGATGGCCAACCTGTTCCACCCGGGCGCCGGCATCGACATGAGCACCCTGGGGACCGTCGACATCTCCAAGTACCAGGCCACTGCGGCCGAAGTGCAGCATGAGCATGCCTTCATCGAGACGTTGCTCAACCTGATCCCGTCGAACATCTTCGCAGCGCTGATGCGTGGCGAAATGCTGCCGATCATCTTCTTCTCGGTATTGTTCGGCCTCGGTCTGTCGAGCCTGCAGGCCGACCTGCGCGAACCGCTGGTGCGTACCTTCCAGGGCGTGTCGGAGACCATGTTCAAGGTCACCCACATGATCATGAACTACGCCCCGATCGGCGTTTTCGCCCTGATCGCCGTGACCGTCGCCAACTTCGGCTTCAGCTCGCTGCTGCCGCTGGCCAAGCTGGTGCTGCTGGTGTACTTCGCCATCGCCTTCTTCGCCTTCATGGTGCTGGGCCTGGTGGCTCGCCTGTTCGGCTTCTCGGTGATCAAGATCATGCGCATCATGAAAGATGAGCTGATCCTCGCCTACTCCACCTCCAGCTCCGAGACCGTGCTGCCGCGCGTGATCGAGAAGATGGAGAAGTACGGTGCGCCGAAGTCGATCTGCTCGTTCGTGGTACCGACCGGCTACTCGTTCAACCTCGACGGTTCGACCCTGTACCAGAGCATCGCGGCGATCTTCATCGCCCAGCTGTACGGCATCGACCTGTCCTGGAGCCAGCAGCTGCTGCTGGTGCTGACCTTGATGGTCACCTCCAAAGGTATCGCCGGTGTACCGGGCGTATCGTTCGTGGTCCTGCTGGCGACCCTGGGCAGCGTAGGCATCCCGCTGGAAGGCCTGGCCTTCATCGCCGGTGTCGACCGCATCATGGACATGGCGCGTACCGCCCTGAACGTGATCGGCAACGCCCTGGCCGCGCTGGTGATCGCACGTTGGGAAGGCATGTACGACGCTGCCAAGGGCGAGCAGTACTATGCCTCGCTGATGGCGGGCAAGCAGGAAGCGGCTGTGGTTGGCGAGCACGCCAAGCGCTGAAACTGATCTGTTGAACAAGAAACCCCGACCTGTCGGGGTTTTTTGTTGTCTGTAAGGGCCTGTTCGCGGGACAAGCCCGCTCCCACAGGATCTCCGTCTGCCTCAAGAGGTGCGCCGAACCTTTGTGGGAGCGGGCTTGTCCCGCGAATCGAGGGCGCAGCCCTCGCCTGCAATCTCCGTTATCATTCAGGCATTTTTCAGGGGGAACACACGGATGCTCAACGGCCTTTGGCTCGGCTTTTTCCTGGTGGCGGCCGTCTGCGCCCTGACCCAATGGCTGGTGGGTGGCAACGCCGATATCTTCGCCGCGATGGTCGAGAGCATCTTCGCCATGGCCAAGCTGTCGGTGGAGGTCATGATCCTGCTGTTCGGCACCCTGACCCTGTGGCTGGGCTTTCTCAAGATTGCCGAAAAAGCCGGCATCGTCGAATGGCTGGCCAAGGTGCTGGGCCCGTTGTTCGCCCGGCTGATGCCCGAGGTGCCGCCCGGCCACCCTGCCCTGGGGTTGATCACCATGAACTTCGCGGCCAATGGCCTGGGCCTGGACAACGCCGCCACGCCGATCGGCCTGAAGGCCATGCGCGCCCTGCAGGAGCTCAACCCCAGCAGCACCACGGCAAGCAATGCGCAAATCCTGTTCCTGGTGCTCAACGCCTCGTCCCTGACCTTGCTGCCGGTGACCATCTTCATGTACCGGGCGCAGCAAGGCGCCACCGACCCCACGCTGGTGTTCCTGCCCATCCTGTTGGCCACCAGCGTGTCGACCCTGGTCGGCCTGCTGTCGGTGGCGGTCATGCAGCGCTTGCGCCTGTGGGACCCGGTGGTGCTCGCCTACATGATTCCGGGGGCGCTGCTGCTGGGCGGTTTCATGGCGTTCCTCGGCACCCTGTCGGCAGCCGCATTGGCCAGCCTGTCGTCGATCCTCGGCAACCTCACCCTGTTTGGCGTGATCATCCTGTTCCTGGTGATTGGCGCGCTGAGGGGGGTGAAGGTGTATGAAGCCTTCGTCGAAGGGGCCAAGGAAGGGTTCGACGTGGCCAAGAGCCTGCTGCCCTACCTGGTGGCGATGCTGGTGGCAGTCGGCGTACTGCGGGCCTCCGGGGCCCTGGAGCTGGCGTTGGACGGTATTCGCCACGCCGTGAACTGGCTGGGCATGGACACACGTTTCGTCGAGGGCCTGCCGACGGCCTTGGTCAAGCCGTTCTCCGGCAGTGCCGCGCGCGCGATGTTGATCGAGACCATGCAGACCCACGGCGTGGACAGCTTCCCGGCGCTGGTGGCCGCGACCATCCAGGGCAGTACCGAAACCACCTTCTACGTACTGGCCGTCTACTTCGGCGCGGTAGGTATCCAGCGTGTGCGCCACGCTGTCGGCTGCGCCTTGCTGGCCGAGCTGTCCGGGGTGATTGCGGCCATCTGCATCTGCTACTGGTTCTTCGCCTGAGCCTGGGTGCCCTGGGCAACGGTCCAGTTGATTACCTGCCCGGCTAGCTGGTCGCTGGCCGCGCCAAAGCCTGCGACCACTGCAGCGACCTGCTGGTCGGCCAGCGGCTGATGCACCTCGAAGCGCTTGCTGGCGAGAATGCGCTGGCTGCGCCCCTGCACCAGGCGCGCGTCATAACGGATCACCACCTCCAGCGTGCCGCCTGCGCGGTACTCGCTCTGGAACGCCTGCAATTCACCCACCAGCTCGTAGTCGGCCTGCAGGTTGCTGTCGTCGGCGCTCAGGCGCTGTACACGGCCGTCACGCTGAAAACCGTCGAGCAGGCGGTTACGTACCAGCAACGGCGTTGGATCGCTCCAGCGCGCGCCCTTGTAGCTGCTGACCACGTCGCCCTGGGGAATCACGGCGATGCGCGGGCCGGCCAGCACCTCGCTGGCCAGCGGTTTGTTCAGGCGCAGTGACCAGTCCACCGGCGTGGCCTGGCGGCTGGCCTGGTTGACTGGCAGCCGGTAGAGGTCCACAGGCTCGCCCTTGGGCAGGATCGAGCAGGCGGTGACCAGGCTCAGTGCAGCCGTCAGGGCCAGCAGGCGCAGCGACGGATTCATGGTTGGAACTCCTTGGTGTTGTCGCGGCCAAGCAGGTAGCCGCTCGGGTCAGCCTCCAGGCGCCGGGAGATGCCCTTGAGCGAGTTGAGGGTCTCGCGCAGCTCGCGGATGGCCGGGGCCAGCTGGTTGAGCCCTTGCGCACCGTCGTCGATCGACTGGCGGTTGTCCTGCAGCAAGCTGTTGATGGTTTCGGTACTTTGCGCCAACGACTGCATGGCCTGTTCGGCGCTGTCGATAGCCTGCTTGCCCTGGGTACCGAGCAGGCCGTTGGCGTTGCGCATCAATGCCTGGGTCTCGGCCAGGGTGGCATTGGCCTGTTTGCCGACCTGCGCCAGTTGTTCGATGGCAACGCCGATACCGCCCTTCTCGTTGGCGAAGGCATCGGTGGTCTGCTCAAGGTTGGCCAGCGTGTTGCTCAGGCGCTCGATGTTTTTTTCCGAAAACATCGCGTTGGCGTTGTGCAGCAGCAGGTTGATGTTGGTCACCAGGTCGCTGCTGTCATTGAGCAGTCGCGAGATCGGCGATGGCGAGGCGACGATCACCGGCAGCTTGCCACTCTTGCTCTTGAGCTCCGGGCTTTGCGGGGTACCGCCGCTGAGCTGGATGAACGAGTTGCCGGTGACGCCAGCCAGGGTCAGCTTGGCCTGCGTGTCTTCCTTGACGGGGGTGTCGCCACTCAGGCGCACCCGGGCGAGCACTCGGCGCGGGTCCTTGGGGTCCAGGCGCAGGCTGGTCACGTCGCCGACCTTGATGCCGTTGTATTGCACCGGGCTGCCACGGGACAGGCCCGAGACGGCCTCGTTGAAGATCACCTCATAGTCCTTGAACGCGTCGTCGACGCTGGACTTGGTCAGCCACAGACCGAACAGCATGGCACCGACGACCACCACGACGGTGACCAGGCCAATGAGAACGTGATGAGCTCGGGTTTCCATCGTTCAGCGCTCCTGCCCGGCGCTGGCGGCGGCGTGTTCGGCCGCTCGCCCGCGAGGGCCGTGAAAGTATTCGTGAATCCACGGGTCGTTGGTTTGCTCGACCTCGGCCAGGGGGCCGGCGACCAGCACTTTTTTCTGCGACAGCACGGCGACGCGGTCGGTGATCGTGTAGAGGGTGTCCAGGTCGTGGGTAATCAGGAACACGCTCAGGCCCAAGGCATCGCGCAAGGTCAGGATCAACTGGTCGAAGGCGGCGGCACCGATGGGGTCGAGGCCGGCGGTGGGTTCGTCGAGGAACAGGATATCCGGGTCCAGGGCCAGCGCCCGGGCCAGGGCTGCGCGCTTGATCATGCCGCCGGACAGTGACGACGGGTACTTGTCGGCGGCCGACAGCGGCAAACCTGCCAGGGCCAGCTTGACCCCGGCCAGGTGCTCGGCATCGTCGCGCGACAGGCCGGCATGCTCGATCAATGGCAGGGCCACGTTCTCGGTGACGGTCAGGGAGGAAAACAGCGCGCCTTTCTGGAACAGCACGCCGAAGCGCCGCTCGACCTGCGAGCGCTGTTCGTCGCGCAAGCTGGCGAGGTCCTCGCCGAACACCTTGATCAGCCCTTCGTTCGGCCGCCGCAGGCCGATGATGCTGCGCAGCAGTACCGACTTGCCGCTGCCCGAACCACCCACCACGGCGAGGATCTCGCCACGGTAGAGGTCCAGGTCGAGCTGTTCGTGCACGCTCTGGCTGCCGAAGCGGTTGCAGATACCGCGCGCTTCGATCACTGCTTCCCGGCCGCTCACCAGCCCATCTCCATGCAGAACAGCGCGGCCACGGCATCCAGCACGATGACCACAAAGATCGATTGCACCACGGCGGAGGTGGTGTGGGCGCCCACCGACTCGGCGCTGCCGCTGACCTTGAAGCCTTCCAGGCAACCGATGGCGGCGATCAGGAAGGCGAAGAACGGCGCCTTGGCCAGGCCCACGAGGAAGTGCTGCACGCCGATGTCGCTCTGCAGCAGCGAGAGGAACATCGCCGGCGAAATGTCCAGGGTCAGGGCGCAGACCACCGCGCCGCCAACGATGCCGCAGATCATCGCGACGAAGGTCAGCAGTGGCAGTGATATCAGCAGTGCCAGCACCCGCGGCACCACCAGCAGCTCCATGGGGTTCAGGCCAAGGGTGCGGATGGCGTCGATTTCTTCGTTGGCCTTCATCGAGCCGATCTGCGCGGTGAAGGCACTGGCGGTGCGGCCGGCCATGAGGATGGCGGTCAGCAGCACGGCGAATTCGCGCAGGAACGAAAACGCCACCAGGTCGACGGTGAAAATGGTCGCGCCGAACGCGGCCAGCACCGTGGCGCCGAGGAAGGCCACCACCGCGCCCACCAGAAAGGTCAGCAAGGCAACGATGGGGGCGGCGTCCAGGCCGGTCTGCTCGATGTGCGCGACCACCGGCGTGACGCGCCAGCGGTGGGGCTGGAACAGCCGGCGCACCAGGGTTTCCAGGATCAGGCCGACGAAGCCGAGCAACTGCAGGGAATCCTGCCAGAGCGTGTCGACCGCACTGCCGATGCGCTCCAGCAGCAGAAGCAGCACATTGCGCTCGGGTGCCTTGACCGGGATGCAGTAGTCCTGCACCGAGCAGTAGACCGTCTTGAGCAGGGCGCGGCTGGCTTCGGGCAGGTCTTCGGTACAGTGCGACAGGCGCTCGGCGCCCAGCAGCTCGGCCAAGAGCGAGGCGCCGGCAGTGTCCAGGTTGCCCAGTTGGCTGAGGTCGGCGATGGCGTCGCTGGTGGCTTGCGCGCGCAGCTGCTCGCTGTCGCGCCTGAGGCTGGCGTAGTGGGCCAGGGTCCAGTCACCGGCGATACGCAGGCAGGCTGGCTGGCAGGTGGTGTCCAGGGTGGCGCTGGGGGTGGTCATAGGCTCCATGCATCTGACTGCGCGCGGGGGGCGTAGAGGCTGATCATAGCGCAGCGAGTCTGTCTTGGCCCCATCGCCGGCAAGCCGGCTCCCACAGGTATCTCACTGCCCTTGAGAACTGTGGTGTACCTGTAGGAGCCGGCTTGCCGGCGATGGGCTGCAAAGCAGCCCCTCTCGCTCACTTCGCCGCTGCGTCGTCGATTACCTCGAACCGCAGCACCCCGATCACCTGACCATCCTCGGTCAGCACTCGCACCTGCCACTTGCCGACCGGGTTGGGCGGGAAGTTCTGCTTGTGGGTCCAGGCCCTATAACCTTCCTTGCGCCCGCCATGAATATCCAGGGCAATGCGGTCGACCTCCTGGCCGTCCTTCTGCCACACGTGATAGATGCGTTCGTTGAGCCCCCGCGGTGCGTTGATGGCGGTATAGGCATACAAGCCGCTGCTGCGGATCCGGCTGGCGGCAATTTCATCCAGCGATTTGCCCGGCTGGCGATTCAACACTTCGGTACTCACCGCCACCTCGGTCATCCACAAGGTGGCGGGTGGCACCCAGGAGCGCAGCAGCCAGCCACCGCCACCGACCGCCAGGGTCACCAGCACCAGCGCCACGCCCCGGCGCCAGGTATTGACCGGGAAGCTGCTGACCAGGCTCGGGAACGACAGCGCCATTGCCGCGATCAACGCCAGCTTGAAGCTTTGCGCAGTGGTCAGGTGCAGGATGATCGGCAGCGCGGTCAGCAGTGCCGCGAACAGCGTCAGGGTATGAAACGCCAGGAACAGCCAGCGCCGTGGGGCCAGCCACTTGTAGTACAGCGGGTCGACGATCGAGATCAGCCCGGCGGCGCCGAGCAGGCCGGTGAACACCAGCTGGCTACTGTTCCAGGTGGTGGTGATGAAGAAGAACGGCAGGACGAAGAACAGGCTTTCCTGGTGGATCATCTGCGTCGCGTAGCGCAGCAGCGGCTGCGGGATTTCGCGCTTGAAGGTGCGGGCGAACAGGCCGGTCAGGGTGTTCTCCAGCATCAGCCAGATCCAGCTGACCAGCATCAGGATGGCGACCCAGCTGGCCAGGCCGGCCTGGCGGTCGACCAGGATGAAGCTGCCGATACCGGAGAGGAAGCCGCCGAGCGCGATGATGCCGGGGTAGCGTTTGAGCAGTTCGATGATGCGCTGGACTAGATGGGGGATTGGGGGCATTGGGGCTGCAACGATTGTATGAAGTGGCTGCCCGCCCTATCGCCGGCAAGCCGGCTCCCACAGGTACCCCACAGAACTTGAGGACGGTGGGGAACCCGTGGGAGCCGGCTTTCC